>NZ_JAHPVG010000030.1:0-536 GCF_025514755.1 Acinetobacter sp. WU_MDCI_Abxc222
GCATCGCCTTCCAACGCTTTAAGCGCAGAACCACGGATAACTGGAGTGTCATCACCTGGGAAGTCATAAGTAGAAAGAAGTTCACGAACTTCCATTTCTACTAATTCAAGTAATTCTTCATCATCAACAAGGTCACACTTGTTCAAGAATACGATGATGTAAGGTACACCAACCTGACGAGAAAGAAGGATGTGTTCACGAGTTTGTGGCATTGGACCGTCAGTCGCAGCACACACAAGGATCGCGCCGTCCATCTGAGCAGCACCAGTAATCATGTTTTTAACGTAATCGGCGTGGCCCGGGCAGTCAACGTGCGCGTAGTGACGAATTGGAGAATCGTATTCTACGTGTGAAGTATTAATTGTAATACCACGTGCTTTTTCTTCAGGTGCTGAGTCGATTTGTGAGTAATCTTTCGCTTCACCGCCGTAAGTTTTTGCACAAATTGTTGCAATCGCAGCAGTTAAAGTTGTTTTACCATGGTCAACGTGACCGATTGTGCCCACGTTTACGTGTGGCTTATTACGTTCAAACTT
>NZ_JAHPVG010000003.1:0-415991 GCF_025514755.1 Acinetobacter sp. WU_MDCI_Abxc222
GGCGAAATTGGTAGACGCACTGGATTTAGGTTCCAGCGCCGCAAGGTGTAAGAGTTCGAGTCTCTTCGCCCCCACCACTTTAAGTTAATAACTTAAAGTTTGATGTAGATGTTAAGTCATCTAGATCTTGGAAGAGGATTGGTGTAATGGTAGCATGACGGTCTCCAAAACCGTTCGTCAAGGTTCGAGTCCTTGATCCTCTGCCACATTTATTTTAAATAAATGTCCCAGATGGGGGCGTGGCGAAATTGGTAGACGCACTGGATTTAGGTTCCAGCGCCGCAAGGTGTAAGAGTTCGAGTCTCTTCGCCCCCACCATTGAAAAAAGCAAGACGATGATCTTGCTTTTTTTATGATTAAATCGTGAGTGTTTAATCATGAATATAGAGGATTGGTGTAATGGTAGCATGACGGTCTCCAAAACCGTTCGTCAAGGTTCGAGTCCTTGATCCTCTGCCATCAAATAAAATAAGGCTCCTATTCGGGAGTTTTTTATTATCTATATTTTTAAAATAACTTTTCATTCGTGCTCAAGCAATTTTCTAAATAGACATTTTTATATCTGTTGCTTTCCAATGCTTTTATCACATCATAGATTGTTTTTTAATTAAGCAATGTACTGAATTTCTTAATCTTTTTTTAAGCTATTGTTTTATATTTATTTAACTTAAGTTTTGGAAATTATTTATATAAAAGCCTTGAATACAATTTTATTTCATGTATGATGCTGTTAACTAGAAAAAAGACTTGTTAGTAAATCTTCTTTTAAGTATCGTAGTTTTAGTCATAATCCTTCGTTTTTTAAGATATTAAGCTCAATTTGTTATTCTTTTTTCAAAGTTATGATAGGGTCATTATTTAATGATTCTAAAATATTAGAAATCAGTAGGATATATCATGTCTAATACAGTAAGTGGTACAGTAAAGTGGTTTAACGAAACTAAAGGTTTCGGTTTCATTCAACAAGACAACGGTCCAGATGTGTTTGCTCACTTCAAAGAAATCACAGGTTCTGGTTTCAAAACTTTGCATGAAGGTCAACGCGTAACATTTACCGTTACTCAAGGGCAAAAAGGCCCAAATGCTGTAAATATTATTCCACAATAATATAACAGCAAG
Source organism: Acinetobacter sp. WU_MDCI_Abxc222 (assembly GCF_025514755.1). Taxonomy (NCBI): domain Bacteria; kingdom Pseudomonadati; phylum Pseudomonadota; class Gammaproteobacteria; order Moraxellales; family Moraxellaceae; genus Acinetobacter; species Acinetobacter sp. WU_MDCI_Abxc222. Next base: position 1,120 of record NZ_JAHPVG010000003.1, read on the forward strand.
TAAAAAAAGCACTTTTTAGTGCTTTTTTTTATTTTAGCTTTTAAAGAAATTTATTGTTCTTTTAGAGCATTAAAAGCCCTCAATAGGAGGGCTTTTTATTTTCTTGTGAATATAAATCATTAGTTATTAAGCTCTTATAGTTAATAATCGAACGTATTTTTAAAATAAACTTTAGAATATGAGTGAAATATAAATTATTAGTAATAGAGATATGGTAGATTAAAAAATCTTTAAATAAAGAAATTTTATATTTCACGGAATTGCTAATGAACGTTCGCCTGTGTTATGCCAGTCAACGAAACGAAAAAAATGAAGATTTGTTGCAAGATTTGCGTGATATTTTGACAGAAGCACGAGATTTCAATGATTTGAATCAGATCTGTGGGGTGCTCTATTATGCCGATAATGCTTTCTTTCAATGCTTGGAAGGTGAACGAGAGGTGGTTGAACGATTATTTGAAAAAATTACAAATGATGAAAGACACCACAATGTTAAATGGTTGTGTACATATTCCATTGAACAAAACTCGTTTCAACGATGGTCAATGAAATATGTACAACGTAATACAAATATCGAATCTTTCTTTCTAAAAATGGGAGAAAGTACTTTTAATCCTATTCGTCTTGATGAGCAAAATTTAAAAGCTTTCATCAATGAATTAGTCATTGCCGAACAAACTAAAATTAACACAGTTAAGAAAGTGGGTATGGTGAATCGTGGGGTGAAACCGTTTTAGCTATTTGGCTATCACGCCAATATGGATGGTCTTGAGTTTAGGTAATATTTTAGTCATGACTAAATATACAATAACTGAACTTGCGAGCATCCATATCACTTCTAAGCTTTGACTAATGACAAACATAGCCCAATAAAAAAAGCTAAATAGGGCGAGACAGAGTCCACTACCTTTAAAATACCAAGTAATAAATATTCCAAACAGTGCAGAAGAGAGAAGAAGATTAATCGTCTCGTTTATTCCTATGTAATTAAAGAAAATAATCAGTAAGCATAAAGCTAACATTGATAGTAAATATACAAATATATTTTTTGCAATAAACATTTTCTATACCCTATCTGATGATTAAAAAAGTATCTTTCCTCTGTTTCCAGAGGAAAGATAGTACATATTAATTTTTGAGATTCTTTTTCTATTATTAAGAGTTTTTATATTAATAAAGATGACTTTATCATTTTCTCCAGATCTCTTTATTAATATTCAGCTTTCTATTTAATAGTAAAGAGTGCTTATATGTACTGAAATTAATTATAAGAAAAACAATCAGTTGAGTTGTAAGCTTTGGCTTACATAATTGTGAGAGACTGCCTACATTTGTATAAATAATGATCAAATTTTACAAAATTAAATTTATAAAAATAATTGTTTAACAGTAACTTAAGTAAATATATTGTTTAGATGAGCTTTACATAAATAACAAAAAGTAACATCAACTTTAAGAGGTACTTTTCTTAAAATTTATAAATATTAATAAGAAAAAATTGATCTATTTAAAAAATTTTAACATTTGATAAAATATTGTTTTATTAAGTTGTATTTCTAATAAATAAAATTTATGTGTTGAAGGATTTTAATGTGATTAATAGTGAGGAAATTATATTTATATTTTTGAGTTATCTAGTAATGAGCTGCTTTTGAATTATGAGAAAAAACTACTGTAATATAAATGAAACTAGAATATCAGACTTATAAAATTTGAATTATGGCCAGCATAGAACTGACTACACTGGCTTTACTGCTTTTGAATTAATTATTCTGAACGAGTAGCTAACCAAGTACTCACTTCGGGCCAGACCGTAGTGGGTGCTTGACTACCAGAAACTACGCCCATATGACCACCGGGTACCACCTTAAATGTTTTGTCTTGGCTACTAATTAAATCCATGAGTGGTTTAACAGCATCAGCTGTGACAATAATATCTGTGTTGCCACCAACAGCTAACACAGAGCATTTAATGTCTTTTAGATAGGCGGTAAGTTCACCAAATTTAACTACACCTTTAGATAATTCATTATCAATCCAGAAACGGAGAATAATGTCACGCATGACACCGCCCGGATAGGCCAGCATATTATCGATAAATGAACTTGAGGTTGCATGATCGACAATAAACTCTCGGTTATCTAGATTTTTAAAAAGTTCCCAATATGTTTTCAAATTTCCAATCGGATCCGTTAATTTAAAGCCAAGCGTGTTTTGCCAGCCATGAATATGAAATGCTTCACTTGGTACATGATGGCGAATACGAAACGGCGTATGTTTGCGAACCCATTCGGCAGGTTTGGTAAGACTACCGTATAGTTTCCCCATATAACCTGCTTTATGTGTGTCGATAGGGGAAGCGAGAATAATTAGATTTTTAATATCTTTATCTTTAAACAATGCGGTATAGCAGAGCGAAAGTGCGCCGCCTAAACTCCAACCATGCAAAGAAAGCTGTTGCTGACCGCTGTGTAGGCGAACTTGCTTTAACATCTCTGGCATGAAAACTTTAATATAAGTACCGAAGTTGTATTTTGCTTGGTGTCGGGTTGGTACGCCCCAGTCAATTAAGTAAACATCAAACCCTTGGGCTAAAAAGAAACGTACAAAACTACGAGTAGGGAACAAATCGTAAATGAGCATGTTCACTGCTAGTGGTGGAACAATAACTAAAGGTACGCGGTGTTTAGGAGTAGTGGTATCAGTCTCATTTTTATAATGGCGTAAGGTAATGATTTCATGCTTATGAATCACATCAAAAGGTGTTTTTCCTGACAAAGCTATTTGAGGGCCTCTGAAAAAGAGATCTGATGCATTGATCAGCATGTGAGGTATTTTTTGACCAGCACGTGTCTGAAGAGATTTTTTAATAGATTGTAGCTGTGGAACGTTCTGACGAACTTTAAGCAATAAACTCATTGAATATAAAACCTATAAAGATGTTGCCCAGAACAGTAAAGAGCTGGTCTTTGAAGGATATTAAAGTGAATGATGGAGAAGTTCAGTGACCCAAAAGACAGGATTTTTCTTTAAATGTATCAAGTAGAGCTTAGCTTAGCCCAACATACTCTTACTTAAAAAATCGGTAATAAGATTGAGGCAACCAGATGTCTTGATTTCATCGCTTGAGCATTTAAATGTTTAAAAAATTAATTATCAAAGCAATATAGAAATTTAAGAGAGGATACATCATGATTTTTTACTAAATACTCAAAATAATACATTGATTTATATTGGTATTATTAAATAAAGATGGTTTTTGTAAAGTTTGTTTGTGTTTTTTTTAAATAATAAAAAATAAAATATAATTATTTTACAATCCATTAGGAATGTAATCAGAAAGTAGTATATATGGAATTTGTTTTTAATGGTTTTTATACACTAATTTCGGCGGTTATCGTCTTATTGTTGGGCCGCTTTCTTGTTAATCGTATTGATTTTTTAAAACGTTATAATATCCCTGAACCTGTAGCGGGGGGTTTGGTTGCTGCTGTAGTTTCTTTACTTGTCCACACATTGTGGGGGTATAGCATTGTTTTTAGTAGCGAATTACAAACCAGTTTTATGCTCGTGTTCTTTGCTTCAATTGGGTTGAGTGCCAATTTTATGAAGCTTAAAGAAGGTGGTACTGCTTTAATCATCTTCTTAATTTGTGTAGCCTCATTTATTGTTGTGCAAAATGCTGTTGGTATGAGCCTTGCGACTTTATTGGGCCTTGACCCACTTATTGGTTTGATTGCTGGTTCAATTACCTTAACAGGTGGTCATGGTACAGCTGGCGCATGGGGTGAAATTTTAGAAAGTCAGCATGGTATTCAGGGTGCTTTAGCATTAGGTATGGCGAGCGCGACTTTTGGCTTGATTATTGGTGGTGTGATTGGTGGGCCTTTAGCGAAATTGCTTATCAATCGTTACAGCCTTGCTCAACCAAAAACCAATGCTGAAATTCAAAATCGCGACACACATCTTGAACAAAATTCAGATGACCTTGCTCCGTTTGAAAACCCGCATCAAGTCCGTTTAATTACTGCCGATAATGCAATTACTACACTGGGTATGTTTGCAGCATGTTTAGCGTTTGCTGAATTTATGACTGGCTTTAGTAAGGGAACGTGGTTTGAGTTACCAACTTTCGTTTGGGCACTCGGTGGCGGTGTAATCTTAAGAAACATTTTAGAAAGCGTATTGAAAATTGATATTTTCGACCGTGCGATTGATGTATTTGGTAACGCGTCTTTGTCGCTTTATTTAGCAATGGCATTGCTTTCATTAAAGCTTTGGCAACTTGCCGACCTAGCTGGTCCGCTTGTGGTTATTTTAGGTGCGCAAACCATTACGATGGCTTTATATGCAGCATTCGTGACGTTCCGCGTCATGGGCAAAAACTACGATGCAGCAGTATTGGCAGCAGGTCATTGTGGTTTTGGTATGGGTGCAACACCAACAGCCGTGGCAAATATGCAAGCCATTACTAACATGTATGGTCCATCGCATAAGGCTTTCTTAATCGTTCCGCTTTGTGGTGCATTCTTTGTCGACTTAATTAATGCGACAGTCATTCAGCTCATGTTGAAATTTATTGCCTAATATAAAAAAAGCCCGTTAGGGCTTTTTTTATGGGTGTTTGTCCATGAATATTTGATTCTTATTTATAGGCTCAATTTTTATTTTCGGATCATTAAACCATTTTATTTTTAGGATGCTTTTTCTCAAAACTAATAATCGCCCTTAAACCTCGTTTCACATAGAATAAATGCAGATAAATAAAATGAGAAATGTATGAGCTCAGAAGCACATTCAATTAGCTTGGTTGCCCCCGTGGTTTTATTGGCGGCTGCTGTCATTGCGGTTCCTATTTTTAAACGTATTGGTTTAGGTTCAGTATTAGGTTATTTAATTGCCGGTCTAATTATTGGTCCATTTGGTTTTGCTTTTTTTCAAGATTCCACCGCAATTTTGCATATTGCCGAGTTGGGAATCGTGATGTACCTCTTTGTGATTGGTTTGGAAATGCAGCCGTCACATTTGTGGAGTCTTAGACGCGAGATTTTTGGCCTTGGTACATTGCAGATCATCATTTGTGCGTTGGCTTTAACTGGTGTCGGGCTGTTATTTGGCTTTACATGGCAAGTTGCTTTTATTGGTGCGGCAGGGTTCGTCTTAACCTCGACTGCGATTGTGATGCAGCTCTTGGGTGATCGGGGGGATCTGACTCAACCCCGAGGACAAAAAATTGTAGCCATCCTACTTTTTGAAGATTTACTCATTGTGCCATTGCTGGCTATTGTTGCTTTTATGGCACCGAATCATGTGGTCGAAAGCACATCGGTACGTCTAGAAAATATAGGGATTGGTTTGCTCGCAATTGCTGGGCTTATTGCGGCAGGGTATTGGTTACTGAACCCATTATTTAGACTATTGGCCGCTGCTAAAGCCCGAGAAGTCATGACTGCCGCGGCTTTACTGGTTGTGTTGGGTGCGGCGTTACTCATGCAAGTCAGTGGTTTGACTATGGCGATGGGCGCTTTCTTGGCGGGTGTGCTTTTATCTGAATCGACCTTTAGACATCAAATTGAAGCGGATATTGAACCGTTCCGAGGGATCTTATTGGGCCTCTTTTTCCTTGGGGTCGGCATGTCATTGGATTTATCGGTAGTTGCTCAAAACTGGCAACTGATTGTGAGTGGCGTAATTGCCCTAATGTTTGCCAAAGCGCTCATGATTTATATGGTCGCTCGAGTAACGAAAAGCTCTCATACTGAAGCATTGGATCGCGCTTTACTTATGGCTCAAGGTGGAGAGTTCGCTTTTGTACTATTCTCGGCTGCGCTAAGTGCACAAGTTATTGATAGCACCGTTAAATCTAACTTAACCGCTATTGTTGTGCTTTCAATGGTATTGACCCCAATTGTCGGTATTATTTTCAAACGTTTTACTCAAGCAAAAACGAAGGTTTCATTAGAAAATATCAATATTGCCGACGGGCTAAGCGGTAGTGTTTTAATGATCGGTTTTGGGCGCTTTGGACAGGTTACTAGTCAATTGTTGTTAGCAAGAGGTGTCGATGTCACCATTATTGATAATAATACCGACATGATTCGAAACGCCGAAAAATTTGGTTTTAAAATTTATTATGGCGATGGTTGCCGTCTAGATATTCTGCATGCATCTGGCGCCGCAACAGCACAAGCGATTGTGGTGTGTGTAGATAGCAAGGAAACGACCAATAGAATTGTAGAACTCGTGACCCATGAATTTCCTTTGGCAAAATTATTAGTTCGTTCATATGACCGTGAGCATTCACTGCATTTAGTTAAACAAAAAGTGGACTTTATGATTCGTGAAACGTTTGAATCTGCAATTAAGTTTGGCGGCGTGATTTTGCAAGAACTTGGTGTGGATGAAGATGAGGTAGAAAGAATTACCGAGGAAATTCGAGATTTGGATAATGAGCGTTTTGAAACTGAAATCGCTGCAGATGACGTCAATGCGGGAGTAGGTATGCAATATACACATACTCATCATCCAAGACCTACAGCACCGTTGATTCGACCAAAACAAGAAGGGCGGATTTTAAATAAAGAAGATACTTCAGAGAATGAGGGTGTGAATTAGTCATAAAGCTCAGTAAGAGTTTTGTAGAAAAGCTTTTGCTGAGCATTTTTATTGGTGGAAGTACCTAAGTTGCTAAATTCCATCCGTTTGCCAATCAAATCATTTGACCTTATTAAAATTAGATTTTTAGTTATATTCATAAACCCGATTACAAACGCTCTAAAGCCGTACCTTTAACTGGGTTTCTGCGCCAATAATAGGGTTGTAAAAATCTAAGGAAAAGCTTCCAAGGCGTCATCCATGCGATGCGTCGATTGGTTTTCTTGTTTTGAATAATTTGTTTTGCTAAATATGAACAAACAACCTCTGGTGGATCAATCACAAAGAAAAATAAGCGCTTCATCTTTTTCCAGTGTTGTACGTTGCCATTGGTCCAAGACGAAACTAACAGATCGGTTGCGACCATACCGGGGCTGAGCGTACCAGTTAAAATAGAAGTCGATTTGGTCTCTTTATAAAGTGCTTTGCTAAAATAACTTACTGCTTGTTTAGTGGTCGCATATGGGGTCATTCCCGGACTCCATTCGCCGTTGCTTCCCCAACCTTCCATGTTAAAGATTTGGCCATACCCTTGTCGGAGCATGCCTTTTAGAGCTACTTGCGAACCAAGCATTGTGCCCAAAATATTAGTTGAAACGGCTGCATTTAATTCATCTGACTGAAGGTCAATAAACTCTTTCGTTGGGTGACAGCTTCCTGCGTTATTAATCCACACATTTACTTGTCCAAAATGCTGAATTGCTCCCTCCCATAAGGCTTGTAAATCTGCAATTTGTGTCACATCACAGCATGAACCAATAAGTTTTTCTTTACTAAAATGATTTTCTAGGTGATTGAGAGCATGCTTAAGATGCTCCGCGTTTCGTCCAGCGATGACAACTGAACATCCCAGATCTAAAAAAGCGTGGGCGAGTGCTAAACCTATACCTTTTGTGCTTCCAGTGATGACTACGCAGCCAACTTCACGACTAGATAAACTCATTGAAATCTCTAAATTTTTTTAAAATTAACGCTATTGAGCAGCTTTATGAAAATGAGTTGTTTGCTCTTTTAATAAAAGCAAATAGATAATTGATAAACTTATCATCGAAATATTCATTACGATAGGGTTATAAGGCGAGATAAGTGTAGAAGGTTTTAAAAAACCAATTAAGAATAGTAAACCGAATAAACCTAAAATACTTAAATAGTGAATATATTTATGAGTATAAAAAAGAAACAATAAACCAAAAATAATTTCAGCTATACCGCTCGCGCGCCCTGCAAGTTTTGCATGCTCAAAAGAAAGTCCGATGGTTTGCCATACAAATATTTCATCAGAGTTAATAAAGATTAGTTTAGGAACCAGTCCTTGATAAAACCACAAGAAAGCGAGCATAAAGCTTATAAATTTTAATGCTTTAGCATTATTCATTAAGATTCTCTAAAAGATTGAAATTTCAATTTTGATCATTGCGACTATTATGTTTTGATTTAATTTATTCTTCAATAGCTAATAAGATTAGCTTGTTTTTTAATCATTTCTTATGGTTGTTTTTTAACATTAATGTAGGGATATGATAGGAAAATTTTATATTAAAACATAGGAGAAATACTCCTATGTTTTTAATTTTATGGTTCACTAACTAATCTTGATATATTTTTTAAAAGTATATTTCTTAGAAATTGTTTATAGCATTCATCTGTATTTTTGTTTGAATGTTGAACTAAATAACCGTTGAGCTGTGTAATTATAATTATGGCTCTTTCTTTGTATTCTTCTGATGAGATCTTATTATGAATAGGGAGTATAATTTTATATATAAGTTCAAAATTATATTTTTGTATCATTGATAAAGAATCATATACATAGGGTAAGTGATCTGAAATAGAAAAAACCTCTTTAAATGTATGCGTAATGACCGGTTGTTCTATTTCATATATTATATTAGTGATAATATTCATAAACCGATGCAAGGGTGGCTCATTTGCATTTAAGTTGATTAAAATTTCTATACGCTGTATGTAGTCGAAAATTAATTTATCGAGTAAAGCTTTTAATAAACTATCTTTATTTTGGAAATAATGCTGTAAGGTACTTAAACTAATATTCGATTGAGCTGCAACTCCTCGCATACTAAAACCAGAATAACCTTTGGTAAGAAAAACTATCTCAGCATTTTTTAAGATTTGCTTTACTCTTTCTTGTCCTTTTAGTGTGGTAAAGGACTTCTTTATTTGCATAGTATCAAAGGTATCAATTTTGATCATTATCCAGCCTGTAAGTACTATTTAAAAAAAGGCATTCTAAACCATGAAATTAGAAAAATATAAATAAAATATTTAAATTCTATTAAACTAATTATAGGTCATGTGACCTATAATTTTTTAATATCGGTCATATGACCTAATCTAAAATTAAAAAATAGGTCATGTGACTTATTTTTGTCTCTTAAGTAATAGTTAAAATAGGTCGTCTGACCTGTTTAAATAATAATAAGTTTCTTATGATTTTATTAAATCTATAAATTATTGTATTTGAATAAATATTGACTAGTTTTTATTTGATGGATGATATTTATTTTCTCTATTTTTTAGACTTTTTTTTAAAGTAGGGGTGGGTATTTAGTTAGGTGTTTTTTTAACTGTTAAAGAAAGAATTTTAAATAAGTAAACATAGTCTTTTTGTAATGTGTGTATACAAGTTAAATAATTGTTATTAAATTGTGAAAAGAATCACACAATAGTAAAAGGTAGTTTGTTTTATATATAAAACAAATTGGACATATTTTATTTATTGAGTTTGATTCATTTTGTTCTACAAAACTAATCATTATATATGTAGGTTATGAATATGAAAAACATTCAGAAATCACTTCTTGCAGCATTAATAGTTGCTGGTTATGCGGTAAATACTCAAGCGGCTGTTACTGGACAGGTTGACGTTAAATTAAATATCTCAACAGGCTGTACTGTAGGTGGTAGTCAAACTGAAGGGAATATGAACAAGTTTGGTACTTTAGATTTTGGTAAAACTTCTGGTACTTGGAACAACGTATTAACAGCTGAAGTCGCTTCAGCAGCAACAGGCGGTAATATTTCTGTGACTTGTGACGGCACGGATCCTGTTGATTTTACAGTTGCAATTGATGGTGGTGAACGTACAGACCGTACTTTAAAAAATACTGCTTCTGCTGATGTAGTTGCATATAACGTTTACCGCGATGCTGCTCGTACAAACCTTTATGTTGTAAACCAGCCACAACAGTTCACTACAGTGAGTGGCCAAGCTACAGCGGTACCAATTTTCGGTGCAATTGCTCCAAACACTGGCACAGCAAAAGCTCAAGGTGATTATAAAGATACTCTATTAGTTACTGTAAATTTCTAAATATAAAAAGAAATAATTGATTGAGTGGCAGGTTTACTTAAAAGCGAGTGAACCTGTTTTAAATGGAGGGGAGATGATATTTAATCGCGGTTCTATATTTATAATTTCTTATTTTTTAATTTCTTCATTAAATGCGGGTGAAATTGGAGCTAAGTTAACAAATCAAATTGAATTATTACCCTCTTGTTCTATTAATAATAAAGTTGTTGAAAATAATGCGACAAATTTAAATTTCGGAACTGTTGATTTTGGTGAAACCTCAACTGGTTTTAATGGAGTGATCGACGCAAGTTTTATGAATAATGGAAACTCTGGTTTACAGATACAGTGTGCTGGTATTTCTACTGTAAAAATAATATTTGGTTCTGGAAATAATGATAGTAAAGTTCCTGCTTCTTTTTCACAAAATTATTATCATGCATTAAGTAATGGTAGAGATTTTGTTGCTTATAACTTGCTCTATGGTTTAGATAAACAAGTAATTAGAGCGAATGATGCTTTTATTCTTAATGATATGAATATTAAAAAGAATATCGATATTTTTGGTCAAGCCATACACGATGGTGGTCGTATATCTAAGGGTGAGTATAGAGATATAGTACCAATTACAATTGAGTTTTAAGAAAATGAAATATTTTTATTTTAAAGCAATATTATTGCTATCTGTAAGTTCATTTGTATATGCAGTAGATCCTCAATTAAATTCTAGTTTTAAAGTTCAGGCTAAAATTGAAAATGGATGCTCAATAGATAATATCGAACAGAAAATGGATTTTGGTCAGTATTCAGCTTTATCAAAAGATAAAGTCGTTTCTAACATTATAAATAGCAAAGAATCTTGGAATATTCGTTGTACTGAAAGCTTGCCTGTTAGTATTTCTATAGATGGTGGTGAAAATCTACAGAATAATATAAGACGTATGAAAAATGGTTCATCTTCGAATTATTTGCCTTATAAGTTATATAACTCTAGCAGTTTGTCTACTGAATATGTTGTCGGTAATAAATATTTATTGCCTGCCACAACACCTACAAACCGTCTGGCAAATTTTGAAATATATGGTGTCGTTGATTTAGAAAATAATAATGAACCACATACTGCTGGAATTTATAAAGATACTGTTTCAATAATGATTACATGGTGATTTGTATGAACAATTCTGCATTTATTAAAAATGGCATTTTAAAATCTTTTTTATTTGCAAGTACATTATCACTTGTTACACCTGTGATGGCGCAAGCAACTTTTTTAATTTGGCCTATTTATCCAAAAATTGAAGCCAATGAAAAAGCAACAGCGGTTTGGCTTCAAAATACCGGCAAGACCGATGCGATGGTGCAAATTCGGGTGTTTAAATGGAATCAAGATGGCTTAAAAGATAACTATAATGAGCAATCCGAAATTATACCAAGCCCGCCTGTAGCTAAAATTAAAGCAGGTGAGAAGCATATGCTTCGTTTAACCAAAAGCGCCAATTTGCCAGATGGCAAAGAACAGTCATATCGGTTGATTGTAGATGAGTTACCGATTCGCCTTTCCGATGGAAACGAGCAAGACGCTTCTAAAGTGAGTTTCCAAATGCGTTACTCAATTCCGTTATTTGCCTATGGAAAAGGTATTGGTAGTGGTTTAACTGAAGAGAGCCAAAAAGCGAATGCAAAAAATCCTTTAGCCAAACCCGTTTTACAGTGGTCCGTCCGCAACAATGAGAAAGGCCAGTCTGAGCTATATTTAAAAAATAATGGACAGAAATTTGCGCGTCTTTCGGCACTTAAAACTTCAAAAACTGGCAATGATATTTCTTTAGGGAAAGCTGCTTTTGGCTATGTTTTATCGAATAGTACCGTGAAGTTTGCTATTGATAAGTCGACTGCAAATGAATTGTTAAAAACTTCTAAAATTTATGGTGTTGATAGCTCTGGCATAAAACAAGAGTTAATCGAAATCACCAAAATGGAGGATCCAACATGATCCTTCGGCATAATAATTTATGCAAAAGTATTTTGCTAATTTTGTTGTCGGGTGGATGCTTAAATATTCCAAATGTTGCTGTTGCTGGCGATTTGCCTCCACCACCAAAAGATATTAACGAAATTAATCAATTGTTTAAGCTATATCTAGACTTGGTTGTAAACCAATATTCAGTTCAGCAGGTTGTGCCTGTCATTGTTAAAAATGATGAGTACTTCATACAAAAAAACAAGCTGATCGATGAGTTAGAAATTCAAATTCCTCAGGAGCTACTGACAAACAACGAGACTGCTTTAACCAATCAAGATATCTTAACTTTGGGGTTTAGTGGTGATGCAAGTGACTGGATATCTTTAGATAAGTTGAAAGATGTAAGCTATGAATATCAATCATCAAACCAATATTTTAAGCTTAACTTTCCACCTGCTTGGATGCCGACTCAAGTTTTAGGTAAAGACTCATGGTATAAGCCTGTCGTTGCTCAGTCTGGTATAGGGCTGCTCAATAACTATGATTTTTATACTTATAGACCCTATCAAGGTGGTTCAACCAGTAGTTTATTTACTGAGCAGCGTTTTTTCTCTCCGTTAGGGGTTATTAAAAACTCTGGTGTCTATGTCAAAAATCAATATAAAAATGAAGGTAACGCCGAGTCTTTAGACAATGATGGCTATCGTCGTTATGACACATCTTGGCAATTTGATAACCAAAATAACGCTACATCTTTTGTACTAGGTGACATTATTACCGGTAGTAAAACGACTTGGGGAAGCTCTGTCCGTCTAGGTGGTTTTCAGGTACAGAGAAATTATTCAACTCGACCCGATTTAATTACCTATCCATTGCCACAGTTTATTGGGCAAGCCGCGTTGCCAAGTACAGTCGATTTAATTATTAATGGTCAAAAGACCAGTTCAACAGAGGTACAGTCTGGGCCGTTTATTTTAAACAATGTTCCTTTTATTAATGGTAAAGGGGAAGCTGTTGTGGTCACGACCGATGCAGTCGGGCGTCAGGTTACAACAGCGGTCCCATTTTATATTTCTAATACTTTGCTCAAGCCCGGCTTATTTGATTACTCATTGTCTTTAGGGAAAATTCGTGAAGACTACGGACTTAAGAACTTTTCTTATGGAAAATTTGCAAGTGCAGCCGATGCCCGTTATGGGGTCAATGACTGGTTTACCGTAGAAGGTCGTACAGAACTTTCTTCAGACTTACAGTTATTGGGTGCAGGGTCTGTACTCAAGCTTGCAAACTTAGGTGTGCTGAGTGCTTCTTTTAGCCAAAGTAAGGCCGATAAGTCTATGTCTGAAGATCGAGCTAAAGATTTAGAGGGTAATCAATATACGGTCGGGTACAGCTATAACCGTAATCGGTTTGGTTTTAGTATTAACCATAACCAGCGCGATGATGAATATACCGATCTTTCACGGCTGCAATATAGCAATTTAATTTCGGTCAATAGCAATAAAAGCTTAACGGCCAATACTTACTTTGCGACCAAAAACTCAGGCACATTTGGCGTCGGTTATATTAATACTAAGGCGAATGACTTTAAAAACCGCTTCTTAAACTTGTCATGGGCACCTGTTTTACCGACTTATATGAATGGTGTGACCGTTTCCTTAAGTGCCAACCGTGACTTTATCGAAAAAGAGTGGAGTGCTGCATTTCAGCTTTCGATACCACTGTTCCAACGAAACGCGACTGTGAACTCGGGTTATGCATTTAATAAAGAGGGCGATACGGGTTATGTTAATTTCAACCGTTCTGTGCCGTCTGAGGGCGGTGTGGGTGTCGACTTGACCCGACGCTTTAATGAAAATAGTGAAGATTTAAATCAGGCACGTGTCAATTACCGCAATGGTTATATCAATACCGACTTTGGTATGTCTGGAAACCATGACTATAACTATTGGTTTGGTCTATCTGGTTCACTTATTTATATGGGGGGTGAGATATTTGCTTCAAACCGTTTAGGCGATTCTTTTGCATTGGTCGATACCAACCAAGTACCAGATGTTTTGGTTAGATACGAAAACAGTTTAATTGGTCGTAGTAATAAAAAAGGCCATATTTTTGTGCCATCGGTGACGCCTTATTATTCGGGTAAATACAGCGTCGACCCAATCGATTTACCTTCAAACTTTACAATCACGCAAGTTGAACAACGTATTGCTGCTAAACGCGGCTCGGGTGTTGTGATTAAGTTCCCAGTTCATCAGTCTATTTCTGCTAACGTTTATTTAACTCAAGCAGACGGCAAACCGATACCTGTTGGTTCAGTCGTGCATAGAGCTGACCAAGAGTCGTCTTATGTGGGAATGGATGGCATTGTCTATTTAGAAAATTTAAAAGCGAACAATACCGTAACTGTTCAACGTTCGGATCAGAGCGTATGTAAGGCAGATTTTTCTGTAGATGTAGAGCAAGCCAAGCAACAAATTGTGGTGGTTAAGCCTGTTACGTGTCATGAGGTATCTTTACCATGAAAATAAAAACAAAAAAATTACTCAGCCATTTATGTATGTTTTCTGGACTGATGTTGGCTGGAAATTTGGCTCATGCTGCATGTAGTGTGAGTGCTTCCGGTTCATCTACTATTTCGGTTCCGTCTATTTACCTAATGGAAAACGGTGAGAATTCTTCACAGTTTAATTCTGGTTTGTCATGTACGGGTTTTAGTCTGGCTTTAGCAAACATGACATATCTAAAATATCGAGTTGAACAAATGTCGAATTCGTTTACCAACGCTCAAACCGGAGAAAAGCTCAATGCTGTTATTTTAGATAGTAACAATGAAATCATTAGCTTAGGCCAAGAAAAAGACATGAGTAGCTTTACACTGGTCAATCTTTTTAGCGGGCCAGATGGTAATTTGCCTTTTTATATACGCCTTCCGGCTGGGCAAAGCGTATCACCTGGTGTTTATCAGGCTGATTCACCGTTAAAAGTAAAATGGTTCTATTCGGTACCAGGGGTTGCTATTGCCGGAATCGGTATATTCTTTGAAAGCCCAGGGTTTAAACGCGGGGTATTGGGTATCGGTTTTAACTGGGGAACTGGAACAGACTCGCTTGGTTCACTGTCAATTACTGTACTTCCGGACTGTCGAATTTTAGCTCAAGACGTAAACTTTGGTACAGCAGCGTTTGCGTCCAAGCTTGAACCTGTTCAGTCATCTATGGGAATACGATGTTCTGTGAATACGCCGTATTATGTCAGTTTAAACAATGGACTTTCCCCGCAAAATGGCGACCAACGAGCTATGAAGTCGCAAACGGGTAATACATTTTTAAAATACGATATTTTCAAGAACTCATCGAATGATCGATGGGGAAGCGGTAACGAGCGTTGGTCGAGTTTAAATGCAACGATTAACCCGGGCGTACATAATGGAGTAACTCAGCAGAATTATGTGTTTACTACAAAAATTGTGGATGAAAACGCAGACACGGTACCAGCGGGAACTTATCAAGATACGGTCACGGTACAAGTCGAGTTTTAAAAGCTGTTTTATATAGAAGATAAAAGCTCAGTTAATGGGCTTTTTGTCTTGAAAAATAGCTTACAATCAAATAATTATTTTAGGATTTAATTTTAGATTGATAAGGATCACCTATGTTAGTTATGTCTGATAAGCAGCAGCCTAAACATGTACTGACTAACATAGATTCATACATTCCTTTTTCTATTGAGTTCTCTGATAGTGGATTAGCTGATCTATACTGGCGATGTGGAAATGGAAAAACTTGTTTATTTGAACTAGGTTTAAGTAACACTGGCGAAGTAATTAATATTACTCTTGTATCAATAAATTCTAGTAACATTTTGAAAAACAATAATAAATATAAAATTCCATTTCCTGTGGAAAATTTCCTACCTAAATTTGATGTTTCAGAGTGGAATATATCTGAGGATTATTCAAGTATATTTAGAGATGATTTTAATTATGAACTACAATTAATTGTAGGTTTAGATTACTTAGTTTTAACTTATTTAAATATTGAAAAATCAGTATATTACTTTAAAAATGAAGAATTATATTTTGGTTTTAACTCTAATAAGGAACTTTCATCAATACATTTAACTAATATTACAGCGGAAGAAGTAGAAATCATAAAAAGAAATTTCTCAGTTTAATACAAACTAATTTGAGATATTCACAACATATAACTACTCAAGCTCTAATTGGTCATCATCTTTCGTAATTTTAATTTTTAACTTCTTATATTTTCGCTTATTTGGATCTAGGGCTGAATTCATCACTTCATCCGCAAAAGGCGGGCACTGCATCAATTTTGCATAAGCCCTATAGCCGATGCATATTCGAGTAGGCGGGCAATCGGTTCTTTTTGAGTAGTATTCAATGAGTGAGTTCAGTTCTTGTAATAAAGTTTGCTGTTCCATCATACATACTTAACAATTAGATGACTTAAGCATAATAGACTTGGCCGTTTAGCGGAATATGCCTTTAAAATGTACAGCTCTGTAAATTGTGATGTAGTTCTCTAAAACACATATTTTATGTATGAAGTTTGTTTAGGAGAGATTTTGGATGTTTTTTTAATCGGATTGTCATAAAGAAAGGCTAATTTAGACTCATAACAAAAATGATGAAGATTGTTGCGAACAATAAAATCAAAAGCAATTTTCACAGACGTGGTCGTGAGGTAATTAGGGCTAATTCGAAAGAGTTGGCTTTTTTGTTTTAGTGCATTTGTTTAGATCAAGATGTCCTTTATTAACATTCAATTGCAAATTATCAAGTTCTAATATGGAACTTCATTTTTTAAGTAGATAAAAATAAAGGATCTTAAAAATGTTAATCTCAAGCGATAGATTACCAAAGAGTTTTAAAGACAAAGCCAATCAAAAGGTTGCCAAACTTTCAGGCTCATTGTTGGGAGCTGTTACACCAGAGCGACAAGCAACATTGCCAAAAGAGTTTGAACTCAGTCCTCATACGCTTTATAAGCGCTTTGGTAGTACACATTACGGGGTCATGATTCCTGACTTACCTGAACCATTTCGATATTTATCTTGGGCTTCGGTATTAGGTTATGTTGGATTTACGATTACAGATACCAACTATCAAATGTCTAAAGATGGAAAAGGGGATACAGCTTCTTTGGTACATGGAACAGCATTATCGACAACGCCTGAGGCCTACAGAACATTTTCAATCAAAAATGATATCAAGTTTAACCAAACCCCTTTTGGGATTAATTTTGACAATCAAAGTGTCATGGATGAGGATGGTGATGGATTTATATTAATTACTAAAAGAGAAGATTTAGAACTAGAACTTCATTTAAAGCCTACAAAAGCTATTTCATGGTTTGCCTATAGTGCTTTTTATAAGCATTTTAGTGTCTTGATGCATTATGACGGCTACATTAAACAAAAAGGCAATAGTGAGAGTATTAAGGGGCTTTGTACGCTTGAGTCTTGGAAAGCTGTAGCGACCTCAATGCTCAAAAACAAATGGTTAGTTGAGAATATTCAACTTCCTGTAAAAGTCTTTAGCTATCAAGTTATTAATATTGACCATGAACAGCAGTTATTACTGGCTTTTATTTGCTATGAAGACCAACCCATTTTGACTTCTGTTTACTATCGTCATATTGACGAAACATCAATTCAATACAACGGAGATATACTTTTTGAAGTAACCAGTCTTCAAGAAGAACCACAGATTACACCTGATGGTTTTCCAATGAATTTACCAAATACTTTTCGCTGGGCTGCTTATCACAATAATCAAAAGGTTCTAGATATTTCAGCACAAGTAGACACTCCATATTGTTTTGGATTGGCTGCTGGTTTCGTTTCTTCATATACATGGCAAGGCGAATTCTATGATCAGCCATTAGTAGGAAGGGGTTATCTGGAATATATTGACCGAAGATAAAATCGTTTTAAAACTTAGTTGTTTATCTACAACTTCAAGCGAACTAGAAAATATCTGTTTTTATAAACTCAATTTAACAATAGATTTTAATTATTTATCCTTACTTTTTAATGATCTATTTTAAAACAGGTGTCATTTTGTGTGCTTGACTGTAATAGGGTTGAGCACTATCCTTTGCCTGCTGGCTTACATTGCCAGCCGGCTTTGACAGGCTGATTTAGACCGCATCAGAATTATTTCATTTTGAGTAATGGTTCTGCCTGTAAGCTCTTCGTCTCCTCCTGTCGAGGTAGGATGGAAGTAGGACACTTTAGGGTGTGCTAGGGTCTAACTAGTCTGTCAACCTTCTTCCGTCTTGCCACCATTCATTAGCAGTATTTGTATATCTTTAAATTTAAGTTGAACTAGAATTTAGCTTAACTATCTAATTGAATGAAAAACGATAATTATTTAACTATTTTCTATTCAACCTTACATTGACACTCTAAATCTTGCCGATTATCCTTTGCCTGCTGGCCTACATTGCCAGTCGGTTTTAGCAGACCGTCTACAAAAGGCGCACAACAATGCTGTTTTGGTTTTTGTGCGTTCTCTTAAGTCACGCCTTTATGGTGAGGCTAGGAGGGACACCTTCGGGTGTGCTGGTTTCCTTTTGTACCAGTCTGCTAACCCTTCTAGTCTTGCCACCATTATTTAGCAGTAATTGGTAAGACTCTTCTAAATCAAAAGGAGTCCGCCGTTATGCGTACTATTTCTTCTCTCTCGTTGGCAACCTTTGCCAAATTCTTTCTATCCATACCGTTTAAACAGTCTTTAAAACGATTTAACCGACTTTAGGTTTCTATACCTTAAGAATCGTTACGACTAAAACATAGCAACAATAAACCAGAGATAGGTGAGCACACCATTATTGTGCGGTTTTTGCATGCCTGTATTTAGCACTCATTTTAAGAGTGACGGCATTTCTATCTCTTTTATATACAACAAAAAATTATTTTAAGCGGTATACATGAAAAATTTAGAAGTTTCATTTAGAGCAACGCGAGCGCTTTATACAGCAGCAGATTTATTTAAACAATACGGCTTCAACAAGGTTGGGGTGGACCGAATTGTTAGTGAAACTAAAATTTCTAAAGCCACCTTTTACAACTACTTTCACTCAAAAGAAAGATTAATTGAAATGTGTTTGTTGGTTCAAAAAGAACACTTAAAAGAAAAAGTGAGAGCGGTAAGTGAATCTCGTCAATATCCAGATTTGGCGCTTAAGCTTAGACAAATTTACCTTTTACATGCGGACTTAAAGGGGGCGTATTATCTGTTGTTTAAAGCGATTTTTGAAATTAAACAGCTTTATCCAAATGCATATCAAACTGCAATTCGTTATAGGCGATGGCTTAAAAATGAAATTTTCTGGGTTCTGCGAGAATCTAAAAAAAGGGCTACATATGAAGAATCAGATATTTTTGTATTTATGATTGATGGTGCGATTTTTGGACTTTTAGGTTCAAGCCAAAATGAAGAACCTGATCAGTTGCTAGATTACTTTTTAAAGGTAAATGCTTAAATTGAACCTTTTACATTCAAAAACTGAAATAGCAAATTAAAGAACAGAAAGAAAAAAGTGAGGCTGCTAGAGCCTCACTGTATATAGGTGTTTATTTGCCTTTTTTAGTTTTTAAATACTCTGCATAAGCTTCATCTGCAAAACGTCTTAGAGAATCACCAATTGCAGCATATTGGTATTCATTCAAGTTAGCCAAAGATGCACGAGCAGAAGGGTGCTGCACACCGAAGCCAGAACCCGGCAATAAAACCACACCTGTTTCATCTGCTACTCTAAATAATAGCTCGGTCGGATTTTTATTTTTCATAACCCAATCGGCAAACTCATCTCCATAGAGAGTCCGTGAAGTATTTTCAAGGTTGACTAGGGTGTAGTAGTCCACAGCATTCGGATCTGTTGGAACCTCGACGCCAAGCTGTCTATAAAGTGCTGCATCACGTTCACGAACAACAGATTTAACAGCTTTTTTATAGCTTTGGCGTGAGTCCATCATATTAAATAGTGCAAATAAAACCATTTGAACTTGTTGTGGGGTAGACAGACCAGCGGTATGGTTCAAAGCAACATTTCGGCTATCGGCAACTAAACGGTCAATAAACTTAATGCTTGCTGGGTCGGTAGTTAAAGATGAATAGCGCTCTTCAAGCTCTTTCTTCTCTTTTTTCGATAAGTTCGCAATTTGTTTATCAAGCACATTGTTATTTGAAAGTGCAATGACACCGAGTCGCCAACCAGTCGCACCAAAGTATTTAGAGAACGAATAAACCAAAATTGTATTGTCAGGACAGATTGCAAATAGTGATTTGAAGTTATCTGCAAACGTACCGTAAACGTCATCGGTCAAAATAATCAGATCAGGGCGTTTTTTGACGATATCGGCCAAAATCGCAAGTCCTTCATCACTCATTTTCACCGATGGTGGATTACTTGGGTTGACTAAAAAGAAAGCTTTAATAGATGGATCTTCTAATTTCCTAAGCTCCGACTCAGGATATTGCCAACCGAGTTTAGGGTCGGCTTCAATTAATACTTCTTCAAGCTGGTAGTCATTGAGTTTTGGAATCTCAAGATATGGTGTAAAAATAGGGCTACCAATGGCAATACGGTCGCCATTTTTGATAATTTTATTTTCTTTTAATGAGTTAAAAATATAGGCCATTGCGGCTGTTCCGCCTTCGACCGCAAACAGATCTAAGTCTCTTTTTTGCATGCCTTGTACGCCCATTTCCCTTAAGACGTACTCTTTAATAATTGTTTCACTCACTCGAAGCATTCGGTCTGGTACTGGATAGTTACAGCCTAAAATCCCTTCAACCATTTCAAGTAAAAAAAGATCTGGGTCTAAGCCTAACTGGTCGCGCACATAAGACACGGCTTTACCTAAAAAGACCACACCGGGTTTGTCACGGTTTTCCAAAATGAAGTTATCAAAACGTGACTGGAGTCCAACGGGGCGCGGAAAGCCACCTAAACCTTCCGGCATATAGGAAAATGAAAATTCGGATTCGGTCGCAGAAAACAAACCCAGTTGAAAGAACGCTCTACGTGGGATGGTAGCAAGAAAGTTTGGATTACCACGCCCAGCATTTAGCATCATTCGGTCAGTTCTGCTTTGAGCTAATTCTATTAAATTATCTTTTAGTTCAAATGGGCTGAGTTTTGCGTATTTAGAATAATCGACTTTCCCCATGGGACGTCTCCTTAATTATAGTGGGATGAATAAAATTTCTAATTCAATGTATAAAATCAGGCCAAGCCTACGATCAGTGGTCCGAGTAAGGTTAAGAACACATTTGCTAGGGCATAGGTAATTGCAAATGGAACGGTCGGAATCGAGTTTCCTGCTTTGTCTAAAATTGCACCAAATGCAGGGTTTGCACTGCGTGAACCAGATAGTGCACCTGCCATTACTGCAACGTTGTCATAACGCAGAACATAACGAGCAAAGAGCATGGAAAGTAGGAGAGGAACCAGTGTTACCACAACTCCAATCATAAAGAGTGAAAGACCACTTTCTTTAATGGTTTGAATAGCTTGTAAACCTGATTGTAAGCCGACGGCAGCAACGAAGCCTGCAAGACCCAAATCTTTAAGAAGCTGTGAAGCCGCTAAAGGCATATTGCCATGCACCTGATTTCGACTTCGAATCCAACCAAACAGAAGACCTGATAGTAAAGCACCGCCACCAGCACCAAGAGTTAAAGGCACATCACCTAAACGAATCACAAAAAGACCAATCACCAAACCAACCACAAGGCCTGCACCATGGAAAATCCAGTCCGTTTTTAAGCTTTCAGGTAGGGCTTTACCTGCTTCTTTCACCAAGCGGTCGAGGTCGCTTTTTGTTCCGTATACAGTGACCACATCGCCTTGTCGTAAAACAGTGTCATCACTTAAAGGTTGTGGCTCATCCTTACGCTTAATTGCAAGTACATAAATACCGTGCTTTAAATACGCAGGCGTATTGGCCTTAATGTCTCCTAAGGTGCGGTTGAGATATTTGGAATTTCTTAGGATGACATCACTGGTATCCATAATCATTTCCATACCTTGCGATGACTGTAATTCGCTACCGATTTGCTCGGCAACTGAAACCACACTGGCACGGCGACCAACCAATAAGATGACATCGTCTGTTTGTAAAGTTAGCTCGGGAGCGACATCAATAAACTGATCTTTACGTTTTAACCGTTCAATCGTAATACTCGGCTCTTTTGCTTCAATTTCCGCAATAGTTTGGCCATTGGCTTGTTTAACTTTATAAATACGACCCACAATTTCCGGCATTGCCAGTTCTTGGCCTGGTGCGAGTTCAAAAGCCCCTTTGAGCCGCTCACTCTGAGCTTTTAAAGCATCGTCGTGAATTTCTTTACCCATAAATTTAGGCAAGATATTCACACAGACAATAATGGCTCCCAATGAACCAAAAATGTAAGTGACCGCATAGCCAATCGCGACATTTGCCTGAAGTCTTTGAATTTCTGCGAGTGGGAGATCGAGTCTAGAAATTGCATCTCCCGCAGTCCCAATAATCGCTGATTGAGTCATGCCGCCCGCAGCGAGACCCGCAGCCAAGCCTTTATCGAGATGAAAAATTTTAGCCATTACTAAAACAGTGACTAAACCACACACTGCCATGAATACTGCTAATAAAATTTCTTTTATGGACTGTGGACCCAGTGATTTAAAAAACTGAGGGCCACTTTCAAAGCCGACTGCGTAAATGAAGAGAGCAAATAAAATTGCTTTAACGCCGTTATCGACAGGTACGCCAATAAGACTTAAAACAACTGCGACGAGTAAGGAGCCTGCGACTCCGCCAAACTGAAACTTTCCAAACTGGAATTGTCCAATCCAGAAGCCTATTGCGAGTGATAAGAACAATAATATTTCGGGGCTGTGCTTTAAAACACCTTGTAACCATTCAATCATTTTGATCTCACTTTTATTATTAGATCTATCTTTAATATATAAATTTATTTATTTTTCATTTTTAAAATACAATATGAAAATTACTTAAGCAAACCTTTAAGTTTGGTGGTTTTCTTAAGTTTAATTATAAGAATTAATGAGTTTAAAATGCTTGTGATCCAAGGGGTGGTGGTAATCCTGAGTGTTTAAATCAACTATTAATTTTTTAATCATAGATAAAATTTATTTACAATAATATAAAGAATATTTTATGAAATTAAAGCGTCTTGCTTATATCTAATCTTGAAAACAAGTTTTTACTTTGTTGATATTTAAGTGATTAATTTTTAATTGTTAGGCTGGTCCTCATTTTTATATAAATTAAAAAACAATCTACCTAAAATTAATTTTTTGATAATTGTGTCGCATAAATTAATTTTTAATATATTTGGAATACATTTAAATAAATCTTCATAATAATACTTATTTTAAAGAAAAACATAAAATCAACTTGAACCGTGTTCATTTTTAAATAAAAAGCTTCTGGTTATCGAAGCTTGATATTTAAAAATATTTATTACCTTGAAAATAGTGGCTTATAGTGATTTAAAACTTTGGAATTACTGTTTCGAAGCTAACATTTTTAAATAAAGATCTGCTCGCTGTGCATGACCAAAGCACCAATCTTCAGCACTGTTTTGCACAATCACAAACATGACATCTTGCTCTGGAATATTAAGTTCCTGGTGGAGTTGTGCTGTCACATGCTGCATTAAATCTGATTTTTGCTGAGCTGTTCTGGGTTTACCGGAAGTAATGTACAGCAGCATAAATTTTTCAGAGCGGGGAGACTTCACCCAATAGTTTGCGTCAACAAAAATATTGCCTTGAGGCAATTGCTCAAAAATATGGAAGCAATCGTTTTGGGGTGTATCGAAATAATCTTCCATACAAGTCTGCACAATTTTCGATATCTGAGCTTTTTCAAGAGTTGTATATGCATAACTGGTCGTAAAACGAATCATGGGCATGACCATATCTCCTCTGGCATATGTTCAAGTGCTGAAATAGCAGTTGGCAAACCTGAATAAAAAGCAATATGGGTAATGGTTTCAATAATTTGCTCTTTAGTAAGGCCTTGAGTTAAGGCATTTTTTACATGCCATTCGAGTTGTGAATAACGCCCTTGTAAAACAAGTGCAGTGATTGTAATAAAGCAACGTGTTTGAGTATCAAGCATTGGTCTTTGCCAGATATCTGCAAATAAATAGTCTTTGCCAAACTCATAAAGTTTTGGCGAAATCATTTCTAAATTATGAATATCAATTTTTCTGAACATTTTAGAACTCAACATTGGTGCTGTTGTCGCTAATATGGCAGTTTGTTATAGTTTAAAAAATCAAAACTTTTCTAACTAATAATTCGGTTTATATGAATGATTATGGCAAACTTCCGACCAATCTTGATTTAGATGCTTTACGTGCGTTCATTAAAGGAATCGAGCTGGGTAGTTATCAGCTAGCAGCACAACATTTATGTCGTTCTCCGGCCGCAATTAGCGCGCAATTAAAAAAATTAGAACAGCAAACAGGTTGCCAGCTTCTTAGAAAACAGGGCAGGTTATTAGAGCTTACCCCAAGTGGTGAATTGTTATTTAGTCATGCAAAAAACATGTTGGCTATTAACGATACAGTTCTTTTAAAATTGCATCAGACTCAAGCCAGCGGGGTTATTCGTTTCGGTTTACAAGAAGATTTTGCTGAAGGAGCCTTACAGCAACTCATTGCTCAGTTTATGTTTCAGCACCCTAATGTACAGTTTCAAATTCAAGTCGATCGAAATCTTAACTTGATTGATAAAGTACAAAAGCAAGAGCTTGATTTAGCCCTAATCTGGCAACAGGTTGAAGCACATGAAAAATTTTATGAACTACGGAGTGTAGGGACTGAGTGGTTATTTTGTTCTCATCCACATATTCAGCAAATTATTGAAAATAAAGCTTCCATTCCACTCGTGGTATTACAGCAACCTTGTATTCTAAGACAAATGGCTATTGAGGCATTGGAACAGGTTGGGCAGGCTTGGCATATTGCTTATGAGTGTAATTCTGTTCAAGCGTTATGGCCTGCTGTAAGGGCGGGTATTGGTATAAGCTTGAGATCATGTTTTCAGATTCCTTCAGACATTCATCGCATAGAAAGCGATGCATTGCCGGAACTTAAGCCTTTAAATTTTGGTCTCTATTTCAATTCCACCACACAATCTGTACATATTATTCAGCAGTTTCAACAATATATTGAACAGCACCTACGGTAATTTTCATCTCAAAATTTATGATGACTTGGATAGTTTTTCGATTGATTTATATTTTAATTTATCTTAGTAATAAAAAGAGTTTTGTGTGACACAGTTAAAACTATAAATCTCAGAGTATAACTATGAAGCTTAAAGAATTAGCAGGTTGTGAGGAATGCGATACTGTCTATCGTAGAACCCCGCTTGCTTATGGAAAAAGAGCTTATTGCTTATGCTGCGGTGCTGAACTCTATCGGCACACCAAACCTTTTTCGACACTGTTGGCTTTAATCTTAACGGCGTTGATCGTATTTGTTATTGCCAATAGCTTTCCTATTGTAAAAATTGAATTGCAGGGCAACATCTCTGAAACCACTTTACTTGGTGCGGTCTGGGTGATGTTTCATTATGATCGGGCTTTTGTTGGCATTCTTATTTTAATAACCACTTTTATTGTGCCACTTTCCTATCTTTTATTACTCTCCTATGTGTTGGGCACAGTAAGCGTATTGAAGAAAAGACCCACATTTTTAGTATTTGCCTTACGTACACTTTATTTTATGAGAGTGTGGGGAATGGTTGAGGTCTTCTTAATTGGAATCTTGGTCACGCTTGTGAAGTTAATGGGAATGGTGTTGGTGATTCCCGAGATTGCGTTATGGGCATTTGCGATTTTAAGTGTATTGTTGGTCTATATTACTTCCATAAAGGTGAGTGATATATGGAACGAAATTGATAGGTCACTGCCATGAAAACGATAAAAAATGTGACCCAAACACAAAGCTTGCAGCAAGGATCAATGCTTAAGCAATACCCAAGAGCCAAAGATCTCTCATTAATTGTGTGTCATTGCTGTGGCGTCGTAAATTCTGCTCAAAATGGAAAAAAAAGACGAGATAAAAGCTATCAAGTTTTACGTTGTATTCGTTGTAATAGCGTGCTGCATTCACGTAAACCAGCGAGTTTAAATCGAACTTTTGCTTTAGTGGTGGCTGCGACCATTCTCTATATTCCAGCCAATGTACTTCCAATGACGGTGACTGACTCACTGTTGGGTAGCCAGCAAGATACCATCATGAGTGGGGTCATTTACTTTTGGCAAAGTGGAGACTATCTGGTTTCAGCGGTCATTTTCATGGCCAGTATTTTTATTCCCATGCTAAAGCTACTGATTTTGTATTTTTTATTGGTGGCGGTATATCTTCAACAATCGTCAGCGTGGAAGTTTTTACCTGAGCAATGCGTTAAATTATATCGAGTTGTCGAGTTTATCGGCCGTTGGTCAATGATTGACGTATTTGTGGTGGCACTTTTAACAGCGCTCATTCAGATTCAATCACTTGCTACGATTTTAGCAGGGCCGGGTTCGATCGCTTTTGGTGCAGTTGTAGTGCTAACCATGTTTGCATCTTTAAGTTTTGACCCACGACTTATTTGGGATAACTTCTACGCATCTCAAAATACAAATAAACCTTCTACTTTTGCCTCAAACAAAACCAAGATTATTCAGGCTGAACACCCGCCGTTGAATAATGATTCCATTAATCCCAGTCAATAAAAGAACAATGAGTATGTCTGAAAATGAAATAACCCCTGGTAACTCAGATCGTCGTGATCCAGATGTTGAACTGGATAGCGTGAATGATTTGCCAGAACCCCAAGAAAAGAAAAGTCGGTGGAAGCCTCTTTTAATTTGGCTCATTCCATTGGTTGCTCTTTTAATCGCGCTTTCATTAGCGATAAAAGCGCTCTTGTCTCACGGCCCGACCATTGACGTATCTTTTAGGACGGCTGAGGGATTGGTCGCGGGTAAAACAACGGTCCGTTATAAACAGGTGGATATTGGCGTAGTACGGCAGATTGATCTTTCAGAAGACCGTTCACATGTGATTGCCAGAATTGATTTGCGTAAAGATGCGAGTAACTTTGCCGCGAAAGATTCACGGTTTTGGGTCGTGCGACCACGGATTGGGACGAGTGGGGTTTCAGGAATAGACACATTATTGTCAGGTTCATATATTGAAGTGGATGGTGGTAAGTCGGAAGAGAAAAAGCTTGAATTTACTGGCTTAGAGGTACCGCCAGTGATTACTTCCGATGTACCGGGCAAAGAATTTTTCTTAAATGCAGATGACTTGGGGTCTTTAGATGTCGGTTCTCCAATTTATTATCGTCGAATTAATGTGGGCCAAATTACAGCCTATAAATTGTCTAACGATGGTAAAACTGTAGAGCTACAAACTTTTATCCGTGCACCATATGATAAGTTTGTCACCACCGACGCACGGTTTTGGCAGGCGAGTGGTATTGATGTGAGCTTGAATGCTTCAGGATTTAGTTTAGATACTCAATCGCTGGCAAGTATTGTCGCGGGCGGTATTGCTTTTGGAATTCCTGAAAGTTCGCATGCTACCACAGCGGCAAATCATAGTCGCTTTAATCTGTGGGATTCGAAAACTGAGGCATTAAAAGAACCGGATGGGCAACCTCGTGGTGTGATCATGTACTTTGATCACTCATTACGTGGACTGTCTGTTGGCGCACCAATTGATTTCATGGGCATTGAAATTGGTAATGTTAAATCGATTAATGCAGAGTTTTATAACAACTATAAGCAGATTCGTATGCGTGTTGAGGCGGTCATCTATCCGTCACGCGTTGAGAATGGGCAGGCACTCAATCCAAACAGCAATATTTTCAAAGATTTTGTTGAACATGGATGGCGTGCTCAAATGAGAACAGGCAACCTTCTCACGGGCCAAAACTATATTGCCCTAGATAAGTTCCCTAAAGCTAAGCCAGCCACATTACAAATTTTGAGTGATGACCGTGTAGTGATTCCAACTACACCAACTGAATTGAGTGGCTTACAAGCACAAGTTTCTCAGATTGCTGACAAATTAACCAAATTCCCGTTAGTTGAGATTGGGCAAGATGTACGTAAAACGCTCAACAATATGAACACAGCCATTGAGTCTACCGACAAACTGGTTAAACAGTTAGATGGAAAAGTTGCACCTGGTTTACAAGCAACCTTAGACGATGTTCGTAAAACTGTAAGATCGTCAGAGTCTATTTTGTCGAGCGATGCGCCGTTACAACAAGACGTACGTAAAGCATTGCAGCAAATGACACGTGCAGCTGCTTCATTACAGTTAATGGCAGACTATATTGAGCAACATCCTGAATCAATTATTCGTGGTAAGACACCAGAGACCGATGATGAAAAATAAAAACACTCTATCTTTTCAACATCCTAAAGCAGCCAAATGGCTGCTTGGGAGCGGCCTGTTTTTAACGGCTGTTGCCATGACGGCATGTTCGAGTTCGCCAACGCCAAATTATTATACGATGTCCCCTAAAATTACTGCGGCTACAAAATCAACTGTGCAGGTGATTGAGGTATTACCCGTCGGGATTCCAGACCGATTGGACCGTGCGCCTTTGGTACTCCAAGACAGTAGTGGTAAGTCTACGGTGTTAAATAATGAACGTTGGACATCGACCATGGGTACGCAATTACGCGATACCTTGTCGGCGGGTTTACAGCAAAAATTAGGGGCAATTGACAGTTATAGCAGTGGGCTAGCTGGAAATAATCAGCCTTTATATCGAGTTTCTACAGACTTTTCTCATTTTGATATTGTAGATAAAAGCTATATTAATATTGCGGTGTCTTGGGTAGTGAAGCGTCAAATACCGCCCACTCAATTAGAGTCAAATAATGCAAAAGTCATCACGAATGCAGGATCTCAGCTCAATTGTCGAATTGCTTTTAAGCAGCCGATTGATCAGAAAGCTAAAAAGATGGAAGGTATTGTGAATGCTTCAAGTGAAGCGATGACCCAAATCATTAATACGGTTTCTTCTTCAATTGTGGCGCTAGATTCAAACAAAAAATCGGTTATTAGTAATGGTGTCTGTTCTTAATATTAAATCTATACACGTTTTATCCGGTTAAATGCCGGATAAAATTTGATAATTCCATCCGGTTTTGAGTTCTTTAGTTGTTAGTTAAAAGCTGTGAGGAAAAATTTACTCATGTGAGTGTTTTAAATCCCATCCTTTTTCAATACAAATTTGATCAAATGATCTTGCAAGATCGGCTAGGGTAGTTTCTGTTAAACGTTGAATCAAAATCGCCTGTGCAGCTTGAATACTTGTATCTAGAGCTGCATTGACGACTTGTTCTACAGCACATTCCGGATTTTTTCTTTCATTGCCGATTGCAAAAATTGTAGGTTCACCAACAGCTTTATAAATATCAAGAAGCGTAATTTTTTCTATATCTCCTATTAAGTGCCAACCACCGCCAGGCCCTTTCTCTGATTGTACAAAGTTAGCCTGTTTTAACCCAATCATGGTACGACGAATAACTACAGGATTAGTTGATAACATTTTGGCAATTTCTTCAGAAGTAAAACTGCGATTTTGCCTCGCCATGTGTAAAAGCACATGAAGTATTCGGGAAAGTTTATTGTCTGTACGCATAAGCACAAAAAACAGCGTGATCAATAGAATGTATAAAATGTAACATGAAAAGTTGCAAATTAAAATAAAAGGCATTAATGTAACATCATAAGTTACTTATTAAGGGTGAAAAAATGCTGTATGACGTTGCGATTATTGGTGGCAGTTATGCGGGTTTATCAGCAGCAATGCCGTTGGCCCGTGCACGTAGAAACATTGCGATAATTGATGCAGGGCAAAGAAGAAATCGTTTTGCTGAATATTCTCATGGATTCCTTACCCAAGATGGAACTCAAGCTAATGAAATTGTTGAAATTGCAAAAAAACAATTAGAAGTTTATAGCACTGTTGAATGGCAAAATGGGAGAGTTAAAAAAATTGCAAAAATAGATGAAGGTTTTTGTATTTGTATTGATGGAGTGTATTCCATTCAAACTAAAAAAATTATTATTGCGGCAGGAGTTAGTGATCAGTTGCCAGAAATAGCGGGTTTGGCTGAAAGATGGGGAAAAACGGTTTTTCATTGTCCATATTGCCATGGATACGAGTTAGAAAAAGGAAAAATCGGTATTTTGGCCACGTCAGAACACAGCTTACAATTGGCGATGATGTTGCCTGATTGGGGCCCAACCACGCTTTTACTTAATGGAAGTGATCAACTCATTCATACAGAATGGCATACTTCCTTACAAAAACGTGGAGTGATTGTAGAGCCATGTCTTATTCAGGAAATCAGAGGTGAGGCAGAGATTGTGTTTACCGATGGAAAGGTTATTGCTCTGGATGGACTGTTTATTCCAACACGTACATATATTACTCAACCTTGGCTGGCCGAGCTTGGATGTGAAGTCGAAGACACGCCGTTTGGACAAATAATCAAAACAAACGCGACAAAAGACACCACGGTAAAAGGGGTTTTTGCTTGCGGTGATATTGCACGTTTAGGTGGTTCGGTACCATTCGCAGTTGCAGATGGAATGATGGCAGGGGTAAGCGCTCACCGTTCGCTTATTCTTAATGGTTCATCGTAAATTAGGAAAACTGCATTCTACTAAGATCATTACGAATGCAGGATCTCAGCTCAATTGTCGAATTGCTTTTAAGCAGCCGATTGATCAGAAAGCTAAAAAGATGGAAGGTATTGTGAATGCTTCAAGTGAAGCAATGACTCAAATCATTAATACGGTTTCTTCTTCAATTGTGGCGCTAGATTCAAACAAAAAATCGGTTATTAGCAATGGTGTTTGTTCGTAAAACGCATCGTTTTTAATCAACCCCTTTACTTGTGCACAACAGATAAAGGGGTTTTTTATTTTAGTTGCCTCTATAGGTTGAATAACCGTAAGGGCTAAGTAGTAATGGAATATGGTAGTGATTTACGCTTCCATCGACTTTAAAAATTACTGGAACCTCGGCAAAAAAAGTTTGTTGTTTGTTCTTCTTAAACCAGTCTTCAGTTTTAAAGGTAACTTTATAAACTCCTTGCTCTAGTTTTTTATTTTCTGGATAGAGCGCAGTAATACGACCATTTGAATCGGTCACTTGCTGATTGAGTTTAACCCACTGGTTATTGGTATTTTTTTCTAAAACCACTTCAACCTGAGAAGAGGGCAAACCCGTCTCTAGGTTTAACACATGCACACTTAGTGGATTGGTTTGTGCAAATGTAGCTGAAGCTATAAATAATGAAGATAAAGCAATAAATGATTTAGTCATGATGAACTCCTTATGAATGAAAAACGGTTTCAATGGCTTTGCTTGCGCATTGATTGTCATTCTGTGCGCCGCCAGCACCCGCAACTCCAATAGCACCGATCACTTGGTTCTCAAAACGGACAGGTACGCCACCGCCTAACAAAAGTAAATTTGCTACGGTAGTTAAATTTTTTGCATCGGGGTTTTGGTTACTGTTTTGGCTTAAAACTAAGGTCGATGTTTTGGTAGATAACGCGGTATAGGCTTTTTTCTCAGCAGCCATTAAATTATGTGGGCCCACCAACTCATGCCGTTCGGCAGTTAATGGATTACCGCCGCGATCTACAACAACAACTGCAATGTTTTGATTTAATTTTTTGCATGCCTCTTTTGCACTGTCGGCTAGCAGGTGGGCAGTTTTTAGATCTAACGAATAAACTTGATTCAAAGCAGGGGGCTGTGCAAAAGTACTATTACCAAATAGCACGGCTGCTAACATCAGCCAGTTCAATTTTTTCATGATGATTGCCTCTATGTCGCTTTGAAAATCTTAAACAAATTGAATAATTCCAAGCATGACAATCACATTACAAAGTTGTCATCTTTCAAATGAGTCTCTACAAAATGCGTATCCTTATTATTGAAGACGAGATCAAGATCGCCACTTATTTGGTCAAAGGATTAAAAGAGTCTGGATATCAAGCGGAGTGTGTTCACTTAGGGCTGCAAGGTTTGGAAATGCTAAAGAGAGATCAATACGACTTGCTTATTCTTGATGTCATGTTGCCTGACATAGACGGCTGGAGCGTATTACAAGTATTACGTCAGTTCTCCAAAATTCCGGTGATTTTTTTAACTGCAAAAGATCAGGTGATGGATAGAGTCAAAGGGTTGGAGTTAGGTGCAGATGATTACTTGGCTAAACCATTTTCCTATATCGAACTGTTGGCACGTATTAAAAGTCTGTTAAGAAGACAGCAATATCTACAAGAAAACGAGCTGTCTATAAGCGATTTAAAAATGGACTTGGTCGGTCATAAAGTATGGCGTAATGGCAACTTAATTGAGCTGAGCAAAACCGAATTTAATTTATTGCGCTATCTATTGATCAATAAAGAGCAAATCGTGACACGCAGACAAATTGGTTCCGAAGTGTGGAATATTAACTTTGACACCGATACCAACTTTATTGATGTCGCTGTACGCCGTTTACGAAGCAAAATTGATGAAGGATATGAATTAAAACTCATTCATACCATTCGTGGCTTGGGCTATAAAATTTCGGTTAGCTTATGAACTTTAAATTTCTACGTTCTCTTGAAGTCCGTATTACATTACTGGTCACACTTTGTTCTGCCTTAATTTTATGTTCAGTCGGCTTTATGACCTATTTAGGCATTAACCAAATTTTATTAAAGCAACAAGATAAAGCTTTAGCTGACAGAATTAACCGTTTGGAAATTTTGCTACAAGATAGCGAAAATGTAGAGCAAATTATTGCGCGGCCAAAACTGTACCAAAACATGCTAGGCAACCAAGACAATTTGTTTCTGCTTATTCATAAAGACAAAGCTTTAATTAATATTAATCCGCTCCATATTCAGTTACCTGAGCTTGCACAGCGCAACAGTCTTCAATTTCAAGACTTAGCCAACAACCCATATCCAACGCGAATTGCTTGGAAAAGCATAAAAATTAATCAGGAGCCTTATCTACTCATTGCAGGTAAACAGTGGTCGGAACGCATCAATATTCTTTTACCTTTTCAAGAAAGTCTCTTGATGTATGTAGTAGGAGGCGTGTTTGCAATCTTTGTGCTTTGCATTTTAGCGTGTCACCTAGGTTTAAGGTCGCTACAACAACTTCGCAAGCAAACTCATTCTATTAACGTATATCAGCTACAGAAACGATTAAACCTCTCAAATTCACCTTTAGAAGTTGAGCTACTTTCAAAAGATATAAATCACATGCTTGAGCGTATTGAAAAGGGCTATATGCAGCTCAACCGTTTTTCTGAAGATATCGCTCATGAGTTTCGTACTCCTTTGAATAATCTGATTGGGCAAACCGAGATTGCTTTAACTGGCGAACGCTCAGTTAAGCAATATGAAGATTTGCTGGTGTCTCATTTGGATGATTACCACAGATTAAAACGCATGATTGATAGCATGCTTTTTTTAGCAAGAGCCGATCAGAAAATGGTTCTTGTAAACAAACAAGAAATAAACGTCCAAGATGTTATAGATGGGCTATGCCAGATTTTTGAATATCAGGCCGAGGAACAAGAGTGTCATTTTAGTTTCAACTTAGAAGCCCAGAAGTTATTTGCAGATCCTGAGTTATTTCAAAGAGCCGTTTACAATCTCATTTTAAATGCGCTCGTACATGGTGGTGATAAGCGATCTATTTATATTGCCACTAGACATAAGATGATTGAGCATAAGCAATGGGTGAGTTTGACTGTGGTAACTGGTGGGGTTTCAATTGCTGAACATCAACTTGAGCATCTTTTTGAAAGATTTTACCAATGCCATTCAAGTCGAAGTGATGAGAATCAAACAGGTGGATTAGGTTTGTCGATTGTTGCTTCAATTATGGATCTACATCATGGCCGCTATCGAGTTTATAACACGGTTGAGGGTGTGTGCTTTGAGCTTGATTTTCCAGTTGCAGATGCTCTAAAGAAATACAATTAAATCCTTATTAATGTTGCTTAATTTTTAGAATTCACACTTTGTTCACAGCCCTCTGACGTATGTTTAAAAGTATGAAATAAACAGAAGAGGGCAATCATGAAATTATTATTTAAGTCACTTGTCATCAGCAGTAGCCTTGCAGCGGTCAGTTTAATGCTTCCTTTGAGCACCTTTGCAGATACCAATACTAAACCTGTCGCTGTTGATTCTATTGATATTAATAAATACGCAGGTAAGTGGTATGAAATTGCGCATTTACCGATGTTTTTTCAGCGTAATTGTGTAGCCAATACAACTGCAAACTATTCTATTAACGCGGACAAAACTGTTGGTGTTTTAAATAGCTGTACGACAAAAAAAGGCGAAATGATCTCATCTGAAGGAGTTGCTTATCCGCAAAATGAAGGCAACAGTAAATTGAAGGTGAGCTTTTTACCTTCTGGTCTTAGATGGATTCCTTTTACAAAAGGCGATTACTGGGTTTTAAGAGTTGACCCAAATTATCAGGTCGCTTTAGTGGGTGGCCCAAGCCATAAATATTTATGGATTCTTTCTCGTAGCCCTCAACTTGATGAGGCGACATATCAATCTTATCTGCAAACCGCAAAAAGCTATGGCTACGACGTTTCTAAACTCGTTAAAACAACACACTCTAAATAGTGAAATGCTGGTTGCGTAGATGCTTATATTTATCTCGTAACCGAGTGAACTTCACATAAAATTCATTGCGCATTTTCTAAATTAGAACCAAAAGAAATGCTTTAGATCAGGAAGAATCAATGTCTAAATTTTTTCTGCGCTGGATCGATAGCTGGTCAGATTCAGAAAATGCGCAAATGGGTGCTTCTAGCGAATATGTCATTGAAAAGAAAATTCAATGGTTAAGAATTATTCCTTTTATTTTATTACATATCGCTTGTTTAGCTGCATTTTGGGTGGGCGTATCTTGGTTTGCTGTGATCTTCATGCTGGGGTTTTATTTTCTTCGCATGTTTGCAATTACTGCTTTTTTTCACCGCTATCTTTCGCATAAAACTTTTCAAACCTCACGTATTGTTCAATTCATTTTTATACTGATCGGAACCATGAGTGCGCAGCGCGGGCCGTTATGGTGGGCAGCACATCACCGTTATCACCATCACTTTACCGACACCGATCAGGACCCGCATTCAGCGAAAGCAGGCTTTTGGTATTCGCATGTAGGCTGGTTTTTAAATGAGCAAAATTTTGCCACTCGAAAAAAAGTCATTAAAGACTGGTTGAAATATCCAGAGCTAATTTGGCTAGATCGATTTAGTTTGCCTATTGTGATTTTGACGGCCTTAGCAATTTATGGTTTAGGTTCGTGGCTTGCACAACATTTCCCTGAGTTGGGCACCAATGGTTTACAGCTTTTAGTGTGGGGATTTGTGATTTCCACTGTTCTATTAACACATGCAACCTTGTGTATTAATTCACTCGCTCATCGTTATGGCTCACGTGAGTTTAACACCCCAGATGATAGCCGTAATAACTTCCTACTTTCTTTAATTACCTTGGGTGAAGGATGGCACAACAACCATCACTTTTACGCAGGCAGTGTGCGACAAGGTTTTTATTGGTGGCAGATTGATATCACTTTTTATGTGCTCAAACTGATGTCTATATTTGGTTTGGTGTGGGGGCTAAAGCCAGTACCAGACAAGGTTTATCAATACAAAAAGATTAAAAACCTATCGATAGAAAAAATTGAAAACGGTGAAGTGTTATGAAAATTGCCATTATTGGTTCGGGGATATCTGGACTTTACGCAGCTTGGAGATTGTCAGAACAACATCAAGTCACTGTGTATGAAAAAAATAATTATTTTGGCGGTCATACTGACACTCACGAGCTAGAGATAAAAGGCACTAAAGTCGCGGTAGATAGTGGTTTTATTGTGTTTAATGACTATAACTATCCGTTATTTACCGACATGATTAAAACATTAGGCGTAGAAACTCAAAGCAGCGATATGAGTTTTTCTGTGAATAATCTGGTCAGTGGACTTCAATATAATCCTTCAAAAAAATGGTCGCTCTTTGCCCGTCCGCAGAATTTTTTAAACCGAAAATTTCTGCAAATGCTCTCAGATTTGCTGCGTTTTTATGATGACAATAAAGATATAGATGTGGCGGATATTGATCCTAATTTATCGATTGAAGAGTATTTGGACCTTCACAAATATAGTCATGAGTTCCGTTATGAGCATCTTTATCCGATGTGCGGTGCTTTATGGTCGGCACCCGTTGAGCAAGTAGGACAAATTCCATATCGATTTGTGGTGAGCTTTTTTCAACATCACCGCATGTTGCAGTTAAAAGACCGCCCACAATGGCAAACAGTTAAACATGGTTCGGCAAGCTATATTCGTGCTATTCAAAAGAAATGCCGATCCATTGAGTGGAAATTTGCAGAAGTAAAAGCTGTGAGTCGTTCACCAGAAACTGTGTTGATCGAAACCGTTGAAGGGCAAGCCCAATATGACTGGGTGATTTTTGCAAGCCACGCTGACGATAGCTTAAATTTAATTAAAGATGCGTCAGAACTTGAACAAGAAATATTAAGCCAATTTGGTTATCAAGATAATCGAATGGTCGTCCATCGTGATCTTTCAATTATGCCTAAAAGCCGTTTGCAGTGGGCAAGCTGGCATGTACATGTAACACCAACTTCTCAAGTTCAAAACGAAGTGTCCAACATACATTATGGTTTTACCTACTGGATGAACAATTTGCAGAATTTATCCTGTGCTACGCAAATTTTTTCTACTTTAAATCCGAATATGAAAATCAAAGCCGAAGACATTTTGGTTGAGCGGCAATACCGACATCCCGTATTTGATGCAAAAGCGATTCAAGCTCAATCTCGTTGGCACGAAATTAATGGGCAAAATCGGACTTCGTTTTGTGGAGCATATTGGGGCTGGGGCTTTCATGAAGACGGTGCCCGCAGTGCAGCACGTGTTGTTGAGCAACTCTTAGCGTTATAAGAATAAGTAAGGAGCTTTCAAATGTTATTAAATAAACTTGCTATCGCTCCTGCGCTTATTCGTCATCGGCGTTATAGCCCTAAACCGCATGAGTTTACATCGACCTTAAATTATTTATGGTTTGATCCAGATCAATTAGTTGATATTACAAAAAATTGTTCACTCTGGTCGACGGATCATTGGAATGTATTAAAGCTATCTAAAAATGATTTTTTAAACATGTATCACGGTTCTATAAGGGACAGAGTAGAGAAAGCGATACTGCAAAATAATCACTTACATCTTCGGCCAGACTGGGAAATCCGAGTCTTGGCTTTGCCTCGTTGTTTAGGTTTTCGGTTTAATTCGGTCGTATTTTATTTTGTTTTAAATAAAGCCGGAAAACCGTTATTTATTCTTAGTGAAATTACCAACACCCCATGGAATGAACGAAAAGTCTATACACATGACTGTATAAAACAACAAAGTCAGGTGGGTGATTATCAGAGTTTTGATTTTAACTTTGAAAAATCATTTCATGTTTCGCCGTTCATGCCCATGCAGTTGACTTACCGTTGGCGATTTAGTTTTTCAGATCAGCAGAATGTCATTCACATGCAGCTTTTTGAAGAGCAAAAACAAGTCTTTGATGCCACTATGCGCTTTGAGCTTGTGCCCATCACATTTCCTTCACAGCAATATCGATATGCTCTTATAAACAGCCTAGCGCCTTTTAAAATGTTGTTTTCAATATATTTAGAGGCATTTAAGTTGTGGCGAAAAAAAGTTCCATTTTATCGTCATCCTAAAAAGATCAAGGTAGATAAGACATGATAAAAACATTTCTTTATGGTGAAGATGACTCACTACCGTTATTGCTCAAGAGTCTTCTCAAATTACGTCATGGACAGATCACTTTTCAGGGCGCGTGGAATGGGACGGCCGGTGAAGTTTCAGACTTACATGCTGTGATTGAAGTTCACAATCCTTTATTGATGGATCTCATTTTAAAAAATGGTGTTTTGGGAGCAGCAGAGGGCTACATTCGTGGTGACTGGAGCAGCGAGAACCTTGTCGAGTTGATTCAGATTTTGGCACGTAACCGAGCTGTATTAGACCAAATCAACCAGAATGTTATTGCTCAAGCGAGCCAGTTTTTTCTTAAAGCTTGGTATCAAAATCGAAAGAATTCTATAAGTGGTAGCCGTAAAAATATTGCCGAGCACTACGACTTAAGCAACGACTTTTTTAAATTATTTTTAGATCCGTCTTTAATGTATTCGAGCGCCGTTTTTGAAAATGAAAACATGACACTCGAACAAGCATCTGATTTAAAAAAAGAGATCATTTGTAAAAAGTTAGATTTAAAACCACTAGATCATTTGGTTGAAATTGGAAGTGGGTGGGGTGGTTTTGCAATTTATGCAGCTCAACATTATGGCTGTAGAGTAACCACCATTACCATTTCACAAGCTCAATATGATGAAGCGGTTACTCGTGTAAATGAAGCTGGCTTGGCACATCGAATTGATGTGCAACTTAAAGACTACCGTTTGCTCGAAGGCAAGTTCGATAAGCTGGTTTCAATTGAAATGGTTGAGGCGGTTGGTGCGCAATATTTATCGACATACTTTGATCAATGTAAAGCACTCTTAAAACCGAAAGGGTTGGCATTTATTCAAGCCATTACTATTGAAGATTTCCGGTATAAAAAAGCATTAAATACAGTTGATTATATTAAGCGCTATATTTTCCCGGGTAGCTTTATTCCTAGTGTGAGTGTATTAACTAAAACTGCTTCTGAGAGTGGTTTAAGGTTAAAGCATTTAAATGATATTGGTTTAAGTTATGCACAAACACTTCATCACTGGCGAGCGCGGTTTTTAGCAGCGCGGGAACAAGTATTGGCTCTAGGTTTTGATGAAAACTTCATTCGCATGTGGGATTTTTATTTATGTTATTGCGAAGGTGGTTTTAAAGAAGGCGTGAT
The DNA here is from genome assembly GCF_025514755.1 of Acinetobacter sp. WU_MDCI_Abxc222. Classification (NCBI taxonomy): domain Bacteria; kingdom Pseudomonadati; phylum Pseudomonadota; class Gammaproteobacteria; order Moraxellales; family Moraxellaceae; genus Acinetobacter; species Acinetobacter sp. WU_MDCI_Abxc222. The sequence continues at coordinate 40,104 of NZ_JAHPVG010000003.1, forward strand.
AAGCAATGTTCACTTGTTGTTTGAAAGTACCAGTTACTAAATCAAACAGCTCAAGTAAGGAGACTGCTCATGTTTTGTAATTTACTGATTCTAGATTTAATGATCATGTTGCTGAGCTGGCTACTTGCCACTCTAAATGGCCGAGCTGGAATAGTAGATGCTGCATGGAGTTTCTGTCTGGCAGTAAACATTATTGTGTCTTCTTTACTCATTTCAGTTGCCCCAGTTGAAGTGCGTCTTTTTATCGGTATTTTTAGCGGCTTATGGTTTTTAAGATTATTTTGGCATCTGTTAAGACGTTATCAATCTGAACAAAAAGAAGATGGCCGTTACGCGAGCATGCGTAAAGCGATGGGTAAGTTTCAGCATATTGGCTTTTTATTCTTTTTTATCTTTCAAACACTTTTAGTGCTTTTGTTCTTTTTGCCGATGTGGATGCTCCTCAATGTAGAGGCAACTGAATGGAGTAGAGGATATAAAGTCGCTTTAGTAATTGCAGCTGTCATCATGGCAATTGCTTTCATTGGAGAACAACTCGCTGATCAGCAATTATACCGATTTAAATTAAATCCAGATCATCATGGCAAAACGATGGATCAGGGTTTATGGCGTTATTCACGTCACCCCAATTATTTTTTTGAATGGTTACATTGGTTTGCCTATCCAATTATTGGTTTAGCGGCAGGCCAATATCTATTGTGGATTTATCCGTTACTGATGTGGCTATTTTTATATTACGTCACGGGTATTCCATTTAGTGAAAAACAAGCAATTAAAAGTCGCGGTCAAAATTATCTTGATTATCAACAAAAAACATCAATGTTTATTCCGCGAAAACCCAAAAAATAGGTGCGCATATGGATTTTATTGTTCATCAGTCTTTGAAAATTGTTGAAAGTGGTGTGATTCCAGATCATGCAATTCGAGCTGCAATTCGTGCTTTAAGTAAAAAGCGCTTAATCCAAGAAGGCCGTTATGACCCTGAACAAGGGGCGCAGCGCTACATGGATGTGCTTAATATGCTGAAGAAGAGCGAAATCGCCGTTGAAACGGATAAGGCAAACGAGCAGCACTATGAATTGCCGACCGAGTTTTTTCAGGCGGTGCTTGGAAAAAGACTCAAATATAGTGCGTGTTATTTCCCGACTAAAACCACAACTTTAGATGAGGCAGAAGAGTTGGCTCTTCAGATTTATTGTGAAAGAGCACAACTTAAAAACGGTCAACACATTTTAGAGTTAGGCTGTGGTTGGGGCTCTTTAACTTTGTGGATGGCAGAAAACTATCCACGCTCACAGATTACGGCTGTTTCAAATTCTGCAACGCAGAAAAAGCATATTCTTCGGCAAGCAGAGTTGAGAGGTTTAACCAATGTTGAAGTGCTCACCTGTGATGTGAATGTACTCCAATTAGAACAAAACAAGTTTGATCGTGTTGTATCGGTTGAAATGTTTGAACACGTTCGTAATTACAAACGTCTTTTTGAAAAAATTCAGGGCTGGTTAAAAGCAGACGGCTTACTTTGGTGTCATATTTTTTGCCATCGCTTTTTACATTATCCTTTTGAAGTGAAATCAGATTATGATTGGATGTCCAAGTATTTCTTTACTGGCGGTTTAATGCCTTCGACTTCGACTTTTTTGCATTTTCAAGAGCATTTAGAGTTGGCTCAACAGTGGCAGTGGTCGGGTGAGCACTATATGAGAACGGCAAATGCTTGGCTTGATAACATGGATAACCAAGAAGTCGAACTGAAGCCCTTGTTTAAAAAAATCTATGGAAAAGATGCCAATATTTGGTGGCAACGCTGGCGTATTTTCTTCATGGCTTGTGCTGAGTTATTTGGTTTTGAGCAAGGTCAAGAATGGGTCATTGGTCACTTTTTATTTAAAAAGCGATCATAGTAATTTCTATAGCCTATCCCGGCGATAAAGATATGATAAAAAATCGACATGATGGCAAAGCGAGTCATCCATTAGCCCAAATGTTCAATCGATATTACTGGTTGCAGATTGGTCTGATTGCATTATCGATCGTGGTCGGGTTGGCTTGTAGTGCTTGGGTGATTAAGGGCTCTTTACTTAAAACCGCTTTAGAACAGGAAATGGAGCATTACTGGTTACGCATAGAACGTAATCCAAATGCTGATTTACCAGATACTAAAAATTTATATGGATATCGTTGGAATACACAGGTCGCGCCTCAACCTTTTCGGGGAATGCATTTAGAAAGTGGCGTGCACAGAGTATTCGTTGATGGTAAAGAAAGAATGACGGTCTATGGTGAGCGTAATGGTCAGCATGTTCTGTTGGTATTTGGCGAAAGTAATGTTAATAAACTGATCTGGTTATTTGGTCTTGCTCCACTGATGTTCAGCTTATCTGTTTTATATAGCTTTTTGTGGTGGTCAAATCGAAGAGCAAGACGCTATTTTTCTCCAATTACACGTTTGGCGAATGCTTTAGAAAATATTGATTGGGCACATCAAGACACTCAAGCATCACCTTTTAGAGATATTAATACCAATGGCAATATGGAAGCTGAATATCTCAAACAAGCTTTAGAAAAATATCATCAGGTTTTAAGTGATTTTATTCGACGCGAAAGAGAATTTACTGGAGATGTGAGTCATGAGTTACGCACTCCACTCACCATTTTGAAAGGTAATGTGCAACTGTGTCAGGCGAAATATGGAGACGATAAATCCTTAGTCCGTCTTCACAATACAATTGAAGATATGCAGTTGCTCGTTGATACCTTACTTGCGATTGCACGTAATACGGTACAGAGCTTGCCATCTGAGAAAAATTTATTATCCAAAACAGTAAAGGATTTAGTTGAAAGTTTAGAAGTGATGAGTGTGAGTAAAGGAATACATATTAGTATTCATCCAGACTCAGCTGAACAGCCACGCTGGTTATATCCTTCTATGACTCAAATGGTTTTAGGTAATATTTTACGTAATGCGCTTAACTATTCTCAAGGTTCACAAATCGACATTATTCAACAAAAAAACAGCCTGATTATTGCAGATAACGGAATTGGAATTTCTTTACCTAACGATGTAAAGGTGCAAGAGCTCAGCGACACACAACTTTCCTTAAAGGCTAAAGGTCATGGCATTGGTTTGCAATTGGTACAAAAGCTTTGCAAGCAATTAGGATGGAGAGTGGAGCTGTTTGATCGGCAGTACTATTTAACCACTCATCCTGAACTCGATTTGGAGCCAACCACAGGCTTAATTGTTGTGGTCTATTTAAGTTAAGTCGCAGAATCTTCCAAAGCAATTTTTAAACCGACACCTGCCACTGTATGTAATAGTTTAGGGTCGAAAGGTTTATCAACCATTTTTCTTAAGTTATAAATGTGACTGCGTAACGCATCGCTTTCAGGTTCTTCGTCGCCCCATAATTCCATCATCAGTTCTTGCTTGGTCACCACTTTTGGAGACTGACGCATCAAAATTTTTAATAGTTTAAATTGAATAGGGGGTAACTCGATATTATTTCCAGCACGAACCACGGTTTGAGTTGCGCTATCAAGAATTAAGTCGTGAATCTGAATTTTATGGTGAGTGACTTCGCCAGCTGCTCTTTTTATTAATGCACGAATCCGCATTACTAGTTCATTAAAATCAAAAGGTTTTACTAAATAATCATCTGTGCCAGCAGTAAAACCTTTAAGTTTGTCATCTAAAGTATCTCTTGCTGTTAGCATAAGAACGGGAATATCAACGCCTTGTTCGGTACGTAGCCAGTTACATAGGTCATAACCCGAGCCATCGGGCAAATTTATATCGAGCAACAAAAGATGATAATGCTGAGATTTGAGAAAAGTCCGTGCAGCATCTAAATTACGTGCATGATCGACAACATAATCATGCACTTCAAGAAATTCGCAGACCGTTGCTGCAAGTTCAAAATGGTCCTCAACCATGAGGATAAAGTGATTACCCATGAGATTTTATTAAGCCATTAATTTAATAATTGTTGTTTTAATTTAGCATTAAACGGTTCGCTACCAAACCAGATTTTAAAATATTGATTTGCATTCGGATTGTTTAAAGAGCCGAGTAGCTTCTGATTTAATTTCAGTTCTAGTTTTTGATTTTCATGTTGATAGTTGAGACTATAAAGATCTCCACTCTTAATTGGCCTATATAGTTCATTAATATGATTAAGCGGGGATTTCGTATCAAAGCCGCTAACATTTTTCTTCAAAAAGTGGGTGGCTGCGCGTTTAAATGCCCACTCGGGAATATCGCGGTTATAGCTAAACTCCATTTTGATGCTTTGGCTTTGCCAATTTTTTAGGCAATCTTCAGCAAAGTAACTGACATTTCCCACCTTCTTGCTCGTTACCATTAAAGGTGCTGAACTGCATTTTTTTAGTTCAGCCGCATTCGCTTGAGATACGATTAAGATTCCTAGAAATATCAAGATTCGACTTTTTTGAACGGCAATATCCATTTATATACTCCTCCGAATATGGGTAAAGAACGGTAGAGGCCATTCGCTGGATCCCAATAATCTTGCTGGAAAATAATTTTTTGTTGGTCATTAATCTTAATTTGACTAATTCCATAAGAAGCCATGGTTTTTGAGCGGCCTAGCATTTTAAAGTCATAAGTCATGTACCAATGAATATAGGCGGTATCTTCGTGATGAGTTGCACTAATGAGTTTTACCGTGACATTATTCACTCGGGCATTCATGCCTTCAAAATGCTTAATGAGATCTTTCTTTTGAGAGAACTGCGAGAGTGTATCGTTGATATAAAGTTGATCAGCGTAAAGATTACTCGCGTTATTTACAAAAGAAGGGGTACCGAGCGTATTAAATGCAGCGACAAAACGATTGCCGACATCTAGCGCCTGTTGGTCATCTAATTCTATACCAGTAATTTTTTGTTCAGCTTTGCCATAGTCACCTGAGTAACTAGGCACACTTTTACACGCCGTTAAACCTACCAAAGTAATCAACCCTAGGGCTGTAGTTATAATTTTCATGTCGATATCCAAGCCAACTTTATAAGATCAAATTAAAGAGCTGGTCGTGAATTTTGCGTGAATTCTTATGTTTTATGATTTGGGATTTATGAAGGAGTTTTCTGTTTTGGGAAGTTCATAAATAAGGTCTATTGAACTTAAACATTTCTCTGGCCTCCACAGCTTTTCATATTAATAAATGGGAGAAGCTAGAAATAAACTAAGAAAGCAATTTTATTCTAGCTGCGCTTTACCCATAAGAGATATAGATAAGTTTTGCATAAATAGAAGGATTCAATAATGAAAACAATCGGCTTATTAGGCGGAATGAGTTGGGAATCTACAGCGCTTTATTATCAGCAAATCAATAAAATGGTTCATCGTAAATTAGGAAAATTGCACTCAGCTAAGGTCATTATTAATAGTGTCGATTTTGAAGAAATAGCAGCCTTGCAAGCGAAGGGTTTATGGCAAGAAGCTGGCGCATATTTAGCTGAGCAAGCACAAAATTTAGAAAAAGCAGGAGCAGATTGTATTTTGGTGTGCACTAACACCATGCATAAAGTTGCTGCACAGATTGAAGATTCAATTACCGTTCCTTTCTTACACATCGCTGACGCAACGGCAAAAGAAATTTTGAGTCAAAACATTGGTAAAGTTGCACTGTTAGGAACAGCTTTTACAATGGAGCAAGATTTTTATAAAGCTCGATTGCAGGATTATGGAATTGATGTGATTATTCCAAATGAAGAAGATCGAAAGACAGTCCATCGCATTATTTATGAAGAACTTTGTTTAGGTGTAATTAACCCCGATTCTCAGCAAAAGTACATTGCTATTGTAGAGAGGCTCATTGCTGAAGGAGCTCAAGGAATTATCTTAGGTTGTACCGAAATTTGTATGTTAATTGGCGAGCTTAAATTCTCGGTTCCTTTATTTGATACCACCACTATTCACGCAAAAGAGGCAGTAAGTTTTAGCTTGAGTGAAAATAAAAATTCTCATAGCACCAATTTAAATATATCTGCTGCAATTGCTGGAAATACTGTTTAGCAATATTTGGAATATCCTTTGTCATTAAACGTTAAGCTTGTGTCGTCAAATGTAAAGTGGTCCATATCCTAACTGTTGTAATTTTGGTTATTGCTTTTATAGGCACTCAATAAAAAACCAAAATATGGAATAGGACATGACGTTGACGAAAGCTATACGTTTCTATGGAACAGGAACGCCAGAAGTAATGCGCTATGAAGATGTAGAAGTAGGAGATCCAAAAGCTGGAGAAGTACGCCTACGTCATGTGGCAGTCGGTTTAAATTATGCCGATACATATTTTCGCAATGGAACTTATCAAATTCCAATGCCTAATGGCATGGGCGTCGAAGCATCTGGTGTTATCGAAGCTTTAGGTGAAGGAGTAACTCAGCTTAAAGTAGGTGATCGAGTTACCTATACAGGTTTTTTAAATACGTTAGGTGCATATAGCACCCACCGTTTAATTCCAGCAAATGCTTTAATTAAATTACCCGAAGAAATTTCTTGTGAAACAGCGGCAGCCATGACCATGCGAGGGTTGACCGCTGCTTATCTAATGCGCCGCATTTATGACTTTAAAGCGGGTGATTCAATTTTATTACATGCAGCCGCAGGTGGTGTTGGGCTGATCGTTTCTCAATGGGCTAAATTACTTGGCCTAACTGTTATCGGGACCACATCTTCAGAAGAAAAAGCTGCTGTAGCACGAGCTCATGGTTGTGATCATGTCATTAACTACAGTCATGAAAATGTTGCGGAGCGTGTACGTGAGTTAACAGGCGGCGTGGGGGTAAATGTCGTTTTCGATAGTGTTGGCCAAGCCACTTTTATGAGTTCATTAGACTCTCTCAAACGCCGTGGTTTGTTGGTCTGCGTAGGAACAGCATCTGGTCCAATTCCTGCTTTTGATCCCGTATTACTCGCTGTGAAAGGTTCATTGTTTGTCACACGTCCAGCTTTGGCAGATTACATTGCAGATCCTGCCGAGAAGAAAGAACTGGCAAATGAATTATTTGATCATGTTCGACATGGGCGAATCAAAATTGAAATTAATCAGCGCTATGAGCTAAAGGATGCCGTGCAAGCTCATCGTGATTTGGAAGCACGTAAAACAATAGGTTCATCAATCTTTGTAATTTGAAGGGATTTCTTATGCAAATTGAACAGTTAACTTGCAATATTGGTGCAGAGCTTAGTGGTGTCAAGCTCGCTGATGCGATTTATGATGATGGATTATTTACTGAAATTCGCACACAACTACTTAAACATCGCGTGTTGTTCTTGCGAGATCAGCTCTTAACCCGTCAGGATCATGTGGCTTTTGCAGAAAAATTTGGACCGCTTGAAGATCATCCCGCGGTAGGCAGCCATCCTGATCATCCGGGTTTGGTGCAGATTTATAAACATCCGGAAAGTCCTGTCGATCGTTATGAAAATGCTTGGCACAGCGATGCAAGCTGGCGCAAGGTTCCACCGATGGGATGTGTGCTGCACTGTGTTGAATGCCCACCTGTAGGTGGTGACACCATGTGGACTAATATGGTTATGGCCTATGAGTCTTTACCCGACGATATTAAGGCTAAGATTGCAGACTTACGTGCCTACCACAGCATAGAAGCGAGTTTTGGTGCGGCTATGCCACTTGAAAAACGCTTGGACTTAAAAGCAAAGTTCCCTGATGCTGAGCATCCAGTGGTACGTACTCATCCTGAAACGGGCGAGAAAATTTTATACGTCAACGCGTTCACAACCCACTTTAGTAACTATCACACCAAAGAGCGCGTTAGATTTGGACAAGATGCCAATCCGGGCGCAGCTGAACTACTGCGTTACTTAATTTCTCAAGCGTATATTCCAGAGTTTCAAGTGCGTTGGCGTTGGAAGCCTAACAGCATTGCCATCTGGGATAACCGCAGCACACAACATTATGCAGTCATGGATTACCCACCTTGCCACCGAAAAATGGAACGGGCCGGCATTATTGGTGACGCGACCTATTAAGTCTATAGGTTAATAATTTTATCTAATTGAAAATTCTAAAAAATATATGAGGAGATGCACATGCAATTCTTTGACGACTCATTGCACCCAGAAAATATGGAAAAAGTGGTAATCACGGTTGCGCCGTATGGACCCGAATGGATGCCAGAAGACTTTCCCGAAGATATTCCAGTGACCATGGATGAGCAAATACAAAAAGCAGTTGAGTGCTATGAAGCAGGCGCGACAGTGCTGCATTTACATGTCCGTGAGCTTGATGGCAAAGGCTCTAAACGCTTGTCAAAATTTAATGAACTCATCGCAGGTGTTCGTGAAGCTGTACCTGACATGATTATTCAGGTGGGTGGTTCGATTTCATTTGCACCAGAGAGTGAAGGTGAGGCAGCTCTATGGTTAAGTGATGACACCCGACATATGTTGGCCGAACTCACTCCAAAGCCCGATCAGGTTACGGTGGCAATTAACACCACACAAATGAATATTATGGAATTGCTCTATCCTGAATATTTAGAAGGGACTTCATTGGCACATCCAGCGACTCAGGCAGCATATGCAGAGATGACTGTGCCAGCAGGGCCTGCATGGGTTGCCGAACATATTAAACGCTTATGTAAAAACAATATTCAACCGCACTTTCAATTAACGGGTATGCATGGTCTTGAGACGTTAGAACGTATGGTGCGTAAAGGATTGTACATGGGGCCGTTAAACTTAACTTGGATTGGAATCGGCGGTGGTTTTGATGGTCCAAACCCATTTAATTTCTTTAATTTTATTCATCGCGTACCCGATGGATGTACTTTGACATCTGAGTCTCTACTCAAAAATGTTTTGCCTTTTAATACCATGTCGATGGCAATGGGTTTACATGCCCGTGTGGGCAACGAAGACACGATCATTGATCATCACGGACGCCGTTTTTCATCTGTAGAGCAAATTAAGCAAACCGTTCGAATTGCTCATGAACTAGGCCGTGAAATTGCCTCAGGAAAAGAAGCCCGTGAAATTTATCGTATTGGGGTGCAATACAACAGTATTGAAGAAACCCTAATCGCGAATGGTATGGCACCCAACCGTAAAGCAGGGCAAAAGGGCGTGCCGCAGCGTAAATAATGTGACAAGGTCTAACGGAATTTAGACCTCAATTGTAGTGCAGCTTATTCGCTTTGATTTTAAAAGTGCCTTGCTGCACTAGCTAAATAGAAATTATAAAAAATACAAGGAGGTCGTATGAATGCACATCAGTATTCAGATCAGATGAGCGATGTTGATTCGTCAATCAGTATACCTCGTCGTTATGCATGGCTTGTTTTTGCTTTGACATTTGGTCTGCTCATTTCAGATTACATGTCTCGACAAGTCTTAAACGCAGTTTTTCCTTTACTTAAAAATGAGTGGTTGCTCAGCGATAGTCAGTTAGGTTTGCTCAGTGGCATTGTCGCCTTAATGGTGGGTTTATTGACTCTGCCGTTGTCATTAATGGCAGACCGTTTTGGGCGAGTGAAAAGCTTGGCCATTATGGCGACGTTATGGAGTTTGGCGACTTTAGGATGTGCGCTTGCTGAAAATTATGAGCAGATGTTTATTGCTCGTTTTATGGTTGGTGTGGGTGAGGCTGCTTATGGCAGCGTTGGAATCGCCGTGGTTGTGGCTGTTTTTCCACGAGAAATGCGTGCAACACTCGCCAGTGCTTTTATGGCGGGTGGCGTATTTGGCTCGTTTTTGGGTGTGGCTTTAGGTGGTGTACTTGCACAGCATTTCGGTTGGCGTTGGGCTTTTGGAAGCATTGCTTTATTTGGTCTCATTTTGGCTTTTCTATATCCAATTTTAGTGAAAGAAAACAGAATAAACGCAGCACCTCAAAATAAAATTCGTAGTAAAACTCAGCACATTAAAAGCCCTTTAAAAACTTTATATTCAAGTCGTTCAGTCATTGCCACTTACATTGGTAGTGGTCTGCAATTATTTGTTGGTGGCACAGTAATTGTCTGGATGCCGAGTTATCTCAATCGCTATTACGGCATGAGTACCGACAAGGCAGGTGTGATGGCAGCGATCATTCTGCTATGTAGTGCAGTAGGCACAATTCTATGCGGCATGTTGTGTGACTATTTGGGCCGTAACTGTCCAGATCGTAAGGTCAGTTTAGCGATTACATACTGCTTGCTCGGTTGTGTTCTTTTATTAATTGCTTTTGCTGTGCCTGCGGGACGTAACCAGTTACTTCTCATTTGTCTCGGAATGTTTATTGCTCTAGGAACCAATGGTCCATCTAGTGCCATGGTGGCTAATCTCACACATAACTCAGTTCATGGCTCTGCATTTGCAACACTCACCTTAGCTAATAATTTTCTTGGTTTGGCTCTTGGTCCTTTAGTCGTTGGCAAAGTATCTGATGTGATTGGTTTACATAGCGCATTTCAACTCATGCCGTTGGTCAGTATTGCAGCCGCAGCCATATTTTTTTATGCCAAACGCCATTATCACAAAGATATCTCACGCTTTGAGCAGCAAGGAATAACTGAGCTCAAAAATCATTCAGATAACCAAATCCAAAAATGCGGGATGAATAACAAATGATGATTCGGCAATTACATATTGATGTATTTTTTGACTTTATTTGTCCTTGGTGTTTGATCGGAAAACGTCAGTTACTGATCGCTATAAATAGATTTTATCAGCTTCACCCCAAAGTCAATGTTATCGTCTACTGGCGAGGTGTTCAGCTTATACCTGATTTAGCTGTTGAAGGTGTACCTTTTCAAACGTTTTATTTGAAACGGTTAGATAGTTTGACAGCAGTTCGTATGAGACAAGAACAGGTCAATAACGCTGCAAATAAAGTTGGGCTCAAGATCGATTTTGAGCAAATTAAACGCATGCCAAATACAGCCAAAGCTCATCGCTTATTTGATAAAGCTTTAAAGATAGGAACTCCTGAGCAGTGCAATGCGTTGTTAGAACAACTCTTTGCTGCATATTTTTATGATGGGTTAGACATCGGAAATACCACCACTTTATACAAAATCGCCAAACGCTGTGGTTTCCCGCGTGAACTGATCAAAGATTTGCTTATTCAAGACCATCAAGATTTTATCTCTGCAAGTACAGGAGGTAATGGCGTGCCTTATTTTATTTTTGATCGTGCTTCTGCATTGGTGGGCGCGCAATCAGCAGATGCGCTTTATCAAGCGATGCAAGAGGCAATGCTGGCACAAGGAGAGTTGATATGACCAACCGATTTGAAGTGCCTTTTGAGAAAATACCGCATTCAGGTGAGCGGGCTTTTTTTAAAATTGGAGATAAAACTCTCGCACTATTTAACGTTGCGACTCAATTTTATGCAATCGATGACAGTTGTCCTCATCAGGGCGCATCGCTATTTAGTGGACGTCTAGAAGGACGAGTGATTCAGTGTTGTGCCCATGGTCTACGCTTTGATTTAACAAATGGCTGTTTGGTTAATTCTGCTCAGCTCAAAGTTGCAACCTATCCCGTAGAAGTGATCGAGGACAAGGTATTTATTGTGATCGGTTGTGGGGAAAATCATGAGTAGTTTAGTTTTGAAAAAATTTTCCCAACGTACAAGAGAATTGGCACCAGGCTTTGTGGTCAGTTCGGTCGTTGCTGCGGCTGCCTGTTTTTTATCAGAGCATTATGGCGCGCCAGTTATGCTATTTGCACTACTGCTCGGCATGAGCGTGAATTTTTTAGCGGCTGAAAGTAAATGTAAGGCAGGTATCGAGTTTACCGCACGTAGTGTGCTGCGGATGGGCATCGCGTTACTCGGTATGCGTATAACTTTAGGACAAATTACCGCACTAGGTTGGCAACCAGTTGCGTTAGTTGTCACTTTGGTTGTTGTCACAATTACAGTTTCTGTTATTGCCGCTAAAATTTTAGGCTTCCAAAAACTATTTGGCATGCTCACTGGTGGATCAACGGCAATCTGCGGTGCCTCAGCCGCACTGGCGCTATCCGCTGCTTTTCCAAATCATCCGCAAAAAGAAAAGGCGACTTTGTTTACCGTGATTGGCGTGTCGGCACTTTCAACCTTTGCAATGATCGTCTATCCGATGATTGCGAAGTGGCTAGAGTTATCGCCACAAGCGGCTGGTGTGTTTCTTGGTGCTACGATTCACGATGTGGCGCAAGTGGTCGGCGCTGGTTATAGCATGTCTACTCAAACAGGCGATACGGCGACTGTAGTTAAGCTCATGCGTGTGGCAATGCTGCTTCCAGTAATCGTTTGTGCAGCCATGATTACCCGTATGCAAGGAGCAGATTCAACAGGAGAGCGGCCACCATTGCTGCCTTGGTTTGCCGTTGGCTTTCTACTACTCGCTTGTATTAACAGTACAGGATGGATACCAGCAATGGTTCAAAATGGGATCAATGATTTATCACGCTGGTTTTTAGTCATTGCAATTAGTGCTTTAGGAATGAAAACTCAGTTAAAAGAATTAGCATCGGTCGGCATTAAACCGATTCTTTTAATGATCGGTGAAAGCATCTTTTTAGTGATATTGGTTCTTGGGCTTATGCGCTTGTGGTTTTAATTTTAAAAATTAGATTTTTAAGGAAGCTGTGGAGTGGTTCTCCAGCTTCCTTATATTTTAAATGACTTCATTTGGCTTCACATAAAGAGAAATTAATTGAGCAGGGCTTTATTGTGACTACGCCACATATTCGGTGACATACCAAATTGGCTAATGAACCAACGGGTAAAAGAACTCGGCATTGAGTAACCTAAAATATCAGACACTTGAGCAAGTGAATAATTTAGATTTTTTAAATAACGAAATACGAGATCTTTGCGTACTTCATTCATTAAATCACTAAAACTCGTCTGAGCTTCTTCTAATCGACGTTGTAAAGTTCGTACATGAATACCATGTGTTTGAGCGACTTGATCAATAGTAGCGCGGCCCATTGGCAAAAGAAGATAAATACTTTTACGAATATCAAAAATCATGGTCGATTCATTACTATTCTGCAAAATATCTAAATAACGCTGTGCATGGTTAGCCATCGCCAGATTTGCTTGAGGGTTTGTTGTATCAAGTTCAGCCGCCGTACAAACAATGCCATTAAAGTCACTACCAAACTCGAGCGCACAGCCAAAAATCCGCCGATGCAAAGATAAATCATTAGGCGGGTTATGAGTGAAGTGTACACTTAACGGTCGCCATTTTTGCATCATCAGTGCTGCACAAAAACGATGGGTAATCCCTAAAGCAAGCTCAGTCGCTTGACGACTATAACCGCAAGTTGTCGTTACCACTTCTTCTCGAATAACAACCGTATCGTCAATTTCTTCTATATATATTTCAAGTGAGTTGTTGAGTAAATTCCTATAACGAACAATCGTTTGTAGTGCTTCTCTCAAGGTATATTGGTAACTTAATAATAAACTCAGTTCACCAAAATCCGCGATTTCGCGTTGCTCTGCCATATGTAATCCGAAAACATCGCAATTACTCATTTGGGCTGATTCTTCAAGCAAGGTAATGGCTTTATCTACAGGAATACGTTGTTTAAGATCATTCAATTGGGTTTGACTAAGCCCAACACGTGATAATAAATGGTAGGGATTTAGATCTAATTGCTGAGCAACTGCCAAATAATTTTTTAAAGAGGCGGTATGCGCAAGAGGCACCATTTTATTATCTCCTGTTCTTAATCAGCCATATTCCTTACAGCTCATATCTAGTTATAACTAAAATATCCACATTACAAAAGCTTTTATTTAAGAGCCTAATCGTGATGTCTATTTAATTTTAAACCTGTTCTTTTAATTCATTTGTAATTACAAAAACTATTTTAATTAATTTACGAACTTTAAAAAAGATGTGTCGTCAAATGAAAAGTCCGTGACGTCTTATGTACACCATTAACTGAAATGAGCCTTTATTGTGAGTGGAGTTTTATAAAAATTCTTATGCATCCTAGATGGCAAAATTCACAGGCGTCGAAATGGAAAAAATACAAACCAAAGCAACAATTTTAATTATTCCGGGGTTACGCGATCATGTTCCCGAGCATTGGCAAACAATCTTAGAAACAAAGCTAGCAAAGGTTCGCTCTGTACCACCTGTGCAAACCAATAAACTCAATTGTGAAAATAGAGTTGCTGCTATTCAGGCACAACTCGAACAAATACAAGGGCCTGTCATTTTGGTTGCACACAGCGCAGGCGTGTTGATGACAATACACTGGGCTGCAAAATATCAAAGACCAATTCAGGGTGCTTTACTTGTAGCTCCCCCTGACTTAAACGAAAGCTGGCCAGAAAATTATCCAAGCCCAACTGTACTTTATCAAGAAGGATGGAGTCCTTTACCGAATCAAACACTACCTTTCGACAGCATTTTGGTTGCAAGCACCAATGACCATTTAGCTCGTTATGAAGTTGTAAGTGAAATGGCAGAAAAGTGGGGGAGTCAACTCGTAAATTTAGGTGAAGTAGGGCATTTAAACCCTGCATCTGGCTTTGGCTATTGGCCTTTAGCTGAACAATTCATTCAACAATTAGATCAGGTCGAACAACCTGCCTAGTACAAAAAATACCTGCTTATGTAAACCATTTAAAAGCCAATGGATGGCTTTGGGTAATAAGCAATAAATAAGAAAAATCATATTTATAGGGAGATAATATGATGGGTCATTACGTCTATTTAAATCAAAGAAATAATCACGTTTTATATATTCAAAAAATAGGTGTCTCATTAAGCCTAATTTTATTCATGTCTAAAGCAAATGCAGCCAATTTTGATATTGATAAAGACTGGAAGTTCGAGACAAGGACGACATTAAGCTTAGGTGCTAGTTGGAGTACACAAGACCCATCCGTTTCATTACTTTATCGGCCTGATGCAAACAAAATAGGCAAACAAGGCGCTAGCATTGATGTGAATGGTGATGATGGGCGTATGAATTTTAGTAAATATGATGCCATTTCACAGATCATCAGAGGCATAACCGAAGTTAAGCTAAATGGAAAACAGCAGGGTGCGGTCATTAGCACTAAATACTGGTATGACCATGCTTATGAGACAGGGCACGGAGACTTTAAACCCTTTAATGATTCAGCGTGGCCAAGGCTCGCAAAGTTCAAAGGTATCGATTTATGGAATGCTTATATATGGAAAGATTTTGAACTGGGCAGTGGAAAAAGCATCAATTTAAAATTAGGCAAACAGACTTTAAATTGGGGGAAATCTCAGTTTTTTCAAAACGGTTTAAATTCGGTGAGTGCATTTGATTTTGCCGCGATTAACCGACCGGGTGGGGATGCAAAAGAAAGAATCATTCCAACCGAAATGTTTTCATTCGACACAAGCATTAATAAAAATTTGAAAATAGAAGGGTTCTATCAATTTAAATTTAGACCTTCAGTTGTTGATGGTAACGGAACTTTCTTTGAGATTTCAGACTTTGTGCCCGAAAATGCAGGTCCAGTTCTGATTGCTGGAGGTGGAGATAAATTATCGGATACCGCAATTCGTTTACGTACCTATATTCCACGTGCAGAAAGTAGAAAAGCAAAGGATAACGGCCAATATGGCATTGCTTTAAAACAGACATTACCCAGTTTAAATAATGCTGAGTTAGGTATTTACTATGCGAATTACCATAGCCGTAATGCAAACTTTGATGGAACGGCCGTAACAGCAGCAGGACCCGAACATTTTAATACCGCGAGTTATTTTTCTATCTATCCTGAAAATATCAAAATGTTTGGATTAAGTTTGACTGGGAAAGTTGGAACAACAACCGTTTTTAGTGAATTAACCCACAAACCTAATCAACCTTTACAACTAAACGGCACAGACATTGTCTATGCTCAAGTGCTATCGGAAGGAACACCATTTGCACCGCCGGGAAAAACTGTTGAATTAGGTCAATATATTCAAGGATATGTACGCTTACCCGTAACACAATTTTCGGTTGGAGCAACTGACAACATATTCAATATTTTGGGTGCAAATTCGCTGACATGGTCTACAGAGTTTGCCTTAAACCATATTGCAGATATTGGTAATCATCGGATTGGCCGGACAGGCGCATTTGGTCGTAGTGAGCTTTCAACAGGTGCTTATAATCCTGAAACAGGTGAGTTTAAATGTACGACGTATGGTACAGCTCATCTTACCAATGCAGAAATAGACAATTTAAATGAACGCTTTTGTAATAAAAACGGTTTTTTTAATGAATGGTCATTTGGTTACCGATTACGTGGCGCATTAAATTATCAAGATATTTTACCCTCTACCGTGATTACGCCAAGTCTTAGTTTTAGACATGATGTTTATGGATATAGCCAAAACTTTCAAGAAGGGCAAATGAGTGTAACTGCGGCTTTATCTATGACTTATCAGCAAAAATATACAACAGAGATTGCCTATAATAATTTTTTTGGTTCTAATGAATTTAGCACGATAGATGATCGAGATTTTGTATCATTAACATTTAAAGCTAATTTTTAGTTCAATTATTTTATAAAAAATATAGAAAGACTCGTTATAAATGATATTTAGACGTGGAGGATAAATTTTGAAATTTAGATCAAAAATTGATTGGTGGCTTTTATTAATATTTGTTGTGATCACTGCCAATATCGTTATGAAAATTTATGAAGCAAATTATCATTATTCTTTAGCTTCAAATTTTCCGCACCTCGCCATTTATAGTTTAGTCATTTTGGTTATTTGGCTTCCCATCTTTAATACCTATTATCTAGTAGAAAACAATACCTTAATTATTAGGAGTTTAGTGTTTCGATGGAAAATTAATATTAATGATATTACTCGCATAGAACCTACTCATAATCCACTTTCCTCTCCAGCATTATCGCTAGATCGGCTTAAAATTTATTATATGAAAGATGGCAGAGTGGCTACAGTAATGATCTCGCCAAAAGATAAAGAGGGTTTCTTAAATATGCTACGCAATAATCCTAACGCTAAGTATTAATGTGTCGTTGATAAATAGAGTCTTTTAAATGTCTAGAAAACACTAGTTATGTATTAAAATTTTGAAAATATAGACGGTAATCCTTAGTTTGGTTAAATAAATAAACTATAAGTCTTTCTTCTAAAGCATTACTCTGTGCTTATTGCGAAAAAATAAGAAATGGAGATAAAAGATGCTTACACGTTTTTTAATGCCAATTTTAGGCACTACAGTTGTAGTTCTTGTGGCAGGATGTGCTTCATCCTCTCAATATCCAATTACTGATAGTTATGGGCCAGACCCAAAACTTCCTGAACCTAAATCAAGCCTATTACCAACCGTTAATATAGCCCCAGCAGAAGGCTGGCCGAGTGGGGTAATGCCAAAACCAGCAGAAGGTTTAAAGGTTAAAGCATTTGCCAAAGGACTTGAGCACCCGCGTTGGCTTTATGTGTTACCAAATGGCGATGTATTAGTTGCTGAAACAGATGCACCGCCTAAACCAGAAGACAGCAAAGGTATTAAAGGTAAAATCATGTCTTTTGTGATGAGACGAGCAGGCTCATCTCATCCAAGTGCAAACCGTATTAGCTTACTTCGTGACACTAATGGAGACGGCGTCGCTGACCAGAAAACGGTATTTCTTCAAAACTTAAATTCTCCATTTGGTATGGCATTGGTCGGTAACAACTTATATATCGCTAATACGGATGCACTGGTGCGTTTTCCTTACCAAGAAGGAGAAACTCAAATTACAGCCAGTGGAACCAAAGTATTGGACTTACCGGGTGGTGCCTTAAACCATCATTGGACAAAAAATGTAATTGCTAACCCAGCTGGAACCAAGCTGTACATTACCGTTGGTTCTAACAGTAACGTTGCTGAAAATGGTTTAGATCAAGAAAAAGGTCGTGCACAAATTACAGAGTTTGATATTGCAAGTGGTCAGTCACGCCCATTTGCAACAGGACTGCGTAATCCTAATGGTATGGCTTGGCAACCTCAAAGCGGTAAACTTTGGACGGTGGTTAATGAACGTGATGAAATTGGGAGTGACCTAGTACCCGATTATATGACATCGGTTCAAGACGGTGCTTTTTATGGCTGGCCTTACAGCTACTATGGCCAACATGTTGATGTGCGAGTAAAACCGCAAAATCCGGAAATGGTTGCTCGTGCAATTAAACCCGACTATGCGCTAGGCAACCATACGGCTTCTTTAGGCCTCACATTTTATACAGCCGAACTCATGCCGCAATTTAGAGGAGGGGCATTGATTGGTCAGCATGGTTCTTGGAACCGTAAGCCTCACAGTGGTTATAAAGTCATTTTTGTACCATTTAGAAGTGGGCAACCCTCAGGTCCACCGCAAGATATTTTGACTGGATTCCTCAGCGATAAAGGCAAAGCATATGGGCGTCCGGTGGGTGTGGCAATTGATTTCTCAGGTGCTGTGTTAGTTGCAGATGATGTGGGTAATACGATCTGGCGCGTTTCACCAGTTGCTGAGACGACTTATGAGACTCCATATAAAAAATAAATGGTCTAAATCTCATTTCATGACTTCATTATTTTTATCTTATTTCAACAGTATGAGATAAATAAATATTTTGAAATAACTAACTAATTTGCCTGAATTTTAGTGAATTAGTTAGTTTTCTTTATCTATCTATTTTTAGTCTGAGTTAAATCTGGTTCTTTTTACAATTTATTATTAAATTTTGATAGCATTCGCGTTATACACAATAAGAACTGTATATGAATTATGACTGATCAATTAAGAGCAAAATTTGAGAATTTAGAGCTTAACGCAGGTTTAGGGAAAATTAGCGCCTTTATTTCCATGTCACTCAGCTTACTTTGTCTGTTTGGTGCATTATGTTTTTTATTTCCCAGTGTATTAACCACTCCAGAACTCCGTCCTCTTTACGCAAAACACTATCACCTTTTTTATTATGGCCTGATCACAGGCATTGTTATTAGTGCTGGTTTCGGTGCTTTTAGTGCCATTATCCGTCAAAACAGATATGGGTTTTACGGGCTGTGTTTTTCACTTGTGGCAGCGGTTTTGGGTTGTGGTGTTATTGAGGCACCTGTTTTACCAAGTGTACCGTTTTATGCAGGTATCGATTATTTTGTACTAACTTTATTTATTTTAGCGTTCATTTTTATTCCACTTGAAGGCTTTTTTGCTAAGAATCCTGAACAAAAAATATTAAGAGTAGGATGGGTGACCGATATGAAATATTTCATGGTCAGTCATATTGGGATTCAATTATTCAGCTTTTTAACGGTTATGCCAATTCAATATTGGATTACACATTTGCCCGATAATCCAATTGTACCTTATGTACAAGCTCAGCCAATTTCGCTGCAATTTATTGAATTACTTATTGTGGTCGATTTTACGGTGTATTGGTTACATCGTGCCATGCATGAGGTTAATTTCTTATGGCGCTTTCATGCGATTCATCATTCGACTGAATATATGGATTGGTTAGCATCTTCTCGTTTGCATGTCATTGAAGTGCTCATGACCCGTTTTATTGCGACTTTACCGATTTTCCTGTTAGGTTTTCATACTTCAGCTGTTTTTGCTTATTTAATCTTTATTTCATTTCACGCTATTTTTATTCATTCCAATGTGCGTTTTCGTTTTCCATATTTGCGCTGGATTATCGCTACACCAGAATTCCACCATTGGCATCACTCTTCAGAAAAACCAGCCATTGATAAAAATTACGCTGCTTTTATTCCTCTATATGATGTCATCTTCAAAAGTGTATATATGCCAAATCATTTGGCAAGCGTGTATGGCACGGTAGGTTATAAAATTCCAAATAGTTTTATAAAACAATTTACATGGCCATTTAAAAAGTATGTAAAGCGGTTTTTAAAACCTTGGCGTGATCAATGAAATAAAAAATAGCCTCAATAGAGGCTGTTTTTTAATCCTTATTTACTTTTAAAGTTTTTAAAAATCAGAAGAAGGGCAACAAGCGATAGTAAGATAATAAAACAAATATAATTATTTGCTGTATGCATGAGTCCAACTTTTCCAACAAAATAGCCAGCTAAAATTGCAGGAATACTAAATGCCAAGTAACTTTCAACAAAAAATGCAGCCATAAGACCTGCACGTTCTTCTGGTAAAGCTAGAGGCATTACTGTGCGGATTGCGCCCATAAAAGCTGTACCAAAACCCACTCCCGTAATAATAGAACCGAGAAATAAAACTACTGCACTTGTAAGATTAATTGCTAAAAATAAAACAGTTGAACCAATAGCAATTGAAAGAGTACCTGTTAATAAAATACGGTAATTTGTCGACTTCCTAAGCGTTAATATACCGGCTGCACCTGAGAGTGCTAGCGCCATGAAGGTGATTCCGTTTAACCACGCTGAAGATGTCTCGAAAATTTTTGCCAGTAAAGAGGGCATAAGTGATAAGAAGAAACCACTGACCATCCAAAGAGCAATATTAATTGGACTAATACTCAATAAAGCGCTTTTTGTTTGTGGCGGAATAGCCATATTGGGTTTTAAAGAGGCAAGTGCACCCGATCTTTTCTGGGCTGTCTCTGGAGTAAAAAAACTTAAAATGAGTTCACAAATAAGAAGAAGACACAAGAATTCAAAAACAAGCTGTAATGGTTGGGCAGAGAATTGCAAAATAGAACAAGTTAGAAATATACCAACAGCCATGCCGACCATTGGTGCGATACTATTAATAAGCGAACCCTGAAGCTTACTAAAATCTAAAATTGCTGCGCCTATAGCCGAGACAGCAAGCCCTGTTGCAATTCCTTGTAAGCCCCGTGCAATAAATAACATCGAAACATCTGAAGCAAATAAGAAAAAGTTCATCGAAATAATTTGCAGAAAAATGGCTGCAATAATGACAGGACGGCGTCCAATATAGTCAGATAAAGAACCAATAATCAGTAATGAACCCAGCAGAGTAAAAGCATAAGTTGCAAAAATTAAAGTCAAAGTGACAGGTGAAAATTGCCAAAGCTGTTGGTATAGACGATAAAGTGGAGTCGGTGCACTAGACGCCGCCATAAAAGTCATGAGCGTGATTGTATTGAGTGTCAATGCACTTGCACTATCTAACTGAAAAACTGATCCAGACCGTTTTGAACTTGAATTGTTCATATAAGATGAATAACATAAAAGCGAATATTTAGCTTTTATACATTATTTTTACACTAAAGCAAATCCTTAGCTTTAGTGTATTTTGTATGTAGATATAAATATCTATAAATTTTTTGATCCCTTTACAGAGTTTATAAATGGCAAAAGTTGTTACTGGCTTACGTCCTGGTGGTCGTAGTGAAAGAATTCAAACTGCGGTGCATCAAGCGGTAAAAGAGCTTCAAAAAACCTTTGAACAGAGCCAAATTACTATACCGATGATTGCTCATGAGGCAGGAGTAACACCTTCAACAATTTACCGCCGTTGGGGGGATATTAATCAGCTATTTTCAGATGTAGCCCTAAATGAACTTAAACCTGATATGGAACCAAAAGATTTAGGTTCATTTCAGCGGGATATTACTGCATGGATTGAACAATATTTTGAGGAGTATTCTTCTGAAGTAGGGCAAACATTACTACGGGATGTACTATATACAACTGATTCTTCAAATGCTCGAAAATGTGAAACTCTAATTATGCAGCAACTCGATATTATTCAAGAAAGAGCTAAATCGCGTAATGAACCTACTATAAGTAATGAAGAAATTATCGAGACTGTTATTGCACCTATGCTATTTCGAATTTTATTCACTGATCGAGCTTTAAGCCTAGACTATGTTCATAGTTTATTAGCACAGTTATTTAAAGCACATTCTGATTTTATTTAATAGAAAACAGCATGTGAATCTAACTGTTTTTTAAAATAGTTAAAATCTTATGTTGATTATAAAATCATATATCAATTTTGCTTATTATTTTTAAATTAAATCCTCATAATTTATAATTTATATGTTTTTTATAAAATCATTTATTTAATAAATGATAGTGCTCTAAGGCATAATTAAGTATCTATAGCTGTTTTTGTGCCTAATTTTAATTAAAATATTTAACTTAAATAATAACTTATGGATAATTTTTGTTGGATCCTTAATTTAAAAAAGGGGAGAATGAACATGATATTTATATGATTTATTACATGATTATTGAATTTTACATTTTTTAAATTTATAACACAGCCTGTTTTTTATTCTTTACAATGGCTTTTCCTTGATAAGGCGGCTTGTGGTGCGCGCTTTATATTTTATTTTTTTATCCCCATCGAAAAGGTATTTAGATAATGGATTTCAATACCCTTGACCAAGAAACGGTACAGAAAAAGCAGAAGTTTCACCAAATTTTGTATGTACAGGTCATCTTTGCAATTATTTTGGGCATTTTAATTGGTCATTTTTACCCAGAACTTGGCGAAAGTTTAAAACCGCTTGGTGATGCATTCATCAAGATCGTTAAAATGATTATTGCTCCCGTCATCTTTTTAACTGTTGTTACAGGCATTGCCAGTATGACAAACATGAGTCGAGTTGGCCGTGTAACTGGTAAAGCTATGCTTTATTTTCTTACCTTCTCAAGCTTGGCGCTTGTGGTTGGTATGGTTGTGGCAAATATTATTCAACCGGGTAAAGGTCTCAATATTGACCCAGCTACTTTAGTCAACGATAAAGTCAATACTTACGTTGAAAAAGCGCATGCGACAAATATTACCGACTTTTTTATGAATATTATCCCGCAAACGTTAGTCAGCCCTCTTGCTGGTGGTGAGATTTTGCAGGTTCTATTTGTAGCGGTGTTATTCGGTATTTCGTTAGCTGCATTGGGCGACCGTGCACGTCCGATTACTGATTTCTTAAATAACTTAACAGCGCCTGTTTTCTACCTTGTTGGTATGTTAATGAAGCTTGCTCCAATTGGTGCTTTTGGTGCAATGGCTTTTACTATTGGTGCATATGGAATCGAATCGATTGGTAATTTATTACTGTTAATTATGACGTTCTATATTACGGCAGTGTTATTTGTCATAGTGATCTTAGGGGCGGTAGCTCGTTATAACGGCTTCTCAATTATTCACTTAATTCGCTATATCAAAGATGAACTTTGGTTAGTTTTAGGGACCAGTTCTTCTGAAGCAGCTTTACCATCTTTAATGGATAAAATGCAAAAAGCTGGTTGTGAAAAATCGGTGGTAGGTTTGGTTATTCCAACAGGTTATTCATTTAACCTTGATGGTACAAATATTTACATGACTATGGCGGCTTTGTTTATTGCACAAGCATGTAATGTAGACTTATCAATTACTGAGCAAATTGCGTTGCTTCTTGTTGCAATGGTAAGTTCAAAAGGTGCAGCAGGGGTGACAGGTGCAGGCTTTATTACTCTGGCTGCCACTTTATCGGTTGTACCCGCTGTTCCTGTAGCAGGTATGGCCTTAATTCTTGGTATTGACCGTTTTATGTCTGAATGTCGTGCATTAACAAATTTGGTTGGTAATGCTTGCGCAACAATTGTTGTAGCACGATGGGATAAAGCTTTAGATAAAGATCTTTTAGACAAAGCTTTAAAGAACCCTAAAGCAGAATAATCTTATAAAAAATCTGTAGCTGAGGGCAATTTGGGAGAGTAGCCCTGCTACAGATTTTTTGTTTAATATCTAACAATATATTTTAATTAAACCAATCTAAAGTTTTGCAATATTACTTATCTTTCAAAAAAGACAATACTGTAATTAAAATCGAGTCGTAAAAATTATGCTTTTAAGTGATCCTCAAACTCTTCACCTAATTGCATCGCTAATGAATTACCTGCTAAATCACAGGTCACTAAACCATATTCTTTTTTAAAACTAAAAGTAAAACCTTTTCCATCAGCAAGATTTTTAACTGAATACCCTAACTTTTCTAACCAAATACGAAACGCAATCAAATTTTTAGCTTTAACAACCTTTTTCACGTGAGAACTCCTTCTATCCGTGGCATTACATCTCATTTATTAATAGGGTTTTAATTAGATTTTTTAAAGGGGGAAAACTTTGTTTTATTTTGCAACTTGTAAAAAAAGTAAAATAGAGAAAGAAATATTTTTAATTTTATAAAAATATGAAGGTGTTATGTAACTAAAAAATAAGATTTTTTTTAGTTAAGGTGTTGTTTGTTTGAGCATTGTTTAGAAAATATGGAATGAATAATATTTTTTAAATAAGGACGAAATTAAAATAAAGTAAATGTAAAAAATAATTACGATCAACAACCCTATGCAAAAAAGATACAGTTTTTTAAATGAAACTGTATCTTTGTATAAGAAGCTTAATTTTAAAAATTATCTTTAAGTGACCGTAGATGAGCAAAGTCTTCAGCGCTTTCTGCACGAAGAAAAGGATTGGTTGCTAATTCGAGTTCAATGGTACTTGGTAGAGTGATTGATCCTTTATTACGTAGCTCACGGACTTCTTCAACTCGTTCAGATAAGGCGTGGTTATGTGGCTCTACCGTTAAGGCAAATTCGGCATTTGAAAGGGTGTATTCATGCGTACAATAAACTTTGGTTTGTGTTGGTAATGCTGCTAAACGACTAAGTGAGTGATACATTTGTTCAGCCGTACCTTCAAATAATCGACCACATCCCATTGCAAACAAAGTGTCACCGCAGAATACAGCTTCTAACTCTTCAATAAAATACACAATGTGCCCTAAGGTGTGACCTGGGGTCGCAATAATCTCTACTTTTAATTCATTAAACTTTAGATGGTCATTGTGCTGTAAGGGGTGAGTAATTCCCGGAATCTTTGTGAGCTCATCACGTGGACCATAGACATTAATATTTTGGGCAGCCGATAAATCCGCAACACCACCGATATGGTCTTTATGCCAATGAGTGAGCCAGATTTGTTTTAAAGTGAGTTGATGATTTTGACAAAATTGAGTCACAAGATCAGCTTCTGTTGGATCAACTGCAACAGCTTCTTGGGTTTCCGTGTCTTCTAAAATCCAGATATAGTTTTGGAGGGCATTTTGTACATCAATAAAATGAATTCTATAACGCATTGTTTTATCCTAAAACCAAATCCAAAGAGTAAGTAATCACTATTTTTGATAATAACAGAAAATGGTATTAATCCACTCACTCAACCTTTTTATGAGAATGACTTATATGAAACAAAAAAGCCCCCATTTCGGGAGCTTTTTATATAAATAATTTAACGGATCTTAGAGAGCCAGTTACCTAGCGTCTGTACAATCTGTACTAAGAGCAATAGGATAATCACTGTTAAAATCACAACGCTTGTATCAAAACGTTGGTAACCATAAGAAATCGCTAAATCACCAATACCACCTGCGCCAACTGCACCAGCCATTGCTGTTGCGCCAATTAGGCTAATTGTTGCTGTGGTCAAGTTTAAGATGAGCGAACTGCGTGCTTCTGGCAAAATAAAGCGATAGATAATTTGCCAAGGTGTAGCACCCATAGCCTGAGCAGATTCAATAATTCCTTCATTTACTTCAAGTAATGAAGTTTCAATCAGACGTCCCATATATGGACCAACGTAAATCGTTAAAGGAACGATCGCTGCCCAAGTACCAATTGAAGTGCCTACCAATAGCTTGGTAAGAGGAATAACTGCAATAAGTAAAATAATAAATGGGAGAGAGCGTAGCGCATTTACAATTGGATTGAGCAAATGGTAAATAAATTTATTTGGTAGAATGCCTTCTGGGCGAGTTACAAGCAGAATAACACCTTGGATGAAACCCCAAATACCACCAAATAAAAGCGCAAAAAACACCATATGAAATGTTTCTTGCAATGCTGTTACAAACTGATCTATTGAAAGGGAACTGTGCCAGAAAGGCTGAGTAAGTTCAGTTAACCACTGTACGATTAAATCTCTCATACTTGATCTCCTGATTGAACTACACTCACTTCATTTTTTTCTAAAAACTCGATAGCCTGTTTAATCAACTGAGGCTCACCTAAAAGTTGCACAAACATTTGACCAATGACAGTACCGTTAATTTCAGTCATGTTGGCGAATAAGATATTTAAACTAATATCAAATTGTTTAATCAGTGACTGAATTACAGGTTCTTGAGCAGAACGGCCCAAAAACTGTAAACAGTAGATGCTATGGTGATGCTGATTTTCGAGTTGATTTAAAATATTCACAGGCAACTGTTGATGTAACACAGTTTGAATAAAGTTTTTAGTCGTCGGATGTTGAGGATTACTAAAGATGTCAATCGTTGAGCCTTGCTCAATCACTTTACCAGCTTCCATCACAGCTACATGATCACAAACAGTTTCAATGACATCCATTTCATGGGTCACCATAACGATTGTGATTTTTTGCTCTTGATTGATTTTCTTGAGTAACTCTAAAACAGACTTGGTTGTTTGCGGGTCTAGGGCAGAGGTTGCTTCATCACACAAAAGAATTTTTGGATGATTTGCCAAAGCACGAGCAATACCGACACGTTGCTTTTGGCCGCCAGAAAGTTCATCAGGATAAGCATCTTTTTTATGCTTAAGATCAATGAACTCCAATAACTCAATTAAGCGCTTTTCACGTTCTGCTTTATTGTAATTCAGCAGACGCATTGGCATTTCGATATTTTGAGCAACCGTTTTGGTTTGTAGCAAATTGAAGTGCTGAAAAATCATACCAATATTTGCACGTTCCTGACGTAATGAACGCGCATCCAAAGCAGTGAAGTCCTTTTGATTAATGATAACCTGACCTTCATTTGGTCGTTCAAGTAAGTTAATCAGGCGGATTAAAGTACTTTTACCTGCACCACTATAGCCAATAATACCAAAAATACTCCCTTCAGGAATTTCCAAATTAATTTGGTCCAGAGCTCGTATGGTTTGGCCTTTAAGCTGATAGTGCTTTGAAATGTTTTTAAATTGAATCATGTCGTCAAAAACTATGCTGAAAAGAAAAAACAGGCAAAGAGTTTTTGCCTGTTTCGCGTTGCAGCTATTATATTACTATTTAGCTTCTGAGAGATAGCTGATTGGTTTGTCTACGTCAACTTTTGTTCCACCAAAGTGTTCTTCAACGTATTTTTTAACAGCTGCATTGTGGTAAAGCTTACCAACTTTTTGCAAGACAGGATCATTTTTACGTGATTCAGTAGTTGCTAGAACGTTTACACTAATTTTTGAGATTTGATCAATAGGTTCATAGAACATAGAATCTTTGAGTACGTTTAAACCTCCCTCGAGTGCTATGGTATTATTTAATACAACTGCATCAAATTCATTTTTAAGACGTAATGCAGTTTCCATTTTGATTGGTTTGATGTTGATCTTTTTGGGATTTTCGATAACATCAATTGGACTGCCCTGAATAGGATTAAAGTCAGCTTTAAGCTTGATTAAGCCAGCAGTTTGTAACAAGAGTAGCGCACGAGATTCGCTGGCAGCATCATCCGGGATTGAAATAATTGCACCTTCAGGAAGTTCTTCAATTTTTTTGTATTTACTTGAATAAATCCCCATTGGCTCAATATAAGTGGTAGAAACCGCTGCAATCTTATCGGGGTTTGAATTATTAAATGCAGTAAGATAAGAATAAGCTTGAAATGCGTTCAGATCTACTTCTTTATTTGCAATTGCAGTATTCATTGAAACGGAGTCTGAGAAGTTTTTTACTTCTAACTTCAGTCCAGCAGCTTGGGTTTCAGGTAAAGTTGCGATATAACGCCAAATGTCAGCATCCGAACCTGTAGAGGCAATTACTACCTTTTGTACTTTAGAGCTATCATTGTTTTGTTCGGCTTGTTGAGCATTTTCTTCTTTACTGCATGCTGTCAATAATACTACTGACATACTTAAAAAAAGACTGATCAGCTTTTTCATTTAAAAAAGTCCTGATTAAGATATAGAACAATAAGGATTGATCTATATCAATATGAAAAGAGAGGAGTTGGAATTACAACTAGTCTAAACTCTGTTATCTTTTTCTGGGGTTCCATAATTTGCTTGCATATTTTGGCTATAACAGAGGGTAATTGTTTAATAAACAAAAACTGTTTCCCCAAACAGTTCATCCCCAACAGTAGCCAAACGAGCATTCATAAATTTAGAATATTAAAAAACTCTCTACAGGCATAATTTGTAGAGCAAGTCTTTATGGAATTTATTAAAACAGCAGTGTCTGATGACAGTTACAACTTTGTGCTAATGATAGCAATAAAAATGTAGTTGATATAGAGGGCTTTTTTCTATTTGTAGATATCTTAATTAATCTTATAAAAAAATTTATATCATTTTCTTATAGTGTGGCAAAAAATAAAAAAGCTCCCTAAATAGGAAGCTTTTTTATTAACTTTTATTCAGCTTTTTCTCGTGCAATTGCTCGATAGCCAATGTCACTACGATATTGCATACCTGTAAAGGTTACTTGTCCGCATACTTCAAGTGCATTAATTTGTGCTTCAAGTACGCTGTCGCCTAGTGCGGTTACACAAAGAACTCGACCACCAGAAGTCACGATGTGACCATCTTCACGAGTTGCAGTGCCTGCATGGAAGATTTTAGTATCTTCTGGTGATTGTCCAATACCAGAAATTACATCGCCTTTACGTACACTATCAGGATAACCTTCGGCTGCAAGTACGATACCGATTGACTTACGTTCATCCCATTCAGCTTCTTTTGGTAAGTTGCCGGCAATACCAGCTTCTACCAATTCAACAAGAGATGACTTTAAGCGCATCATGATTGGTTGAGTTTCAGGATCACCAAAACGACAGTTGAACTCGATTACACGTGGTTGACCTTGTTCATCAATCATTAAGCCAGCATATAAGAAACCAGTGTAGACATGTCCGTCAGCAGCCATACCTTCAACAGTTGGACGCATGATTTCAGTCATAACACGTTCGAAAATTTCAGAAGTTACCACTGGAGCAGGAGAGTAAGCACCCATACCGCCAGTATTAGGGCCTTGGTCCCCTTCAAAAATACGCTTGTGATCTTGTGAAGTTGCCATTGGTAAAATGTTTTTACCATCAATCATACAAATGAAAGAAGCTTCTTCACCTGCGAGGAACTGTTCAATTACAACACGTGAACCAGCATCACCAAATTTGTTGCCTGCAAGCATGTCATCAATTGCAGCAAAAGCTTCTTCGTTGGTCATGGCAACGATTACACCTTTACCAGCAGCGAGACCATCTGCCTTAATTACAATTGGTGCACCATTTTTTTCAACATAAGCTTTAGCTGCATCAACTTCTGTAAATACTTCGTAAAAAGCAGTTGGAATGTTATGACGCTTTAAAAAATGTTTAGCGAATGCTTTTGAGCCTTCAAGCTGTGCAGCATATTGAGTCGGTCCCCAAATTTTTAGACCTGCTTCGCGAGCAGCATCTACCACACCATTCACTAAAGGTGCTTCTGGACCCACAATAATAAGTTCAACATTATTTTCTTTAGCAAAGGCGATAATTGCTGGGTTGTCTAAAATATCAAGCTGAACATTAACGCACTTGTCTTCAGTTGCAGTTCCCGCATTACCAGGTGCAACAAAAACTTTAGTAACTTTGGTATCTTGCGCGATTTTCCATGCTAAAGCATGTTCACGACCACCACTACCTAAAACTAAAATATTCATTTTTAATTTGTTCCTTAACTTTAATCCTTTTCATCCCCCTCTATCCATCAAGGTGGAGTTTAGCTCCATTATTGTGGAAAACCCTCCTGAATAAAAGGAGGGTTAGGGAGGACTAAATTTAAATTAGTGGCGGAAATGGCGCATACCAGTGAAGACCATTGCAATACCAGCTTCGTCTGCTGCTGCGATTACTTCTTCATCACGCATAGAACCACCTGGTTGAATAATGCATTTAATACCAGCTTTAGCCGCATTATCAATACCGTCACGGAACGGGAAGAATGCATCAGAAGCCATTACCGCACCTTCAACAACTAAACCAGCATGTTCAGCTTTAATTGCAGCAATACGAGCTGAGTTAACACGGCTCATTTGACCTGCACCTACACCAATAGTTTGGCGGTTTTTAGCATAAACAATTGCGTTTGATTTTACATATTTCGCAACTTTCCATGCGAAAATAAGGTCATCAATTTCTTGCTCAGTCGGCGCACGCTTAGTGACTACTTTAAGATCATCTTTAGTGATCATACCTAAATCTTGATCTTGAACAAGTAAGCCGCCATTAACACGTTTGTAGTCAAGTTGCGGTGCGCGTGCATCAATTGCAGGTAACTCGCCACATACTAAAACACGTACGTTTTTCTTAGCGCCAGTTACTTCAAGTACGCCATCAGCGATACTTGGAGCAATAATCACTTCAACGAATTGACGCTCTACAATTGCTTGAGCAGTTGCAACATCTAATTCACGGTTGAATGCAATGATACCGCCGAAAGCAGATTCAGGGTCAGTCGCATAAGCTAAATCATAAGCAGCTTTAATGCCGTCTAAAGAAACAGCAACACCACAAGGATTAGCATGTTTTACAATGACACAAGCAGGTTTTGCGAATGATTTAACACATTCAAGTGCTGCATCTGTATCTGCAATGTTGTTATAAGACAATTCTTTGCCTTGTAACTGTTTTGCAGTAGAAACTGATGCTTCTTTTGCATTTGCTTCAACATAGAAAGCAGCAGATTGATGTGGGTTTTCACCGTAACGTAAATCTTGTGCTTTGTTCAATTGAGTATTGAACGTACGAGGGAATAAGTCAGCTTCGCCTTCGGTCTTACCAACGCGAGCGCCTAAGTAAGAAGCGATCATGCCGTCGTATTGAGCTGTATGTTCAAATGCTTTAACAGCTAAATCAAAACGCGTTTCATAAGAAAGTGAACCAGCTGTTTTTAATTCATTGATTACAGTGTCGTAATCGGAAGCATTAACTACAATACCTACTGAAGCATGGTTTTTAGCAGCCGCACGAACCATTGTAGGACCACCGATGTCGATATTTTCGATTGCATCAGGAAGAGTACAGTCAGGTTTTGCAACAGTTGCAGCAAATGGATAAAGGTTTACAACAACAAGATCAATCGGATCAATGTTGTGTTCTTCCATAACTGCTTCGTCTAAACCACGACGAGCAAGAATACCGCCATGAATTTTTGGATGTAAAGTCTTAACACGGCCATCCATCATTTCAGGGAAGCCAGTATGTTCAGATACTTCAACAACCGCGATATTATTATCTTTAAGCAACTTATATGTGCCGCCTGTAGATAATAGTTCTACCCCTAAAGCTGCAAGGTTTTGAGCAAATTCGACAATTCCTGTCTTATCAGATACAGAAATCAAAGCACGTTTAATAGTCATGATGTTTAATTCAACAATTTCAAGTCTACGGATTAAAACCAATAAGCATAAAAAAATGCCCACGACGTCGTGAGCATTTTATCATTTATTCACTCATTAAACCGTGAGCTTTTAACTTTTTACGTAAAGTGCCACGGTTGAGTCCAAGAATTTCTGCAGCACGTGTTTGATTACCACGTGTATATTCAAGAACTACAGATAAAAGAGGTTTCTCCATTTCTGCTAGCACCATGTCATATACCTGAGATGGTTGCTCACCTTGCAATTGTGCAAAATAATGACGAACTGCGCGATCCACGTGGATGCGAAGAGCAACATCAGATTGTGCAGTAAAAATAGGAGATTTGCTATTCATGCGAGTTAATCCGAAAATCAAATACTAACTTGGGTAAAGTAGTATATAAATGTGGTCTAAAAATACGGAGTCCTGTTTTAGATCCTAAAACAGTGACTCTAAAACATAAGAACAATTAGCTTGCCATATTTCTTCGTATTGAATAAAAAATAAGCGTAACAATAATTAAATATTTGTTACAGCCCCCTCAAAAACAAAAAAAGTTAGGCTATGTGCTTAAAGTAGAAAAGCACACATGCTTAACAGTATTTTTTTTGGATTGAGAGCGAGGAGTATATGAGTCAAAGCTTTCGTGGCGCGTATAATACCATTGTCTAGGAAAAAGTGAGCAAATTAACTGCATTTTTTTTTGTTTTTTTTTCACTTTTTTTACATTTTAGGGGTGGACAATTTCTAATCGATAATTTACTAGCCTTTTTTTGCTTTTGTTTAGCTCAAATTGAAATCGAAAAGGAGTATTGGATGGAATGCGTTGAATACCCCTTAAGTTTTCAACTAGATATTGTTGAGGAGTTAATATGATTTCCTCTGTTTTGTCTGGCTCTGTTGCAAAAATCAACTTTAGATTAGGAAGTTCAATACTTTTATCATTCTGGTTGAGCAATATGCCTGAGAACTGAGTATGGTCTGCATTAATTCTGCGAACTTTTAACTTTTCTATATAGATAAGTTGATAAAGTTCGGCTGATTTATTGCAGTGCAGTATTTGACAAACATAATTAAATGCATGGCTGACGGTTGGGCTTGCATGCATGAGTTTAGGATTAAACCAAAGAATTTGAAAAGTAAAAACTAAAATTAAAATAAGGTTGGCAGAAATCCATAGCGTGTAGTACAGCCAACTATGCTTTTTATTGTTGTCTTGTTCTTGTGATGATGCCTGCTCAGCTAAATTAAGATTTGGTAGAGCATTAATAGGTTCGTTGTGAAAGTAATTTAAGTTGTTGAGATAGGTTAAAAGATCAATATTAGAATTCTCAACTTTTTGATCAAATATATCTAATACGTGAGAATGCGTCATATACTTTGTTTGCATTGAACCATTAGCTAAAGTATTGGAATTGACCATAACTGGCTGTTCAATATTAATCAGATTGGTTAGTGCATTAAAGTTTGAATCACATTTAGGACAACAAACCATACCCTGAGCAACAGTCAATTGAGTAAGAGATACTTTATAGACTGTTAAACACTTAGGGCAGCGGGTTTGTTTTTCATTCATGAGTTAAAATCTCAATTTATTTTTTACGTTTTCCTGAAATGCGACACCAGTTTTCTTCGCGTTTTTCGACATCTAATATATCAAAAAATTCAGAATAAACACCTGAAACATCAGCAACTTGCTCTTCGATTACGCCGGCAAGTGCAAACTCGCCCTCAGATTTAGTTAAATTTGCAAACTCAGACGCAAGTGCCATCAATGGGCCAGCTAAAATGTTTGCAACTAAAACGTCTGCTTGTTGAGGTTTGAATTCTTGATCGAATTCTTCAGGGAGACCTACATATAGTCGATCTAATACCCCATTAAGTTCAGCATTTTGTTTTGTTGCTAAAACAGCTTGCGGATCAATATCAGTGGCATATACTTTTTTAGCGCCTAATAATAAAGCGGCTACACCTAAAATGCCTGAACCACAACCATAATCAATTACGATTTTATCTTTAACGTCAGTTTTGCCCAACCATTGTAAGCATAGGAACGTACTTGCATGGTTACCTGTACCAAATGCAAGACCTGGATCTAGCTTAATATTAGTTGCTTCTGCTTCTGGAGGTTCTAGCCATTCAGGTACGATCCAGAACTTTTCCCCAATTTGGATTGGCTCATAATAATCCATCCATGCGCGTTCCCACACTTGATCTTCAAGTTCTTCATGACGCATAGGAACATCTGGAAGTTGAGCTTTTAAGAAAGCTTCTAAAGTGTCGACATCAATTGGGTCTTGTTCGTCTTGTTGATAGATGCCAGTCACAATAACTTTGTTCCATAAAGGTGTTTCACCCGGTAATGGTTCAAGTAAAGCCTGATCTTCAGCATCATCCAGCGTTACGCTTACCGCACCTAGAGACATTAAAAGTGTTTCTGTGAACTCAACTTGTTCTTGATCAACGGTAATGTGTATTTGTAACCACTTCACGAAAAGGACCTAAAAATTTTATTTAAAGGCGTATTGTAGCGGACTAGACCATTTTAAAAAAGAAAGCGGCCCATCTTTAATGGACCGTCTTTGAAAATACTGATGAGATATAGCGGAAAATAAATGACTTCTTCTATACCTATATTAAAACAGATTAAGGAGCAGGGGCCTTGAATTGTAACTTGCCATTTTCGTTTGGTTGGCAAGTACCGTTAAAGGTCACACCGTTGTGATTGTAAGAAACCCATTCACCTTGCTGTTTTTTTGCACAGACTCGAATTTGTTTTTGCATTTCGGCTTTGCTCGTGTCAGCAGCATGGGTAAAAGTTACGCCTGAAAAACAAATTAGAGATGCAGTTAAGATTTTTAACATGGTCGTTTTCATTTTGTATTCCTTCTCGTTGCGTTAATTTTAAAGTCATAGAAGTGCTGTACATTTTTTATTCTAAGATGAAATAATTTTAAAAACATTCACTTTGTATTGAATTCATGAAACAAAATGTCAAATCATGTGGCATAGCGTAAATTATGTGAAGACAATTTTGTAATTATGTACATCAATAAGCAGATAATTTTGCTATAATGTTCCGTCTTTTTTTTCTGGTGTTTTTGTACTCATGCACTATCCTAAAGTTTATGATGTTATCGTTATCGGTGGCGGTCACGCAGGTACGGAAGCGGCCCTTGCTGCTGCGCGTATGGGACGACAGACTTTGCTTTTGACCCATAACATTGAGACTTTGGGCCAAATGAGTTGTAACCCAGCAATTGGTGGTATTGGTAAGTCGCATTTAGTACGCGAAATTGATGCTCTTGGTGGCGCAATGGCTTTAGCTGCCGATAAAGGCGGTATTCAGTTCCGTATTTTAAACTCGCGTAAAGGTGCTGCAGTACGTGCAACACGTGCTCAGGCGGACCGCGTGCGTTATAAAGCTGCTATTCGTGATACTTTGGAAAATCAAGCAAATCTTGACATTTTCCAGCAAGCAGCTGATGACCTGATTGTTGAAGGCGATACCGTTAAAGGTGTTGTTACCCAAATGGGTATCCGCTTTGATGCTAAAACAGTTGTGCTGACTACAGGTACATTCTTGGGTGGTGTAATCCACGTTGGTTTAGAAAAATCAAGCGGTGGTCGTGCGGGGGATCCTCCTTCTATTGCACTTGCTCAACGTTTACGTGAATTAAAATTACCAGTGGGACGTTTAAAAACGGGTACTCCACCACGTATTGATGCACGTTCAGTTGATTTTTCAGTCATGATTCCACAGCCGGGTGATTTTCCATCTCCGGTGATGTCATTCATGGGTGATGCTTCTATGCATCCTGAACAAGTAAACTGTTATATCACGCATACAAATGAAAAAACCCACGACATTATTCGTGGTGGTTTAGACCGTTCACCAATGTACACTGGTGTTATTGAAGGTGTAGGTCCGCGTTACTGTCCATCAATCGAAGATAAGATTCACCGTTTCGCTGATAAAGACTCACATCAAGTATTCTTGGAGCCAGAAGGTCTAGATACACACGAGCTTTATCCAAACGGTATTTCAACTTCACTTCCATTTGATGTGCAGTTTGAACTTGTTCGCTCTATTCGTGGTATGGAAAATGCGCATATTTTGCGTCCAGGCTATGCGATTGAATACGATTATTTCAACCCGCAAGCTTTGAAATTTACCCTCGAAACTAAAGCGATTAATGGCTTGTATTTCGCTGGTCAAATTAATGGTACAACAGGTTACGAAGAAGCTGGTGCTCAAGGTTTACTTGCAGGTTTAAATGCTGCACGCCGTGCGTGGGAGCAAGAAGAGTGGACACCTAAACGTGACCAAGCTTATATGGGTGTGCTAGTTGATGACCTCATCACGTTAGGTACTAAAGAACCGTACCGTATGTTTACTTCACGTGCTGAATATCGTTTGATGTTACGTGAAGATAATGCGGATCAGCGCTTAACTTCTATTGGTCGTGAACTTGGTTTGGTTGATGATGTACGTTGGGCTGCTTATTGCGAAAAAATGGAAGCGGTTGAACGTGAAACCTCTCGTCTACAACATTTATGGGCAGCACCAAATAACCCTATGGGTAAAAAATTCGTTGAAATGACGGGTGCTGATTTGAGTAAGGAATGTAGTGCGATTGATTTGCTTAAGCGTCCTAATATCACCTTTGGTCAAATTGCTGAACTTACTGGTTCTGAAGTTTCAGAACCAGTGGGTGAGCAAATTGAAATTGCTGTGAAATATGAAGGTTACATTAACCGCCAGCATGAAGATGTTGCTCAATTAAAACGTCTTGAAGAAACCAAAATACCTGCCGATTTTGACTATGATGTAGTGTCAGGCTTATCACGTGAAATTACACAGAAGTTAAAAACAGTTCTTCCAGAAACTTTAGCTCAAGCAAGCCGTATTCCTGGTGTTACGCCAGCTGCCGTTCAGCTTGTAATGATCACAATTCGTAAGAACAATATGATTAAGAAAACAGCTTAATTATTTAAATGTAAAAAAGCCCAGTTAAGACTGGGCTTTTTTATTTCTGTTCAAAAAATATATGGAAACTTCCTAAGGAAGAAAAGAGATTTCGCTTCCTTTTTTTCTTATTTCACATATTTTGAGTCGCCAGTTATATTAAATTCACGTTCAAACAAGAGGGCTTTAATGATGACAATGAAATCAATTCGCTACAATGGATATGAAATGGCATGCCAAAGCTCATGTTCAAAATAGCGCAAAAGAAAGAGCAGGTCAGTTTTGGTGGGGGAGAACATCTTGATCTGAAAACAAGTAAAAATATAAGAACAATATAAAATTAAGAAAATTACAATTCAAAATCTAAAGAGAACCTTATGGTTCTCTTTTTTTATATCTATTTACTCTCAGTTTCAATTTCTCGCACAGCATTGTGTACTTGTACTGGTTCAATATGGAGTAATTTCTTACCAAAACTACGTAACCACCATACCAATTGAGATGTAAAAGGTACAGTTGCTGTGACTTCTACAATATTTTCCTCAAGTGGAGTAATTGTTTGATCTTTACTTAACTGACTTTCATAAAAAGTTTTAGCAGTTTGCTCTGTCATGGTTAAGGTGAGCTGAATTGATTCAGTTGGCTGGTTGTAGTCCACTCTAAAGCCTAAAGCACCTGAATCAATATAATGATCAATATCAAAATTAACAGGATGTAGTGCTCGACTGTCTAATACTTTTGCTGATTTAAAACGGTGCAGAGCAAAAGTTTGAACTTCAGTTTTGTCATGTCGTGTGCAAATTAAATAAATTACTGCACCTTTTTGTACCAATGCTAAAGGATTTAAGATATACGTTCGGTCTTCACCCTGATTGACTCGTGCTCGATAAATGCATTCTATTTGCTTGTCTTGGAGCAAGCCTTCATAAATTGCTTGTTGAGCATTTCGATCGACTACAGGTGGAATAAGAGGTTGACTTGCAGGAACAATACGTACACGGTTAATCCACTGTCTCACATTATTTTGAGTAGAAAGACTTCGTTTGGCTAAATCAAACCATGGTCCCATCTCATCAAGCAGGCTTGGAGGGAGTAAGTGCTTAAGGTGTTCCTCAACCATCATAAAGGTTACTGCTTGAGAACTTGTCATGTGAGGTAAGCTTTGAATAGGAGCATCCGATTGCCACCGCCACCCTTGAGGCACGGCTTTATTGCTCTCTATCGGGAAGCGTTGAGCAATTTGATTTAAGTCACGTTGAATAGTCCTTAAACTAATATCAATACCTTCACGTTCAAGCATTTCTTGTAATTCTCGAGTTCCGATCCATTTACCGGTCGGTAGGCGAGATAAAATCTGCCATTGGCGATATAAACTATTCGAAGTTTCTTTTTCTATTACAGACATAAGCGTAATACATCTATATCCAATTGCTTTGGTGTCAACACAATAAAAAATCTTTACAGATTTAGCAAGTTTGTCAGTTTCGGTTTATAGCCCGTTGCGCAAACGATGTTAATATTTAGAAGAAAGTTAGAACAATAATGCCGTAAAAGTACTATAGATATATAAGTGGCACTGAAATTGCTTATTTAAAAATGAAATATAGATAAATGATAAGACGAGGTGGTTATGTCAGAACAAGAGCATGAATTACATATTGATAATGATTTTTTTATACAAGAGCAGACAACAACGGCACTCATTAACCCAACCTCTTTTTTAGAACATATTTCTGTGCAAACTAATCTCTTTGAGCAACTCAAATCACAGTTCTTTAATGAGATGCTTGATGATGTAACGTCAAATGGAGCAGCTTCTAAAAAGATTGAACAATGGTTGAGCATCCGTACTTTAGATGAGCTAAAGGAGCTAAATACCCAAGCAAAACAACATTTTCTTTACCATGGGATCACTTTTAATGTTTATGGTGATAAAGAAGGGACGGAACGCACTATCCCATTTGATTTAATTCCAAGAGTAATCGAAAAAAAACAATGGGAAAAGATTGCCTCAGGCTGTGCGCAACGTGTTAAAGCATTAAATTATTTCCTGGACGATATTTATCATGGACAACATATTTTAAAAGAGCAAATTATCCCTGAAGAACAAATTATGGGGAATGATGCTTTCCAGCCTCATATGCTTAAACATTCTTTAAAGGGGAAAATTTATTCACAAATTAGTGGAATTGATATTATTCGTGACGATGAAGGGGAGTTTTTTGTATTAGAAGATAACTTGAGAACACCTTCCGGTGTGTCTTATATGATTGAAAGCCGAAATATTAGCCAGAAATTAATGCCTGAGCTATGTACAGCCAATAATTTACAAGGAATTGAGCATTATCCAAAACTTTTAAAAGAAATATTGCAAGAGAATTCACCTGCCGATCAACCTTTTATCGTGGTACTAACACCAGGACGTTTTAATAGTGCTTATTATGAGCATGCTTTTTTAGCGCGTGAAATGGATGTGCCCTTAGTTACAAATCGTGATTTATTTGTAGAAAATGATCAAGTTTTTGTCAAAACTATTCGTGGGCGTCAAAAAGTAGACGTAATTTACCGCCGTTTAGATGATGATTTTCTAGATCCTTTAGCATTTCGACCAGATAGTGCTTTAGGTGTTGCAGGACTTATGTCTGCTTATTTGCAAAAAAATGTTGTGATTGCAAATGCACCTGGAACTGGTGTGGCCGATGATAAATCTATTTATCCTTATGTAGATCAAATGATTCAATATTATCTGGATGAAACACCAATTCTAAAAAATGTACCTACTTATCAGTGCCGTAAGGAAGAACACTTAGATTATGTACTCTCTAATCTTGATCAATTAGTCGTTAAAGAAGCACAAGGTTCAGGCGGATATGGCATGTTGATTGGGCCTAAAGCAAGCTCATGCGAAATTGATGACTTTAGAAAAAAATTAATTGCTATGCCACATATGTATATTGCACAGCCTACATTAGCTTTATCCGTTGCTCCAACTTTAACGACAGGCGGCGTAGCTGAGCGTCATATTGACTTACGTCCATTTGTATTAAGTTCACCTTATCGTACCGAGATTGTACCTGGTGGCTTAACCCGAGTTGCAATGCAAGCTGGCTCCTTGGTCGTAAATTCATCTCAAGGTGGCGGTATAAAAGATACATGGGTTGTCGAAACGTTACATTCCTGATTGTGGGTTAAAGAGGAACTTTATGGTTTTACTCAATTCGAGTGCGCATCAAATATATTGGTTGGGCCGATATTTGATGCGAGTTAAATTTGCAGCCTCTCATTTACCCTTTACAGAAGATGAGAAAGCAACAAAATTTGCAGCAGCATTTGGTTTGGTTATAGAAAATGCAGAATTACTAAATCACTATATGTTAGACAAGAAGCAAACATTTTCATTACTGAACCAGCTCATTATTGCTAAAGATAATATTCAGGAACTAAGAGGTATTTTGTCATCACATGCTTATGCAGAATTAAATAATGTTATTAATACACTTCAACCTCAACCTGATGCATTAAGTAAAGCTGTCGAACAATGCACACAAATACTAGAAGCAGAACATGAGGATGTACGTTTATTTTTGCATTTAGGCCAAAAAATAGAGCAATTTGATATAGAGCTGCGTTTTGGAGAAGATTTATCTGTTCTTGTATTAGAACTAGATTTGGTGGTGCAACAGCTTGCTAATTTGAATTGGGAAAATATAGATGAAAATTGGCAAGTATTAAAGCAGCAACTTACTTGGGATGCTTACTATACTTTTACACAGCAGTTAGAAAATATGTTTGAGGGCTGATTATGAAATTGATGGTTAATCATCAAACGCATTATAGCTATACTGAAACTGCTCGGAACAGCATTCAGTATATTAAAATGATGCCTCAAACATCACCGCATCAACATGTTATAAATTGGGCAATTAGCGTGCCGGGTGATAAGACAATAAAGAGAGATATATTTAACAATGTATGGATGACGGCTAGTCAGCGTTATCCATATCAACATCTGACATTTATGGCTCAAGGCATTGTTGAGCTTCAAAATGTAGAATTGGGTTGTGTTGATCTCTCTACACCTACAAATTTGTTTTTGCAGATGACAGGTGCAACTCGATGTGATTCGGAAATGTTGGACTTTGCCAAAAATATTGTAGTGGCTAAGGACCGACAGCATATTGCGTTATTAAGCGAATATATCTTGCAAAAAATACTTTACCAACCTGAAAGTACTTCGGTTCAGACAACTGCGATTGAAGCATTTCATGCAGGTCAAGGAGTATGTCAAGATCATGCTCACATTTTAATTGCGATGTGTCGTGCGCTACAATTACCTGCACGTTATGTCTCTGGTTATCTATTTGATCAAAACTATCCGCACCTTGCCAGTCACGCTTGGGCGGAGGTATTTTTAGAAAATCAGTGGTATTGTTTTGATGTAAGCAATCAATTGTTTACACCCAAACATCACATCTACCTTGCTGTAGGACGTGACTATCTCGATGTGGCACCTATTCGTGGCGTAAGAGAGCAAGGTGGAGTTGAGAACATGATGTCTGTGGTTCAAGTGTTGGCATGTTGAATGTAAAGAGAATGAAATGACCTATTGTTGTGCGCTAAGATTGGAACAAGGTTTAGTGTTTATTAGTGACACGAGGACCAATGCAGGAGTTGACCATATTTCTGTGTTCCGAAAACTGCATACTTTCGGCGTTACCGGAGAACGTTTTATTGCCTTGCAAACTGCAGGTAACTTAGCAACAACACAAGCTGTTATAGGTCATTTACAAAATGCCCTTACTTTGCAGCAAGAGCCTAACCTATATAGTGTTAATACGATGTTTGAGGCGGCTGAACTGATTGGTAAAACCTTAAAAACTGTTTTAGAGGATATTAGTTCGGACACCCAAGAACAAATGAATTATGCCTGTAGTATTTTGGTAGGTGGGCAGATTAAAGGTGGGGATATGCAACTCTATAATGTCTATCCACAAGGCAATTTTATTTGTGCAACTACAGATACACCTTATTTTCAAATAGGTGAAAGTAAATATGGAAAGCCTATTCTGGATCGAGCTTTATATTATGCAATGCCACTAGACGATGCATTACGTTGTAGCCTGATTTCTTTTGATTCAACTTTGCGTTCAAATGTTTCTGTTGGCTTACCACTTGATGCATTGGTCTACATTAAAGATAGCTTTGTTATTCCCATGGGAAAACGAATTACTGAAGATGATCCTTATTTCTCACAGATTAGTAAACAATGGTCAGATACTCTTCGTCGGGGATTACAGGAAATGCCAAAGCCTACAGATGATTACTGGCGATAAATTTTGCGTGTTTAAATAAAAAAATCCAAGCATGCTTGGATTTTTTTTTATATTTATTATTTAACTGCTTTTACGAGTGGGGCGATTACTTAAGCGACAGAGTAATTCATATCCTATCGTTCCGTTTGCATCCGCAACATCATCAACTAAGCGATGTGGACCCCAGAGTTCAACTGGAGTGCCTAATTTTACTTGCATGCCTGTCACGTCGATTGCAATCATATCCATGCTCACTTTTCCTACAACTGCACAGAGATGTTTATCAATAGCGACATAGTTTTGTTTAACATAAGCTCGTGGATAACCATCACCGTAACCTATAGAAACAATCGCGATATCCATTGCTTGCTTGGCGCAAAAAGTAGAGCCGTAACCGACATGTTCATTAGTTTGAATATGATTAAGTGCAATCACTTCTGCTGAGAAAGTCATCACTGGTTTTAAGTCAAGATCATAGACTGTTTGATCTGCAAAAGGTGAGGCGCCGTAAAGCATGATACCCGGACGAACATAATCAAAATGTAACTCTGGCCATTTATAAATGGCAGCTGAGTTACAGCAAGAAGCTAAAACTGGATCACAAGCTTGTTTAACTTGTAGAAATTGTTGTTTTTGTTGCTCGTTAAGTGGATGGTCTACATCTGCATTTGCGAAATGCATCGCAAGTACACAAGTAAATCCTTCAGATTTTAAAGTTTTAATAACTTCAATAATTTCTGGATTTTTAAAACCTAGACGATTCATGCCGCTGTTAAGCTTAACCCAGACTTTTAAACCTTGGTTGATGTACGCTTGTT
This sequence comes from Acinetobacter sp. WU_MDCI_Abxc222, assembly GCF_025514755.1. Classification (NCBI taxonomy): domain Bacteria; kingdom Pseudomonadati; phylum Pseudomonadota; class Gammaproteobacteria; order Moraxellales; family Moraxellaceae; genus Acinetobacter; species Acinetobacter sp. WU_MDCI_Abxc222. Next base: position 82,532 of record NZ_JAHPVG010000003.1, read on the forward strand.
TGTGTTTAATCAACCATTCAAACTGTTGTTGATGGTGAATGACACATTCAAATTTTTGTTTAATTGCAATTGGCATTTCATCTTCAGAAAATACCCCTTCAATTAAAGTAACAGGCTGCTGAAATCCGAGTTCACGAATTTCCAAACCTTCTTGTAGGCAGGCGACACCAAAGGCATCTGATGCATTTAAGGCTGCTAAACAGTCTTTGATTCCATGTCCATAAGCATTAGCTTTTACCATACTTACAATTTTTGAATTTGTTGCGAGTTGTTTGACACGGTTTAAGTTATATTGAAGTGCATTGCGGTCAATATAAACTGTTGCTTGGCGCACCCTCATTTACTCCTTTGGGCTAGAGATAGAGCTTATTCTTCATCATCATATTGGCTGTAATACTCAGGAGAGAGATTACTAAATCGAGTATATTGACCTTCAAAAGCAAGACGAACTGAACCAATTGGACCGTTACGCTGCTTACCAATAATAATTTCTGCAGTGCCGGCTTCTTTTGACTCTTTGTTATAAACCTCATCACGGTAAATAAACATAATTAAGTCGGCATCCTGCTCGATCGCACCGGATTCACGTAAGTCGGACATTACAGGACGTTTATTTGGACGGTTTTCCAGACTTCGGTTAAGCTGAGAAAGTGCGATAACAGGGCATTGCATTTCTTTCGCTAACGCTTTTAAGCTACGCGAAATTTCTGAAATCTCGCCTACACGGTTATCACCCATGCCTGGAACTTTCATGAGCTGCAAGTAATCGACCATGATGCAACCAATTTTACCATCATGCATTTTGGCTACTCGGCGAGCACGGGCACGAAGTTCAGTTGGAGGTAGGGCAGATGAGTCATCAATATACAAATGCATTTGTTGAAGCTGCAAAATTGTGCCAGTTACTTTGGTCCATTCATCTGCATCGAGGTTACCAGAGCGTAAATGTCCTTGATGGACTTTACCCATTGCGGAAATAAGACGCATCGCAATCGAGTCCGCTGGCATCTCCATTGAAAATACCAGAGCAGGTAACTTGTTATATTGCAAAACACTCTCAACCAAATTCATGGCAAATGTAGTTTTACCCATCGATGGACGTGCAGCAACAATAATTAAGTCACCAGGTTGCATACCAGATGTTTTATTATCAAGTTCTAAGAAGCCAGTCGTTAAACCTGTAATATTGCCATCTAATTTTGAAAGCTCATCAAGCTTACTAATTACGTCTGCGGTAACAGAACTAATAGATTTAGGACCAGCATCTTTTTTATTATTATTGTGCTGTTCAGCTAAAGAGAAAATACTTGTTTCAGCCAAGTCTAAAATTTCACTAACACCGCGACCTTTTGTGTCATAAGCATTTTGTAAAATTTCAGTACTAACTTTAATCATGCTACGTAGGGTAGAAAATTCTTTAATTTTCGTAGCATAAGTTTCTAAGTTATAGAAACTTGAAGGTGAGTCAGCCATAAGCTGCATTAAATATTCTTCGCCACCGATAGCATCAAGTAAATTTTGTTTTAAGAGCCAGTCACTTACTAAGACAGCATCATAAGGTGAGTTTTCTTGTGCTAATTTCTCGATTGCACGAAAAATATATTTATGACGAGTCGCGTAAAAATCATTTTCTTTTAGTACATCGTTGACTTGCTCAAAAGATTCAGCAACTGTCATCAAAGCAGCCAGAACAGCTTGCTCAATGGCTAAGTTGTGCGGGGGAGTGCGAAACTCTTTAAGTTGGCTTGATTCACTCGTTTTATTTTCTGTTGGAGATGAAAGCGCTAAAGAAGTGGCATTCGCCTGAGACATAATTAGACCTGATGATAAAGAAGAGTGTACACAACGAGGCTCTAAAGCCGAGAACTATCTTAAAACAAAATTAAATAAACTACCTAATTAAAAAACCAATTAAACTAAAGAACTGATCAGGAATTAATATATCTTATTTTAAAATTTGAAACATAAAAAAAGAGCATGCAAAAGCATGCTCTTTTTTTGATGAGAAATTACTCAGATACGATAGTAACGAGAACTTCTGCAACAACATCATGGTGCAATTGGATTGCGATGTTGAATTCACCAGTGTGACGAAGCGCGCCATTTGGTAAACGAACTTCTGCACGGTCAACTGTAAGACCAGCATTCGTTAATGCGTCAGCGATGTCACGAGTACCGATAGAACCGAACAGTTTACCTTCGTCACCAGCTTTAGCAGTGATAACGATGTTAACTTCGTTCAATTGTTCAGCACGTGCTTGAGCAGCAGCTAAAACTTCAGCTTCTTGCTTCTCAAGTTCAGCACGACGAGCTTCAAAAGCAGCAGTGTTAGCTTCAGTAGCTGCAACTGCTTTACCTTGAGGGATAAGGAAGTTACGGCCGTAACCAGCTTTAACTGATACTTTATCGCCTAATTTACCAAGGTTCTTAATGCGTTGTAATAAGATAACGTCCACAGATCACCTCACTTATGGTTGTCAGTGTACGGAATCAAAGACAAATAGCGAGCTTGTTTGATAGCAAGTGCTAATTGACGTTGATAACGAGCTTTAGTACCAGTGATACGGCTAGGAACAATCTTGCCGTTTTCAGTGATGTACTGTTTTAAAGTGTCGATATCTTTGTAGTCGATGTACGCAACATTCTCAGCTGTAAAGCGGCAGAACTTGCGACGACGGTAAAAACGTGCCATTGATGTTCTCCTTATTCAGCTTCTTGAGCAACTTGCTGTGCTTCTTCGCGTTGAGCTTTACGCGCACGCTTTTCTTCAGCACTCTTAGCAAGCAATGACTCTTCAGTGATTGCGTGTTCACGACGGATGATAAGGTTACGAATGATCGCGTCGTTATAACGGAATAATTCTTCTAACTCATCAAGCGTAGTTTGACCACATTCAACATTCATAAGAATGTAGTGCGCTTTGTGAATTTTGTTAATTGGGTAAGCCAATTGACGACGGCCCCAATCTTCTAAACGGTGAATTTGACCTTCAGCTTCTTTGATCTGAGAGATATAGCGTTCAACCATACCTACAACTTGATCGCTTTGGTCTGGGTGTACCAAAAGTACGATTTCGTAATGACGCATTGTCAGCTCCTTACGGTTTAAACAGCCCCTAATAAAAAATTAGAAGCAAGGAGTCATAACTTAATAAGTTATGCCGCAAAATTTGCGAAGGCTGAATTATAGGTAAAAGTTCGACTAAAAACAAATCTTTTGATCAGAAAAGTAAAACTTCTTTACTATAAAGAGGAAATCCTCTCTTGTTTAAAAGAGAGGAAGATTTGGAGCAGGGGATTGATAGGTAAAGCTAAAGCTTAAACTTAACAGGGTAATTAATATGACCGAGTACAGGAAAAAACGTTTAGCCCACAATTGATCATTTTCGGCTTTAAATCCAATAACTGATAAATATAACCAATATGCAGTCAGAGCATTAAAGGTAATTAAAAAGAATACATTGGTATAGCCAAAACAATATAACCCATTCAAAACAGCTGCAAATAATAGGATATAGATTACACATTCAATTTTCGTACGATAAATAGAACGTGCTACAGGCAAAATTGGAATTCCCGCATTTTTGTAATCATCAAAACGATAAATTGCAATTGCCCAAGAGTGAGGCATTTGCCATAAAGCGTATGCTAAAAACAAAAGCAAGGCTGCCACATCAAATTGATGAGTTACTGCTGTATAACCAATAACAGGAGGGCTCGCCCCGGAGATACTACCAATGACGGTTTGATGGATTGAGGTGCGTTTGGTCCACAAGCTATAAAAACCGACATAGACAATAAAACCAATCATTGCAAACAAAAATGCGTAACCATTTACACCAAACCATAAAATGCTAAAACCAATTACCCCAAGCACTAATGCATATATCAGCGCAACAATAGGAGAGATTGTTTTTTTTACAAGTGCACGGTTTTGTGTGCGCTGCATCTTTGTATCAATATCTTGATCTATAACATTATTAACCACGCAACCAGAGGCCACAACTAAAGTTGTTCCAAGTAAGGTGAGAAGTAATAATGAGATGTCTATAGAGCCTTGGGCGGCTAAGAAAAAGCCGCCCAAGGTGGTAATGAAATTACCGAAGAGAATTCCTGGTTTAGTCAGGAATAGATATTTTTTCAACATGACAATCAGTTTAGATCATCATATTGTAGTGAAGGTAATTCATAATCCACACAGAACCGATTAAAAGCACGGCGATACATAGGATTGTGTAGATGAATGCAATCATATTCCAACGTTGTTCAGATGATGTATTCATGTGTAAGAAGTACACAAGTTGTACAAGAACCTGAGCAACCGCAGTGATTGCAATCACTGTAACTAAAAGACCACGACTGAAACCACCCGCCATCACCATTCCGAAAGGAATGATGGTGAGGATAACAGAAAGGATAAATCCAACAGTGTATTGCTTAAAGTTACCGTGTGACGCACCAGCAGCATTATGCTCATGACTACTCATTAGAGAACTCCCAGTAAGTAAACGACGCTGAATACACAGATCCAAACGATGTCAAGGAAGTGCCAGAACAAGCTTAAGCAAGCAAGACGACGTGTATTCGGTAAAGTCAAACCTTTAGTCTTGATTTGATACATTAATACAAGCATCCACACTAAACCAGAAGTTACGTGGATACCGTGTGTACCAACCAAAGTAAAGAACGATGATAAGAATGCACTGTGAGTTGGACCGTGGCCTTCATGTACAAGGTGATGGAACTCATAGACTTCCATTCCAATGAACGATGCACCAAAAAGGAATGTAATAAATAACCAAGTGATAACTTGATTTACATTCTTTTTATAAGATGCAAGTACAGCAAAACCAAACGTTACCGATGAAATCAATAAGGCAAATGTTTCAGTTAACACGAAGCCTAATGAGTCATGGAATAGGTCATATGCACTTGGAGTTCCTGGTGGCACATGGCTGCTTAATACAGCGAACGCAATGAAGAGTGATCCGAAAAGAATCAAGTCACTCATCAAGTATGTCCAGAAACCAAAAACCGTTAAATCAGTATCATCATGTTCATGATGACCGTCATGGCCGTGGTTGTCGTGATGAAGTACTTCAGCCATTTCCTTAGTCCTTCTTCAAGTGTTTTTCAAGTAAAGCATAGCGTTCGTTTTCAATACGCTCAACTTCAGCAGCAGGAACGTAGTAGTCAACATTCTTAGTGAATGAGCTTACGATCAAGCTAACAACAGCTGCAACGAATGAAACAACAACGAGCCACCAAATATGCCAGATGAGTGCAAAGCCAAGAAGAGTAATGAACATTGCAATGACAAAACCAGCAGCACGATCGGTCGGCATGTGGATGTCTTCATATTTAGTGTTACGTGCGTATGCTACACCATTTTCTTTGTCAGTCCAGAAACGGTCGATACCGCTTGCATCTGGTTCATGCGCAAAGTTATAGAATGGGGCAGGAGAAGAGGTTGCCCATTCAAGCGTACGAGCATCCCATGGGTCGCCAGTAAGGTCCATGTTGTCTTTACGTTGTAAGAAGCCAACGATGATTTGCATTAAGAAACATGCAATACCAATCGCAACAAGAACAGCACCAAATAATGCAATTGCAAGGTACGGATCCCATTCAGGGTTGTCATATGTATTCAGACGACGAGTCATACCCATGAAACCAAGGATATAAAGTGGCATGAATGCAAAATAGAAACCGAAGAACCAGAACCAGAACGCAGCTTTACCCCACGCTTCGTTGAGCTTCCAACCAAACATTTTTGGCCAGTAGTAAATGATGCCGGCAAACATACCAAACACCACACCACCGATAATTACGTTATGGAAGTGAGCGATCAAGAATAGTGAGTTGTGTACCAAGAAGTCCGCAGGTGGAACAGCCATAAGTACACCAGTTAAACCACCGATACCGAATGTTACAAGGAAGCCAAGCGTCCATAACATTGGAGTAGTAAAGGTGATGCGACCTTTATACATGGTGAATAACCAAGAGAAGATTTTCACACCAGTAGGAATCGCAATAACCATGGTCATGATACCGAAGAACGCGTTAACGTTCGCACCAGCACCCATGGTGAAGAAGTGGTGAAGCCATACAACAAACGCAAGAACAGTAATCGCGATAGTTGCATACACCATAGACTTGTAACCGAACAACGCTTTACGCGAGAAGGTTGCAACGATTTCTGAGTATAGACCAAATGCTGGTAATACCAAGATATATACTTCAGGGTGACCCCATGTCCAGATCAAGTTCACATAAAGCATTGGGCTACCGCCAAGCTCATTTGTGAAGAAATGGAAACCGAAGTAACGGTCAAGTGTAAGCATTGCAAGAGTACCTGTTAATACAGGGAATGATGCAATGATTAATACAGCCGTACAAAGTGAAGTCCACGTGAAAATAGGCATGTCCATTAACTTCATGCCAGGCGCACGCATTTTGATGATGGTAACAAAGAAGTTAACACCAGATAAAAGCGTACCTAGACCAGAAACCTGAAGTGCCCAGATATAGTAGTCGACACCTACACCAGGAGAATATTGAATGCCAGATAGAGGAGGGTAAGCCATCCAACCAGTCGCAGCAAATTCACCTAATACAAGTGAAAGCATCATCAAACCAGCAGCACCAGCGAATAACCAGAAGCTTAAAGAGTTCAATAATGGGAAAGCAACATCACGAGCACCAATCTGTAAAGGTACAGAGATGTTCATCATACCAACAACGAGACCCATTGCTACGAAGAAGATCATGATTACACCGTGTGCGGTGAAGATCTGGTCGTAGTGGTCAGGATGTAGATAACCTTCGCCGCCGCCTTTAGCGAGGAAAAGTTGTAAACGCATCATGATCGCATCGGCGAAACCACGCAGAAGCATGACAACAGATACGATGATATACATGATACCAATCTTTTTATGGTCTACCGTAATAAACCACTCATTCCACAAATATCCCCATTTTTTGAAATAGGTGATACCGCCAAGCACTGCAATTGCACCAATTGCCATAAGGACCATGGTGACAAGTACGATTGGCTCTGTCGGGATAGAGTCCCAACCCAGTTTACCAAAAATCATATCCATGTCTTATTCCCCTTGAGCAGCGTGTTCAGCTGCAGCATGAGTGTCAGCTGTTGCGTGTTCAGCAGAGTGGTCAACACCATGATAGTTACTCATATAGTGGTTGATAATTGTTTCAAACAATTTAGGCTCAACAGTAGAGTAATAAGTCACAGGGTGTGGCTTAGTCGGGAACGGTTTCATAGCTTCAGCTTCAGCAACTGCTTTTTCATCACCAGCAGCTTTAGCACGATTTACTAAATGCTCGATCTGATGCTTAGAACGGTTACCATCACGTAAGGTTGCCAATTCAGCTTGGTCAAGCGTAGTTTTTTGAACTGCTTCTGGGTTAATGGTTGAACCATTACCTGCTTTAACCGCTGCTACCCATTCGTTGAATTGTTGCTCTGTAACACTATGCGCCTTGAAACGCATTTGAGAGAAACCGTAACCTGAGTAGTTAGAAGAGAAACCACGATATACACCAGTTTCATTTGCTAATAAATGAAGGTGAGTTTGCATACCTGCCATTGCATAAATCTGGCCGCCTAACTGTGGAATGAAGAATGAGTTCATTGTAAAGTTAGAAGTGATTTTAAAGCTTAACGGAGTTTTTTCAGGGAAACGTACTTCGTTAACTGTTGCAATGTTTTGTTCAGGATAAATAAAGATCCACTTAAACTGTTCAGCAATAACTTGAATAGTTAAAGGTGCTTTATCTGATTCTAAAGGACGGTATGGGTCATACTTGTGGGAACCCCACCAAGTTAACCAAGCTAAAATACCAATAATAATGACAGGGATACCCCATACTACAACTTCAATTGCAGTTGAGTGTGCCCATGTAGGTTTATAGTCTGCATCTTTATTTGACGCGCGATATTTCCAACCAAACCATAATGCCATGATGATTGAAGGAATCACCACAAGTAACATTAAATAGATCGCAGTCATCATAAGGTCACTTTGACCTTGACCAACTGGACCTTTAGAGTTTAGAAGTACCATATCACCACCACACCCAGTCAAAAGTGCGGCAAGCGTTGATAAAGACAATACAGCTAAAATCGTTTGTCTCATTTTACAACCTCGGTGAAGAGTCCCATTCCCTAATTAAATATGGGATAGCGATTAAAGTGTCGCATGATTGAGAACGCTAATCCTTAAATTTAGACTTCTCAATTATATGACACCGCTACGTTGTAGGGCATTATGCCTCATATCGACAAACTAAGCTATACATAAAGTAGGCTGAAATAATTGTTTTAAAACCCGATTTTTTTTGTAGGGTATCTAATTTCAATAGAGCTTTTATTTAAATATCAACTCACTATAGAAAAAAGGAGGCAGGGCGCCTCCTCTTTTTTTAGACATTAAATGAATGAGTCATTCACTATCATTTGATCACTTTTGTTCTTGCAATTTTGTCATGTAAAGCTTGTCGCTTTTGTCCTAATGCAAAAGCATAGTCAATAATTGTACTGATCGGCATAAACAGTAAGTTTAATATGATAAAAACAATACTTCTTAATAAGAAGATGCGAGTTAAATTAACCTTGCTATTGTCCTCAGCATCTACAATTTTAATTCCAACGATTTTCTTACCTATACTCTGACCAAACTTTGTTAAAAGAACGGCTTGAATTGCAAGCATAATAACGACGTAAAGAAGCATTGAATGCCAAGCTTCTATTGGAATTAAAGTAAAAAGTTGCTGTTGCAATTCTGCAGCTTTAGTCGATGCGACTTCGGCAGATTGCATCTGTTTTTGTAGCTCGAATAATTGCTTATATTGAGCTTCATTAAAGAAAAAAGAAGGAATTGCAGCGATTGGTAACCAAAGCAATAAATCAATAATTTTTGCTAAAGCCCGAGCTGGAATAGACGCAAGTTCATGAACTTTAGGTTCTACACGAATTTGACGAATAGTTTCATTAGTTGATGTATTCGTATTTATTGTAGGTACAGAATAACCGATAGGTTGATATACAAGTTTACCTTGGGTTAATTCTCCTAAAGCTTTCCATTCTGTCATGCCTTCATGCCAAGCTAAATCAGTTAATAAAATTTGTTGGCTAGCCAACATTTGATTTACTTGTTCTAAAGTATAAGGCCCAGCTTGTTGATTATTACGTGCCAAGTAAATTTGCATAAATAAAAATTCTCTATTCTAAAGATGAAAAAAGACCCACGGATGGGCCTTTTTTTATAACATATTAGATTTGCTTGATTTTTTCTTCAGCAAGGAAGAACCATGTATCTAAAACTGAGTCTGGGTTAAGAGAGACAGATTCAATACCTTGTTCCATTAACCATTTTGCAAGATCTGGATGGTCTGAAGGACCTTGACCACAGATACCTACATATTTACCTGCTTTACGGCAAGCATGGATTGCCATTGAAAGAAGTGCTTTAACAGCTGCATCACGTTCATCAAATAAGTGTGAAACAATACCTGAGTCACGGTCAAGACCTAACGTTAACTGAGTTAAGTCATTAGAACCAATAGAGAAACCATCGAAGTGTTCTAAGAATTGTTCAGCTAACAGGGCGTTAGTTGGTAATTCACACATCATGATTACTTTTAAACCGTTCTCGCCACGTTTCAAGCCATTTTGTGCAAGTAATTCAATAACGCGTTTCGCTTCAGATACGGTACGTACAAAAGGAATCATGATTTGAATATTGGTGAGACCCATTTCATCACGAACTTTCTTAAGTGCGCGGCATTCTAGTTCGAAACAATCACGGAAGTTATCAGATACATAACGGCTTGCACCACGGAAACCGAGCATCGGATTTTCTTCTTCAGGCTCGTATAACTTACCACCAATTAAGTTTGCATATTCATTTGACTTGAAGTCAGACATACGAACGATAACTGGCTTGTCACCAAATGCAGCAGCAAGAGTCGCAATACCTTCAACCAATTTTTCAACATAGAAATCCACAGGTGAAGCATAACCCGCTGTACGAGTTAAAACGGCAGCGCGAGTTTCACGAGGTAGGCTGTCAATGTTGAGTAGAGCTTTAGGATGCACACCGATCATACGGTTAATGATGAACTCAAGACGAGCAAGGCCGATACCTTCGTTTGGAATTTGAGCAAAGTCAAATGCACGGTCAGGGTTACCTACGTTCATCATAATTTTGAACGAAAGCTTAGGCATAGATTCAATTGAGTTGCGTTGAACTTCGAAATCTAATGCACCTTCGTAAATGAAACCTGTATCACCTTCGGCACAAGAAACAGTCACTTCTTGACCATCAGTTAATACTTCTGTTGCGTTACCACAGCCTACAATCGCTGGTACGCCAAGTTCACGTGCAATAATTGCTGCGTGACATGTACGACCACCACGGTTAGTGATAATTGCAGCAGCACGTTTCATTACCGGTTCCCAATCAGGATCGGTCATATCAGATACAAGAACGTCGCCTTCTTGAACTTTGTCCATTTCTTTAATTGAGTTAACAATACGGACTTTACCAGAACCAATACGTTGACCAATTGAACGACCTTCACAAAGAACAGTACCTCTTTGTTTAAGAAGGTAGCGTTCCATAGTACCTACATTTTGGCGGCTTTTTACAGTTTCAGGACGAGCTTGAACAATATAAATTTGACCATCATCACCGTCTTTTGCCCATTCGATATCCATTGGCGCACCATAATGCTGCTCAATGATAAGCGCTTGTTTAGCTAACTCTTGTAATTCATGGTCATTTAATGCGAATTGTTGACGATCTTGTTTTTCAACATCAACAACAACAACAGATTTACCCGCAGAACCTTCTTCACCATAAATCATTTTTTGGTGTTTAGAGCCAAGGTTACGACGTAAAACAGAATGTCTTCCTGCATTTAATAATGGTTTAGATAGGTAAAACTCATCTGGGTTAACGGCACCTTGTACAACCATTTCACCTAAACCGTAAGATGCAGTGATAAATACAACATCACGGAAACCAGATTCTGTATCAAGTGTAAACATTACACCCGCAGCGCCAGTTTCAGAACGAACCATACGCTGAACACCCGCAGAAAGTGCAACGATGTCATGATCAAAACCCTGGTGCACACGGTAAGAAATTGCACGGTCATTATATAAAGAAGCAAACACTTCTTTAATCGCAATAAGTACGTTATCAATACCGCGAATATTCAAGAAAGTTTCTTGTTGACCCGCGAAAGAAGCATCTGGTAAATCTTCAGCAGTTGCAGATGAACGAACGGCAACCGCGATGTCAGGGTTGCCGTTAGAAAGTGCTGTAAAAGCGGCGCGAATTTCTTGTTCTAAGGTTGCAGTGAGTGGAGTCTCTACAATCCATTGACGAATTTTTGCACCTGTTTCTGCAAGAGCATTTACATCATCGACGTTGAGTTGAGCAAGTTCTGCTTGAATTCGAGCGTTAAGACCACTTTGGTCTAAGAACTCACGATAGGCAGCAGCAGTAGTTGCAAAGCCACCAGGTACCGATACACCAGCATTTGATAAATGGCTGATCATTTCACCCAAAGATGAGTTTTTCCCACCTACGAGTTCGACATCGTGTTTCCCTAATTTTTCTAGACCGATTACGCGCGCTTCCAAAGTTTTCACTCCACTTTTGCAGTATTAATGTCTATCTTGGCATGAAATTATAAAAATAAAGTGCTTAGTTGAGAATTATACTAAGCGACAGTCATGTAAGATCAGTTTACTATAAAGATTATATAGCACTAAGACAAATGTTTAAGGAGAATTTTAATGTCAGAAAGTAAACAATTTAAGCGGAGTGTTTTTTTTATTTCTGATGGAACTGCAATTACTGCCGAGACTCTTGGACATTCGTTATTAGCACAATTTCCCAATGTAGATTTTGATATTCACATCATGCCGTATATTACAACTGAAGAGGCGGCAATGGATGTGGTGGTTGAGATTAATCGATGCCAAACCAAAGACGGTTGCCTACCTTTAGTATTTGATACTTTAGTCGATCCGCATGTACGGGAGATTATTAATACGGCTAAAGCAGTTAATCTTGATGTCTTTGAAGGCTTAATTAGTAAACTTGAGCAAGAGCTTGGGACACCACCAACAACATTGGTCGGGCAGACCCACGCGGTAACCGATTCTGAATATTATAAAGCCCGTATTGATGCTGTTCATTTTGCGCTTGATAATGATGATGGAGCACGTACTCGTCATTATGACAAAGCCGATTTAATATTAATTGGAGTTTCCCGTTCGGGTAAAACACCGACTTCTATTTACTTATCTCTTCAATTCGGTATTCGTGTTGCAAACTATCCATTAACTGAAGAAGATTTAGATGATAACCGGTTACCAGCAGTATTAAGAGCTCATCGTAGCAAGTTATTTGGTTTGATGATTGATGCTGAGCGTTTGGTCGCAATTCGTAGTGAACGTAAAGCGAATAGCCGTTATGCAAGTTTTAGCCAATGCCAAATGGAGCTAAGAGCAATTGAAGGGATTTATATTTCAGAAGGCATTAAATATTTAAACGTGACCGAAATGTCGATTGAAGAGATTTCAACACGTATTTTACAAATGACGGGATTAAAACGTCGTATTGGTTAATTTAATCAAATGCTTATTTTAACCATTCAATTTTTGTATATTAGTTATAGATAAGTTGAATGGTTTTTTTATACATATATCTTAGTGAAAAATAAAAGTTTTAAATATAAAACAAAATGTTATTAAAAGGTTTTTATTGGTTATAAACCCGTGGATATTTTGAAACTCATTTGTAAATTTAAATAACACTATTGAAAAGAAGTGTATATTTTTTATTGTGTTAAAAAATAGTAATTATTTAATTTTTCTAAATATTTTAGAAAATCATCCATAAAAAATCCATAATTTATAAAATGTTAAATAGCTCACACTTTTTTTGTGTTGTGTGATTAATCTTTTATTTTAATTATACTTTCCCACCTCGATATGGGACTATCTGATTATCAAAATGCTAAAAAAATGTGTTTTTTCATTGGTATATATCTTGCCACTTAATTTATATGCCGCTCAAGTGGATGAATTGCGAGAGCAAGCTATTCATACTTACAAAACTGGACAAACTCAACAAGCAATATTGAAATTAGATCAATTGCTAAATAAATACCCACATGACCAAAAATTGCTAGCTGATTATTTAGTTGTAATGTCAAGTGAAAAAAAAGATCTACTGACTTTTTCTCAGCATTTAGCAAATATTAATTATGTGACTTTTCCAGAATATGGCCAATTACCATTAATACGTAATTTGCGTGATTTTAAACACTTTAAAGATGCAATTGAGTGGTCGAACAAATTTAATATTCACAAGACATCTGATGGGCAGATTTTATTAGCAGTTTTATATGCTGAAGCTCAAGATCCTGTAAATGCTAAGGTACATTTAACAAGTATTAAGAATAAAAATCTTACAGCTGAGCAATTTGTTCAAATTGCTTATGCATATCGACTCATTAATTCACCAGTAGATGCTTTATCTGTAATTGAGCAAGCTTATCAACAGCAACCAAACTCTTTTGCGGTTTTACAAGAATATAGTTATGACTTAGCGGCTGTAGGTTCCTATAAAAAAGCTCAGCAGTTATTGCTTGCCAGCGATAAAAATGCACAAACAGAAGCGCTAGAGCACTGGCTAAAAGTCAGTGAGTTTTCTCAACGTGTAAATAATGCAATTACTCGCTATAAATATCTCAATCGAGAAGGGATGTCGGATAGTGAAGGCTTTGCTGAGCTTGATGCTGTGTTGAAACAAGGTGAGCAAATACAGCCTTTGATTCAACCGTCAGACTCCAATTATTTAAGATTTCATTATGACTATTTATATGCTTTGGACTTTCGTGGGCGTAGCCGTACGGTATTAGATGAATTTACTAAATTAAATGTACCGTTAGAAAAGCTACCAGCTTATGTACGTCATGCGATTGCGGATAGTTATTTAGCAGAAAGACAACCGCAGCAGGCTGAAATCGCTTTTAAAACCTTACTTACCGAAAAAAACTATTCAGATATGACGGTATATACGGGGCTTTATTATTCTTATATTGAACAAGAAAAATATAAACAAGCTGAGCAACTTTTGAATGATGTTGATCGGTTGATCCCTACGTATAAATACAGTCAAGCCAAAGGGGTGGATAAATCAAGTCATCCTGATCGTGATGATTATATCGCTTTACAAGGCATGCATTTAGCTTATGCAAATCATTTGGATAAATCAGAAAAGCATTTTCAGAAACAAGTAGATCTTGCACCTGCTAATCAAAGTTTAATTAATAACCTTGCTCGTGTTGAGCGCTGGAGAGATAAGCCATTACAGGCGAAGCAAACAATTGATCGTTTAAATGGCTTAACGCCAGTTGCTAAAGATACGCGTATTAACCAAATGCAAAATGCCCAGGCTTTAGGGAATATTCCTGAGTGGCGCAAAAGCACAGAAAGTCTTTTGCAATATTATCCTGAAGATAGTGGTGTAGTTAAAAGTCGAAAAGAATTAGATGATCGTGATAGAGCAACCATTTCGCACTCAACAACTTGGGGGCAAAGTAAAGCAGAGAACAGTGATTCTGTGAGTGGGCAAAATGGTTTGAAAGACCGAGAAATGGAAACTCGTATTAATAGCCCTTGGATTAAAGATAATTATCGGCTATTTGCTTGGCATCAAGATCGTTACGGAGAATACCGTTTTGGTGATGTGCATGATCAACGTTATGGTGTTGGTGCTGAGTGGCAAGCAAACCGTAAGGCATTGTCGGCAATTTTGTCGCAAAGTACAGATGGTGGACAAGCAGGCGTTCGTCTTGATTGGTCACAATGGCTAAACGACCACTGGCAATATCAATTGCAATATGACAGTCAGGCTAATATTCCATTACAAGCAATTGATGCTGGTGAGGATGGACAAGCTTACCGTGCCGCTTTGACATGGCAAAAAGATGAGTCACGCCAAATTGGGGCAAGTTATGGCTTAACCGATATAAGCGACGGTAATAAACAACAAGAATTTTCGACCTTTTGGCGTGAACGACTATTTGATGCGCCTCATCATATTACCTATGGAACGGTACGTGGCTTTTATGGCAGCAATAGCCAAGATGAGACCGCTTACTTTAGCCCAAGTAATCATTACAGTGCTGAGTTGAATTTAAGTCATGACTGGGTCACTTGGCGAGAATATGAACGCTCATTTAAACAGCATTTTGAAGCTGGAGTCGGGCTTTATAAACAAGCAGATTACTCAGCTCGACCAACATATTCTTTGCAATATCAACATCAATGGCAGCTCTCACGGACTTGGCAACTTAATTATGGAGTTGGTTGGCAATACCATCCATACGATGGTCATGATGAACAACATACCTACGGTATTTTTGGATTTGAAGGGCGTTTTTAATGAATAATATGAAGTCAAAGATGTTGAGCTGTGTGTTTGCTTCAACATTATTACCCGTACAATTTTCCTATGCCCACATTGAAACTGAATTACCAAAAAATCATACGGTTTCTTTAACTTTTCATGATGTACGAGATGACGTGCTAAAGGAAGGTGATCGTGATATTTATGCGATTCAGACCAATAATCTGGCGCAGTTTCTCGATTGGCTTAGTCAGTCGGACTGGAAACCAATTCGTTTAAAAGACATTGAAGAGGCGCGTAAGCAAGGTAAGGAATTACCTCATAACTCTATTCTACTCACCTTTGATGATGGTGCTTTGAGTAGTTATAGCCGAGTATTTCCTTTACTTAAGCAATATCAGATTCCAGCAGTTTTTGCACTTCCAACCAGTTGGTTAAATGGTAATACAAAAGCGGGTTATGAAGCCTATGGTCAAGGTAACTTGGTGAACTGGGCTCAAGTTCGTGAAATGCAAGCATCTGGCTTAGCCGAGTTTGCAAGCCATAGCGATGATTTACATCATGGCGTATTGGCCAATCCTCAAGGCAATGAGCAACCGGCTGCGACTTCTTATGCATATTTAAAATCGCAATCACGTTATGAAACCGATGCAGAATATCAACAACGCATTTTGCAGGACTTAAAAAAATCTTATGCAGTTTTAAAAAAAGAAGTAGGGGTTAATCCTAAAGCAATTATTTGGCCTTATGGCGCCGTGAATGAACAGTTAGAGAAGCTAGCACAACAGGCAGGTTTCCAGTTTTCATTCAGTTTGGGACGTGATGGTATGAATCGCGTAAGTGACTCAACTTTTAAACGTAGCTTAGTCATTGATAACCCAACAGCTGAACAACTGACAGAGGGTATGTTAAATATCCTGAACTTCGAAGAGGCAGATTTATTTAAGCAACCACGTCATTTTGTGAGTATGGATTTAAAGCACTTAGCAGCGCAACAAAACTCTCAGACTGATGAAAAATTAGGGCAGTTGCTATCAAAACTGTATAGCTTGAAAAACAACGCTTTAATCTTAAAGCCTTTGGAAGACAAAGATGAAGATGGGCAATATGATGTTGCCTATTTCCCTACAAATAAAATGTCTGTTCAACAAGATATTTTAAATCGTAGTTTATGGCAGGCTCAAACCCGTGCAGGCCAATCTGTAATATTAGAATTGCCTGCTTATCCGCAAAAGGATAAACCATTTTTAACTTCAGATTTGGCTAAAGATATTGCACGCTTTAACAGTAATTTAAGTGGTATTCAGCTTAATGCAGGATCATCTTTAAATTGCGCAATGCAAAAAGTAACAGTGCAAGAAAGCAGTTGCATTGAACAATCAAAGCAACTCGAACAACTGAGTCAATTGACTAAAAAAGCGGTCAAGCCTTATTTAAATATGAGTAATCAGGCACAGTTTAGTTTATTACTTATACCTGATTTAGACCATATCGAAAATCTACCTGAGCTTATAAAAACGCTTTTATTGCAACATGATTTAGTTAATTTGAAGTTCGATGTGATTGGCAAGAAAAAACAATTTAATCAGTTGTTAATGCTTTTAAATACACTTAATGAAAATGATAAGCAAAGAATAATGCTGACTTTAGTATTACCAGAAAATTCTCAAAAAACTGCTTGGGAAGAGGTTCAGCAAGGGCTCTTTTCTATTCAGCAAATAGGAATCCAGAAGTTCGGTATTGATGGCTATGATTTTGAAAAATCAAAAGATGTTCATCAATATTTATATAATCCGCTTAGTCTGAATGCTAGCCCTGTGATGTATCAGCCTTTTGTTGGATTGGTAGAGGGGAAAAAGTAATGAGAGTATTACTCGATATTCTGTTTGCTTTTGCCTTTTTATACCCTTTACTTATGGCTTGGACATGGATGGTAGGGGGGCTTTGGTTTTTCTTTAAAAGAGAATACCGTGAACAAGCACTTCCCGAACCGACTAGCGAAGGATGCAGTATTATTATTCCGTGTTTTAACGAAGAAGCCCAAGTGCGGCAAACAATTCGTTATGCGCTACAAACCAAATATCCGAATTTTGAAGTGATCGCCGTCAATGATGGAAGTAGTGACAGGACCGCCGAAATTCTCGATGAATTGTCAGTGCAAGATTCACGACTTCGGGTTGTACACTTAGCAGAAAATCAGGGTAAGGCCGTAGCTTTAAGATCGGGAGTACTGGTTAGTAAATACGAATATCTTGTGTGTATTGATGGAGATGCGTTGTTACATCCGCATGCGGTACTTTGGTTAATGCAGCCATTTATTAACTTCCCGCGAATTGGTGCTGTAACGGGTAATCCACGAATTTTAAATCGATCTAGTATTTTAGGAAAATTACAGGTTGGTGAGTTTTCTTCGATTATTGGTTTAATTAAACGTGCACAACGTACATATGGTCGTATTTTTACTGTGTCTGGTGTGATTGCTGCATTCCGTAAAACTGCACTTGTTCGAGTCGGGTTTTGGTCTGACGATAAAATTACCGAAGATATTGATATTTCATGGAAGTTACAACTCGACCATTGGGATATTCAGTATATTCCACAAGCGCTTTGTTATATCTATATGCCAGAGACATTCAAGGGGCTGTGGAAACAGCGTCTTCGTTGGGCGCAAGGAGGGGTGGAGGTTCTTATAGAATATATTCCACAGATGTTTAAATTGCGTGTTCGTAGAATGTGGCCGGTCATGATTGAGGCGCTAGTCAGTATTATCTGGTCTTATGTCATGATTATGATCTTCACGCTATTTTTTGCTGGATTATTTGTTGAACTACCTCAGCAATGGCAGATTAAAACGCTTATGCCACAGTGGTACGGTGTGATACTAGGTGGAACATGTCTGATTCAGTTTTTGGTTAGCTTGTGGATTGATCAGCGCTATGACCGCAGCCGCTTCTTTAGAAATTATTTCTGGGTCATTTGGTATCCGTTGTTTTTCTGGTTACTGACTTTATTTACAAGTGTTGTTGCAGTACCAAAAACTTTATTTAACACAAAAAAACGTGCCCGTTGGGTAAGTCCAGATCGAGGCTTCCGTGGAGATAACCCATGAAACCAGAGGAAAATAAGGATATAGAGACATTAGATATCCCTGAATATATTGACCAGCCGGAATACGTCAAAAATAAAACAGCAAACTATACCTTACAAACGATTGGTTGGTTTTGTTTAATGTGGTTGCTTTTTCCATTGGTTTCCCTGTTTTTATGGGTTTTTGAAGGGCACTTAATTTATGATTATGTTTGGGTTGATCATCTATCAGAAGTTAAGACTTTACTTCATTTAGCCCTACTGATCGGAATTAGCGCGCTCATTTTAATTTTGTGGGCAAGTTATAACTGGATTAGGTTTAGTGGTGAGGATCGACGAGCTAAAGCGCCTAATAGTTCTGTTGAATTATTAGCTGCGCAATTCTTGGTTACTCCCGAAATGTTAACTGAGTTGCAAGAAAAACAGCGAATCATTTTGCATTACGATGATCATGGTAATTTGCAAAAATATGAGTAAATAAAAAAGCATGGCTTAAAACCATGCTTTTTTTACTTTTATGGGATTGCTCTGATAATAATATCAACGGGTTGTTCTATACCATCCATGCTGTGAATAGATCTATTGGTAATTTTAACAATTGGCCATGTTTGCAATTTACAGTTGGGTTTCTGAAGTGCTGCATAATAGCTATCAGATTTGAAAAATACTTTTTTCGTGGTTGCAGTATTGGGAGTCAAAAGACGCTTGAGCCATGGTTCGTTTACTTGAGTTTCTAGAAAACGTAATGCCAGAATGCTTTTAACACGATTGTTAAATAACCTGCGGTTTTTGATAATAAGTGGGTGGGTAATTAACTTATGTGTACCCACCTGACTATGGGGCAAAATAAAATGAGGGGTGATTTGGAAGACAGTCACAAATTTTGCTTGCTGACAGATTTTTTCAAGATGAGTCACGCTATCTTGATTTGTACCAATAATCGCGACAGATGAATGTGAAAAGTCAAACTCTTTAATTGATGTTGATGAAATCACTTGACCAGTAAAATCTTCGAAATCTTGAGAGATATTCTGAAAAATCACTGATTTTGAAGTGTTATTTTTAATATTAATACTCATTTTCCAAAAGTCCTTTTGGTTTTTTAAATCATGATGTTTTTATCGTTTTAATATAAATAACCAAGCAGGAAGTTGGGGTAAAGTCTTTTCAGATAGATGGTCATCCCATACTCGAAATCAATTCAAGTATGGGAGCTTGAAGTAGAGTTTAATGTTCTGTTTTTACATTCATGAGTTGTGTGAAGCTTTCTAAACGTTTAGCTGTATCGTATACATCACATGTAAAAATAAATTCATCAACATCGTATGTAGCTAATAACTTTTGTAAGCCAGAGCGAACCGTATCTACAGAACCAATTTGCGCCATTGCATAGAAGTTTTCGACAGAAAGTTGTTCTGCTGTATTCCATAATCCCTGCATTGATTCAACTGGAGGTTTAAGCTTTAAACTGTCCCCACGAATTAAACCTAATACGCGTTGGTATGCGCTGGTTGCTAAAAATTGTGCTTCCTCATCTGTATCTGCCACAACAACTGGTACACCCATTGAAACATAAGGTTTATCTAGGTACTCGGAAGGTTCAAAGTTCTCTCGATAAAGTTGAATGGCTTGACCTAGCATACGTGGTGCGAAATGCGAGGCAAACGAGTAGGGAAGTCCAAGTTTTGCCGCGAGTTGTGCACTAAATAGGCTAGACCCAAGTAACCAAACAGGAACATGTGTGCTTTGTCCCGGTGTTGCAATAATTTTTTGTCCAGCTTGAGGTACATCGAAATATTTTAAGATTTCGACAACATCTCTAGGAAATTGATCTTCGGTTTCTTGATGGCCACGACGTAAAGCTCGCATAGTGAGTTGATCTGTACCAGGAGCACGACCTAAACCAAGTTCAATACGATTTGGATATAAAGTAGCAAGTGTTCCAAATTGTTCGGCGACAACTAAAGGAGCATGATTTGGCAGCATGATTCCGCCTGAACCCAAACGAATATGCTGTGTATGAGCGGCAATAAAACCAAGTAAGACAGCTGTAGCAGAACTCGCAATACCATCCATATTATGATGTTCAGCAAGCCAGAAACGTTCATAACCAAGCTTTTCTGCATGTTGTGCTAATTCTAGAGCGTGTCGTAATGAGAATTCGATGGTTTTATCATTACGAATGGGAGCAAGTTCCAAAATAGAGAACTTGGTATCTTGAAGTGATCGCATGCGATATTCTCGAATAAGGATATATCGAAATAATACGATATATAGGGTGTGATGTATATCGTTTTTTTTCGATATTAAATTTTATCAATTAATAAAAAAGCACCCGAAGGTGCTCTTTTGCTTCATATTTGAATTAACGGTTTTTATACCAGCCACGGTGTAGACCATTGTCATGACGGTGACGGCTACCTTTTTTATAGTAGCGACGATCACCATCGTAATATCTACGGTCATCACGATCATAACGGCCGCGGTCATAGCGGTCATCATAATTACGATCTTCAGCAACTTTACGACCAAGTGCAGAACCACCTGCTGCACCGACTGCTGCACCAATGTAACCACCGTTGGTACCGCCCATATTTTTACCTACGGTGTAACCAGCACCACCACCTAAAGCACCACCAATTGCAGCTTCGGTACGATTACGACGGTCACTTGCTGCAGCTGCACCACCAGCACCCCCTAAAGCAGCACCTATTGTTGCACCAGATGTACCACCAATACTTTTACCAATTGCTGTACCCACTACACTACCTAACGCAGAGGTTGCAGCAACACGGGTGCCGTTATCTGCATGTGCAACTGTAACAATTGAAGATGTTGCAATTAATGCACTAGCTAACCAAATATTCATTTTCATCTTGGAACTCCATGTCCTTTTACTGAAAGGACAGTATTTTTATCTTGAGGTAAATGTAATAAAAAATTTCGTAATAATTATGGAGAACCCAAAAGGCGGTACGATAGTTTTGTGTCTGTTTGTAGTGTTTATATTAATTTATGGATAAACCATGAGCACGTGACAGATTAGCTTTTAATAGCTCATAATAAAAAAGCACCCGAAGGTGCTTAGATTTATTTCATCAAATTCGATTAGTGATGACGACGGTGTTTTTTCTTCCAGTGTTTAGAAGATTTAGTTGTATAGCGGTCTTTAGAAATTTTATTACCTAAAGCAGAACCACCCGCAGCACCTAAAGCAGCGCCTACATAGCCACCATTTGTACCACCCATGCTTTTACCAACGGTATAGCCAGCACCACCACCTAAAGCACCGCCAATCGCAGATTCTGTACGGTGACGACGGTCACTTGCAACAGCTGCACCACCAGCACCCCCTAAAGCAGCACCGATTGTTGCACCAGATGTACCACCCATGCTTTTACCAATTGCAGTACCAGCTACACTACCTAAAGCAGACGCAGCTGCTACATGTGTTGTATTGTCAGCATGTGCCACAGTAACCATAGAAGTTGCTAGAACAGCGCTACATAACCAAGCATTTAATTTCATTTTTGACTCCGTGTCCCTAGTTGCAGGACGCTATATCTTTTGTTAGAGCAAATGTAACAAAAGACTTCTTCTTAAATGTGGAGAACCTTGATTCGATTATTGGAGTTTAGTGTCTGGTTTGTATGCTTTCTATTAAAATAGAGTATTTAATGCCCATGTAGAAAAAAGTGATTCTCATTTAACTGGCCCCAAGTTCATCTATTATCAGTTGAACATAAGAAATCTATAAAAGCTCTTGTGGCAGAAGACATATGCTTATGCTGTGCGTAAAGTAAGGAAAAGGGGCGTGTATGACCTGCATAACCCTCAAGTAAAGGATGTAGTTTTCCTTGTTGAATTTTTTCATCAACAATAAAGCTGTAACTTTGACATATTCCTAATCCACTTTCGGCAAGTGATACTACTCCTAAAATATCTTCTTTTACCAAAATCCTATTTGTTGGTGTCCACTGAATTTCTTGATCTGCATTCTTAAAGAACCATGGAATGACCTTACCACTGCTCGGTAATTCAAAAGCAATACATTGGTGATTATTTAATTCTTGCAAGGTTTTAGGAACACCCATACGTTTTAAATATTCGGGTGAGGCAACAAGTTGAAGAGGTGCAAGTTCCAGAGGTCTGGCAATAAGTGTGCTATTAGGAAGCTGACCTTGACGAATAGCTAAATCAAATCCTTCAGCAATTAAATCAACGTTTCGATTAGAAATACTAACTTCAATTTGAATGCTGGGATATTGCAAAAGAAATTTCTGTAATAAGTGTGGGAGGCGATAATGCCCATAGGTGGTAGGTACACTTAATTTAATTTTGCCAGAAATTTGCAGTTGTTCACCCTGAATATCACGCTCTGCATGATCAATTAACTGAAAGGCGTACTGCATTTTCTCATAATAAAGCTGACCTGCTTCAGTAAGACTCAAATGGCGAGTTGTTCTTCTAAAAAACTGGATACCTAACTTTTTTTCCAGTCGCGTAATTGTTCTACTAATGACTGAAGGAGTCGTGGATAAATAGACTGCAGCCGCACTAATAGAAAGTTTCTCAGCCACAATTAAAAACACTTCTACATCTGCAAGATGGTCAAATTGACGAGACATTTTGTCCTCAAACGCAAAAAAGATTTGTGTATATGGTTGTTTTTCTACCTTACTGGCAAAAATAGAATATATCCATCCCAGTTATAAATCCAGCAAATGGTTGGAATGAAGGTTGAATGATGAAATCTCTAAATAAAATAATGCTTGCAATAGTTACCGCTTCAGCAGCATTAAGTGCAAATGCTGCTCATGTATTGGTTGTATTGTCTGATGAAGGACAGCTAGAGCTAAAAAATGGTCAAATTTTTAAAACGGGCTTTTATTTAAATGAATTGATGCAGCCTACAAAAATGCTTTTAGATGCAGGCCATACAGTAACTTTTGCTACTCCAAAAGGTAAAGCTCCAACATTAGATGAATCATCAAATAATGCGATGTATTTTAACCAAGATGAAAAAACATTAAAGCAATATGCAGGTTTATTGCATGATCTAAAATTAACATCTACTCAAGATTCTCCAGTTGTGAGCCTATCTCGTATTGAGCAAATTGGCCTGGGGCAGTTTGATGCTATTTATATGCCAGGTGGACACGCACCTATGCAAGATCTCTTAAAAGATAAACAACTTGGAAAAGTACTTACAGCTTTCCATAAAGCAGGTAAACCTACTGCGTTGGTTTGTCATGGCCCTATTGCGTTGATGTCTACTTTACCTAATGCCTCGGAAGTAGTTGGTCAACTAGAACAAGGTAAAACAGTGAAAACTGGCGAATGGATATATAAAAATTATCGGATGACTGTAATTAGCAATCAGGAAGAAGAGCAGGCTAAAGCTTTATTAAAAGGTGGAGAAATGAAGTTTTATCCTCAAACTGCATTACAGTCACTTGGCGGTAAGTATCAAAGTAATACAACTGCGTGGACTCCAAACATAGTGGTGGACCGTGAACTTATTACAGGACAAAATCCAGCATCGGCTGTTTTGGTAGGTCAAACTTTATTAGAAAAATTAAAATAAGTAGGCTGGGCAAAGAGGTTTTTCAACAAAGCCTCTATTGTCATATAGAGAGAAAAAGATGACTTATTATTTTCTACAGAACAGCCAAATTATAGGCAAGTAAATAAATCTTATTCGAAATCATTATATTTATACGCCTCTAGTTATTGGGAAAGTTGATGAATTGGCTGATTATATATGTCATTTAAGCAGCATAATCTGTAAACTATGCGCTATTTTTACGATTTTGCTTATCTTCTATACTTACATAGCCTTCGATAAGCTTTTTGGACTTTTGAGATATTTCCTCTTATGAAAGCGTCACTCCGTTTACGACTTGATCAACTCTGTGATCGACATGAAGAACTTACTGCATTGCTTGCAGATGCTGAAGTGATCTCCGATAACAAACGTTTCCGTAAATTGTCTCGTGAACATAGTGATTTATCTGAAATTACCGAAGTTTGGGGCAAATACCGTCAAGCAGAAGAAGATATTGAAACTGCTGAAATGATGAAGTCGGACCCAGACTTTAAAGATATGGCAGAAGAAGAAATTCAAGCAAATAAAACATTGCTTGAAGAATTAGAAAGCCAACTCAACATTTTGATGATTCCAAAAGATCCAAATGACTCTAATGCTGCGTATTTAGAAATTCGTGCCGGGACAGGCGGTGATGAAGCTGCGATTTTCTCTGGTGATTTGTTCCGCATGTATAGTAAATATGCCGAGACACAAGGCTGGCGTATAGAAGTTCTTTCTGAAAATGAAGGCGAACATGGTGGCTTTAAAGAAGTTATTTGCCGTGTAGATGGTGATGGCGTTTATGGTCGCTTAAAGTTCGAAAGTGGTGCTCACCGTGTGCAACGTGTGCCAGCCACTGAATCACAAGGTCGTGTGCATACCTCAGCGTGTACAGTTGCGATCTTGCCTGAAATTGATGTTGATACCAACGTTGAAATTAATCCGGCAGATTTACGTATTGATACTTACCGTGCGTCAGGTGCGGGTGGTCAGCACATTAACAAAACCGATTCGGCCGTGCGTATTACTCATATTCCAACTGGTACAGTCGTTGAGTGTCAAGAAGAGCGTTCACAGCATAAAAACAAAGCTAAGGCGATGGCATTGTTAGTATCGCGTTTAGAAAATGCTAAACGTGCAGCAGCAGATGCAGCGACTTCTGAAATGCGCCGTGATTTGGTCGGTTCTGGTGACCGTTCTGAACGTATCCGTACTTATAACTACCCACAAGGGCGTATGACGGACCATCGTATTAATCTAACTTTATATAAGTTAGACGCGATTATGGAAGGTGATTTAACTGAATTGCTCGATAGCTTACATCGTGAATATCAGGCAGATCAACTTGCGATGCTTGCACAGGAAAATGGCGGCTAATGAATATTGCTCAAGCGCTTGCAATTCGTGGTGAGCCTGACAGTTATGAACGACAGGAAAATGCTTGGTTACTTGAGCATTTTCTAAAAATTAATTCGCTTGAATTAAAGTTTAGACTTGAGCACGAGTTAACAGCCCAACAAGAGCAAGATTACTTGGCTGGTCTTGAACGTATCCAAAATGCTGAGCCTTTAGCTTATGTGACGGGTTCACAACCATTTTGGACGCTCGATTTAAAAGTAACATCTGATACTTTGGTGCCACGACCTGATACTGAAATTCTAGTTGAAACTGTTTTAAATCTAAATTTGCCAAAGAATGCAAACATTGTTGATTTAGGAACGGGGACAGGTGCAATTGCGCTTGCATTAGCGAGTGAACGTCCAGATTGGCAGGTAACTGCAACCGATATTTATGCGCCTACTTTAGAAGTTGCGAAAGAAAACGCACAAACACATGATTTACAACGTGTGAAATTTGCTTGCGGCGTTTGGTTTGAAGCACTCGAACCACAAAAGTTTGATTTAATTGTTTCTAATCCGCCGTATATCGACCCTGAAGATGAGCACATGCAAGCTTTAGCAACAGAACCGCGCCGTGCATTGGTTGCAGATCATCAGGGACTAGCTGATATTGAAATTATTATTGCTCAAGGGAAAAACTGGTTAGAACTACAAGGCTGGATTGCGCTAGAGCATGGCTATGATCAGGGGCAAGCTGTTCGAAAAATATTTGCTGAGCATGGTTTTAGTGAAATTAAAACTATTCAAGACTATGGCCAAAATGATCGGGTCACATTAGCATCATTACTAATAAAATAAGAATAACTTAAACTGTAGAATTCAAGGTAGCTTCTCGATAAGCGCCGGGGCTGACACCTGTCCATTTTTTAAAAGCACGGTGAAATGCACTTGGGTCATGGAAGCTTAAATCTTCACTAATATCTTGAATTGAGTCATTCGTTTTGCTTAAGCGTTCAACAGCAATATCACAGCGGATTTCATTTTTAATTTGTTGATAGCTTACACCTTCATGTTTCAGTCGACGTTGAACGGTGGCTTCTGAAATATTGAGTTGGTGAGCTACATCTTTGAGTTCAGGCCATTGTGCAGGGTGGAGTTTCAATAAATGGCGACGAATAAGTACACTCAAGGCATTTTCATTTTTAAAGCGAACTAAAAGATTTTGCGGAGTTTGCTCTAAAAAATCATAAAGCGCTTTTTTATCTTTTTTAATTTTAATATCTAAATAGTGGGCATCGAACTCAACTCGATTTGCCTCAGCATTAAATTGAATGTCTTCACCAAAACGTACGAGATAATCCTGAATATCCTGAGGTTTAGCACAACGTACCATAATAGTATTTAAACCAATTCGCTGGTCTACCAACCAACACATCAGTCCGTGTACTAATATTAAAAAGGTTGCATAGGTAAACATACGTTTAGGTTGTTCACGATCATGAATCACTAAATAAGCTTTTTCTTGTTCTCGAATGAGTTCTCCGTGCATATCATCTAAAACAAAGTTAAAAAACTTCAAAATATCGTAAAGTGCTTTTTCTAAAGTTTCAGCCGTACTGACGAGTTTAGTCAGTAATTTATAGCTTCCACGACGCATAGGGTGGCTATCCATCCCAAAAAACTCATCGTTCATGGCATTTGCAAGCTCTATCCACAATTGGGCATATGTTGTAACAGGCACACGTGCTTTTGGAGACATCAGTAATTCAACGGGGATACCTGCTTTATTTAGAATTATTTGTGTATTTAGGCCTTTGGCATAAGCCGCACTCAGTGCTTCATGTACTAGTGCAATCGAAATTGTGCCTTTACTTAAAGAAGATTGGACAACCATGTCAAAGACTCATATTTTCTTCATATATTTCAAGTGAAATACTACATATTTAAAATTTGGATTGATCAAAAGCTGCAAACATTTTGAGGCTTTTTGAAATTGTATCGGAAAACAACAACTTTTACTCTCACTACTAAGTGTAAAGAACATTTCTATAGGACATTACATAATGAAAATTCAAGGGAAACATTTCGTCATTACAGGTGGTGGCTCAGGTTTGGGTGCTGCAACAGCTGAGTATTTGGTCCAGCAAGGTGCTTCAGTTACCTTGGTAGACATGAATGTAGACGCAGGCGAGCAACAAGCGAAACAGTTGGGGCCAAAAGCTGACTTTGTAAGTCTTGATGTAACCGATGAAGCTGCTGCTGAACAGTTCTTTAAAGATGTGTTGGTCAAACATGGTCATTTGCATGGTTTGGTTAACTGTGCGGGTATTGGCCCTTCTGCAAAAGTGGTTGGTCGTGAAGGCGTACATGATTTGGCATTATTTTCAAAAACGCTGCAAATTAATGTTACAGGTACATTTAACATGCTGCGTTTTGCAGCAGATGTAATGAGTAAAAACACGGTTGAAGAAGGTGAAGAAGACCGTGGTGTGATTGTAAACACTGCGTCTGTGGCTGCATTTGACGGCCAAATTGGTCAGGCAGCTTATTCAGCTTCTAAAGGCGCTATTGTGGCGATGACATTGCCGATTGCTCGTGAGCTTGCGCGACATGCCATTCGTATTATGACCATTGCACCGGGAATTATGGAAACCCCAATGCTTAAGGGGATGCCACAGAATGTACAGGATGCTTTGGGACAAATGGTGCCATATCCATCTCGTTTAGGAAAACCAGAAGAGTTTGCCCGTTTGGTGGCACATATTGCTGAAAACTCTTACTTAAATGGTGAAGTCATCCGTCTAGATGGTGCAATTCGTATGGCAGCAAAATAATAAAAATAAGGATGCGGAAATGATCTTAAATGCTGAGCAAAGTATGGTTCAGGAGATGATGCGTAACTATGCGCAAAATCAGTTAAAACCAACAGCTGCACATCGCGATAAAACCCATGAATTTCCTGCTCAGGAATTAAAAGATTTAGGTGCACTAGGTGCTATGGGGATGACCGTGCCCGATGAGTGGGGCGGTGCCGGAATGGACTATGTATCTTTAGTGCTTGCAATTGAGGAAATTGCCGCAGGCGATGGTGCTATTTCGACTATCGTAAGTGTTCAAAATTCCTTGATTTGCGGCATTACACTGGCGTATGGTTCAGATCAGCAAAAACAAACATATTTACCAAAATTTGCATCTGGCGAATGGCTAGGATGCTTTTGTTTAACTGAACCACATGTAGGTTCTGATGCAAGTGCGATTTTATGTAAAGCTGAGCGCGATGGCGACCATTGGGTTTTGAATGGCGTAAAACAATTTATCACCAGTGGTAAAAATGCCCAAGTGGCTTTGGTGTTTGCGGTAACCGATAAACAAGCAGGTAAAAAAGGGATTTCGTGTTTTCTTGTACCGACCAATACACAAGGTTACTTTGTGACTCGTATTGAAGATAAAATGGGACAACATGCTTCAGACACAGCAACCATTACTTTTGAGGACTGCCGAATTCCTTTAGAAAATTTGGTGGGACAAGAGGGTGAAGGTTATAAAATTGCATTATCTAATTTGGCGGCTGGACGTATTGGTATTGCCGCTCAATCGGTGGGTATGGCAAGAGCGGCTTTTGATGCAGCGGTGCAATATGCAAATGAGCGTAAAGCTTTTGGAGTCGAATTAGTTCAGCATCAGGCGGTTGGTTTCCGGTTAGCCGATATGGCGACCCAGATTGAAGCTGCGCATCAGTTGGTTTTGCATGCTGCAACTTTAAAAGATGCTGGGCTGCCTTGTTTAAAAGAAGCCTCAATGGCAAAGCTATTTGCGTCTACTATGGCTGAGCGAGTATGTTCGGATGCGATCCAGATTCATGGTGGTTATGGCTACGTGAGTGATTTCCCTGTAGAGAGAATTTATCGTGATGTTCGTGTAAGCCAGATTTATGAAGGTGCATCGGATATTCAACGCTTGGTGATTGCTCGCGAAGTGGCTCAAGTTTAAATATTAGATTTTAAAAAAGAGTCACTGGCTGCAAAAAACCGCAATTGTTATGCGGTTTTTTGCAATTAAATGAAACTCACTTTTTAATGATTAAATTTGAGCTTTGACTTCCTCACCAATTAAATAAAAGGTTCCTCCAGCAATATAGTGCAGACTTCGAAGTTCTTTCGGTGCATCTTGAAAATGCCAGTGCCCATCTCTAAAGACACGGCTATCTGCCCATGCACCTACAACAGAACCAATAAATAAATCATGCGCTGACTGATTATGCGGTTCAGAAATAAGTTTACATACAAGCCATGCGACGCAACCTGATACAAGTGGGCTGGTAAGACCTTCTTGATAAAAGAGCTCAACACCGCAATGCTCAAGTTTTTCTGGATCATCCAACTTACTAATGGTACCAAGTTGATGAGTTAGATCGAGCTGTGCATAGCAAGGAACTTGTAGTGTGAAATAGCCACTT
The DNA here is from genome assembly GCF_025514755.1 of Acinetobacter sp. WU_MDCI_Abxc222. Classification (NCBI taxonomy): domain Bacteria; kingdom Pseudomonadati; phylum Pseudomonadota; class Gammaproteobacteria; order Moraxellales; family Moraxellaceae; genus Acinetobacter; species Acinetobacter sp. WU_MDCI_Abxc222. The sequence goes on from NZ_JAHPVG010000003.1 coordinate 112,462, forward strand.
TGCTCAACGAGCTGTCGTGTTTTAGTGCTTTTGTCGAGAACAACGGACACTTTGGCTGGCTTGAATTCTAAGGCACATGCCCATGCGGCAGCCATTACATTACGGTCGTCACCATGTTGTGCGGAAACAAGGACAGTTGGACCATGATTTAACAAACGATAAGCTTTTTCTAACTCTACAGGTGCAATATATGATTGGGACATATTTAGCCTAAGTAATACAGAAAACAGATAGCGTTATTGTTGCAGAAAGTGTGAGAGAAGTAATGTGATAGGGTATTAACCGAATAAAAAAGTTGTTTCCATTTTATAGCTTTCATAATAACGAACTTAGTCATAAAATCATTTCGCTTCTAAGTGAAAGGATTAACGCGTGACCGAGCTTCAAGATATCGATTTTGTAGAGTTAAGTGATGAAGAAATGTATCTCTATAGCCGTCAAATTTTACTTGATGGATGGGATATTGAAGCTCAGGAAAAACTCAAACTTGCTAATGTGCTGATTGTCGGTGCCGGTGGAATAGGCTGTACCAGTGCGGAGTTACTAGCGCGAGCAGGAGTTGGGAAAATTACACTGATTGATGCAGATATGATCGAGATAAGTAATTTACAACGACAAATCGCATTTGGTCATGAAGATATTGGTCGGTACAAAGCAGAAATTTTGGCTGAACGTTTACAGAAAATTAACCCTTATATCTGTGTTGAATACTACAACGAACGGTTAGACGAACATAACATTGATAGACTTGTTGAACATCAAGATGTGGTTTTAGATGGCTGTGATAATTTTACAACTCGCTATTTAGTAAATGCAGCTTGTAAGAAACATCAGGTCGCATTAATTAGTGCTTCAGCAATTGGTTTTCAGGCACAAATGTTTATGGTTGAAGGTGATTCAGCTTGTTATGAGTGCCTTTTTCCGAAAGAACAGCATAGCAATGAAGGGCTGCGCTGTGCAGAGTCAGGAGTACTTGCAACCACCCCTGTAATGATAGCGTCATTACAATCACATCACACTTTGCTGTATTTAGGTTTAAATCGTGTACCTTTAAAGCAGAAACTATTATTGTGGGATGGTTTAAATATGACACAACGTATTGTTAGTTTTGATAAAGATGTAAATTGCCCACTTTGTCAGGCAAGCTAATCAGTAAATTAAACAAAATTTGCTACACTCAACCTGAATGATTTGGTTTTGAAGAAATATGAAAAAAAATATTTTGTTTGATGGGCTACGTTCAGTCGCCCGCATTGGTGAAACAGCAGTGGTTGCCGCCAAAGCTGGAATTAAATACGCAACTGAAAAACCAAGTAATGCCAAACTCATGCGAGAGACTTTTGAGTCCCTTGGTTCAACTTATATTAAGCTTGGTCAGTTTATTGCGAGTACGCCATCGCTTTTCCCACGTGAATATGTAGAAGAATTTCAAGGTTGTTTAGACCAGACACCAACACTACCATTTAGTTATATTCAAGGTGTGCTTGCATCTGAGTTTGAAGGACGTGATTTAAGCCAGATTTTTAGCTACATCGATGAAAAGCCATTAGCTTCTGCGTCAATTGCTCAGGTTCATGCAGCTAAGCTGACTACAGGTGAAGATGTTGTTATTAAAGTACAAAAGCCTGGCGTTGAAACCATTTTATATACGGACTTAAGTGTGGTGCATTGGGCTGCCAAGCTGCTTGAACGCGCAGTACCAAAGATCAAATTCGCAGCTCTTTCAGAAATTGTAGATGAAATTAAAAGCCGTATGGTCCGTGAAGTCGATTTCATTGAAGAAGCACAAAACCTAGATGATTTTGTGGAATATCTTAATATTTCACAAAATAAAGCAGCGACAGCGCCTAAAGTTTATCATCAGTTTTCTACGCGCCGTGTCTTAACTATGCAGCGTTTATACGGTGTGTCTTTGACAGATTTTAGTGTCGTAAAACAATATGCTAAAGATCCATCGCAAGTACTGATTACTGCTATGAATACATGGTTTGGTAGTCTCATGCTATGTAAGAGTTTCCATGCTGACTTACATGCTGGGAACTTAATGTTGCTTGAAGATGGGCGTATTGGTTTTATCGATTTTGGTATCGTGGGACAGTTAAAACCTGAAGTTTGGACTGCATGTATTGCATTTATGGATGCCTTACAAAAAACTAATTATCAGGCAATGGCTGAAAATATGCTGAAAATGGGCATGACCCATAACAAAATTGACGTTCAGGTGTTGGCTCAAGATCTAGAGCGTTTGTTTAATGGCGTATTAATGGCCGATCCGCAACAGATCTTGTCTTCAAATCCAGCCGATTTAAATGACATTATGATGGATATGGTAGGTGTCGGCGAGCGCCACGGGATTAAATTCCCACGTGATTTTGCCTTATTATTTAAGCAAATGCTTTATTTCGATCGTTTTATGCGCGTACTCGCACCATATACTGATATTTATGCAGACCAACGTTTGAAAATGGTTCAAAATATGGAACCTGCTTCGTTATTAAAGCACTAAGGTCAGTTTAAATTTATGGATGCCATTATTATTGAAGGCTTGAAAGTTGAGACAGTGATTGGCTGTTTCAACTGGGAAAGACAAATCATTCAACCTTTAATGTTGGATTTAACCATCCATAATGATTTGAGCCGAGCAGCAGAGTCTGACAAGCTTGAGGACACTCTCAACTATGCGCAGATTTGTGAGTTATCGGCTCAAACCATTCAACAAGCTAAACCTGAATTAATCGAGCATGCAGCACATCTGGTTTTACAATGTTTGTTTGAAACCTTTCCATCAATTGAAAAAATTACCATAACCATCCGTAAGCCAGCCATCATTGCAGAAGCAAGTGCTGTAGGAATTCGTCTTGAACGCACCAGAAACAATTTTTGCGCTCGCCTTAGCGAGTAATTTAGACGCAGATCAGCACTTTACTTTTGCTTATACGCAATTGGCAACATTGGGGAAAGTGCAGTTTTCATCTGTTTATCAAATTCCATGCCGAGATGGTATTGGAGATGATTATTGGAATTCGGCATGTCTATTAAAAAGCACTTTATCGTGTGACCAAATTGAATCTTTTTTAAAGAAACTTGAGTCAGATTCGGGACGTGTTCGTCCGTCGCATCATATTTCTTTAGATGTAGATTTGATTGCATGGGGTAGTGATCTGGACTATATGCAATTTAATTCTAAAAAGCTACCTTTGGCACTCGATGTAAAAATTCCTTTATATGAACTTTGGCATTGTGAAACCTTAAAGGCTGATAGCATGATTTATCCAGTCGTTAATTTTACAGTTTAATACCCTTCAAACTAAATTTTACGCAAACTTTACGCGGGCTTTGATTTCCTCAATAGAGAATTTACGGGCATTTTATCGATACTGAAATTCACTAAATTAGTGTTATTTCAGGACAATAAAGATGCTTATAAATTCTCAAATGCGCATCTTGCATCAGTCTGGCATTGTCTTATGCGGACTTAAAACAAATGATATTTCTCTATCTCTCCTTATTTCCAGTTTGGCAAATCAAGCCAAGGGGTATAGAGGAGAATAGCCATGTTAGAACTTATACTTGTTTTATTTATTGCTATTTTTCTAGCATGGTGCCTCAGTAAATATCTATCCAAAGTGATGGCAAATCAGCCGATATGGGGTGATGGATTATTTCGTTGGATTGAAAATCCTGTATACCGCTTATTAGGTGTATCTCCACAACAACAAATGAATTGGAAACAATATTCTCTAGCATTTGTTGTGAGCTGTATTTTTCTTGCAGTGGCTATTCTTGCTATTTTTATGACGCAAGCATGGCTACCATTAAACCCTAACCATGCACCAAATATGAGTTGGGATTTAGCGTTACACACGGTTATTTCATTTTTAACTAATACCAACCAACAGCATTATTCTGGTCAAGCTCAATTATCTTATTTGTCGCAAATGACAGGTATTGTAGGTTTGCAAGTCATTACTCCAATGATGGGGCTGGCTTTGGTTGTTGCGACCTTAAGAGCTTTTTTTTATCAGCGTCCAAGCCATATTACGGCCGATGTTGCCGAGCAGCCAGATCAAATTTTAATTGGTAACTATTGGGCAGATGTAATTCGTCCTACAGTTCGCTTTTTGCTTCCACTCTGTTTTGTCTGGTCATTGTTGCTTAACAGCCAAGGCGTGCCAGCAACTTTCCAAGGTGGGCCGGAAGTACAGCTTATTGATAAAGCCAATAGCGTTGAAACTCAAAAAATTCCTTTAGGGCCAGTTGCGCCAATGGTAGCGATTAAGCAATTGGGTAGTAATGGTGGCGGTTGGTATGGTCCAAATAGTTCTGTGCCTTTAGAAAATCCAACACCGCTTTCTAATTTATTAGAAATGATTGCGATATTACTTATTCCAATCACAGTCATTTTTATGGTCGGGCATTTTACCCAGCGTAAAAAGTTTGCTTACTTTGTCTTTGGTAGCATGCTTTTCATGTCGATTATTTCAGGTGCAGCGGCTGTTTGGTCTGAGAGTATGTCATCGACAGCATCTCAGCTTGCTGTAATGGAAGGTAAAGAACAACGATTTGGACCAGCAGCATCAGCAGTTTGGGCAGCGCTTACTACACAGGTGAATAACGGCTCAGTCAATATGATGCATGATTCCTCTGCACCGCTTACCGGTTTGGTCGAACTCATTAACATGCTGATTAATGCGATTTGGGGTGGTGTGGGCTGTGGTCTGCAACAGTTTATGATTTATCTATTACTTGCAGTATTTATTGCAGGTTTAATGACAGGCCGTACCCCTGAATTGTTTGGGCGCAAGATTGAAGCAGCAGAAATTAAATTGCTCGCGATTATTATCTTGATTCAACCTTTAGTCATTCTTGCATTTACCGCATTAAGCCTCAGCGTTCCAGGCATATCTGGAATTAGTAATCCGGGACCACATGGTATTAGCCAAGTGTTCTACGAATATGTTTCTGCATTTGCCAACAATGGTTCAGGTTTTGAAGGTCTTGGAGACAACACTGTATGGTGGAATGTTACTTGTAGTATCGCTCTACTGTTAGGACGTTTTCCGACCTTAATTTTGCCATTAATGATTGCAACACGTTTAGCAGCAAAAAGAAAAGCACCGGAAACAGCAGGTAGTCTTCAAGTTGAAACTCCAACCTTTGCTTTAACGCTGATTACGATTGTTGTGTTGCTTACCTTATTACAATTTATGCCAGTTCTTGTCCTTGGGCCTATTGCTGATCACCTTTTGTTGGTTAAAGGCTAAGGAGGGGAGTGAAAATGAATACACAAACTCATGTAAATAGCCATAAACAAACCATGGCAGTGCCAAATTTTGAAGTTTGGAAAAATGCATTTGTGAAACTGCTACCCCAGCATGCAATTAAAAATCCTGTGATGGCAATCGTATGGCTTGGAACAGTAGTTACAGGCATTAGTACAATCTTGGGTTACACCACGCTGTTATTTGGTTTAGTGGTTACAGCAATTCTGTTTATTACCATTTTATTTGCTAACTATGCTGAAGCAGTTGCAGAGGCCAGAGGTCGTGGGCAGGCATCTTCATTACGGGCAGCAAGAGAAAATTTAACGGCTCGAAGACTCAACTCTTTGACAGACCGTCAAGCGACTCAAGTTGCAGCTACTGAACTTCATTTAAATGATTTTATTGAAGTACATGCAGGTGAGCTTGTTCCAGCCGACGGTGAGATTGTAGAAGGCTTTGCCACTATTAATGAATCAGCTGTTACAGGTGAGTCAGCACCTGTGTTACGTGAAGCTGGAACAGACCGTTCAGGTGTTATTGGCGGAACCAAAGTTCTTACAGATCGTATTGTTGTGCAAGTGACTGCTGAATCTGGTCAAAGTTTCTTAGACCGTATGATTGCTTTGGTTGAAGGCTCAAATCGCCAAAAAACTCCGAATGAGATTGCGCTTGGCTTCTTGTTAATGGTGATGACAATCACGTTTTTAATTGTCGTGATTAGCTTGCCATTTATTGCCAAGTATTTGCATATTGAACTTGATCCAGTGGTGCTTGTGGCGCTGTTGGTCTGCTTAATTCCAACAACCATTGGTGGCTTGTTACCTGCGATTGGTATTGCGGGGATGAACCGTGCACTCAAAGCCAATGTTTTGGCAAAATCAGGTAAAGCGGTAGAAGTTGCGGGTGACATTGATGTGCTTTTACTCGATAAAACAGGAACCATTACCTATGGTGACCGTCAAGCGACTTCTTTTTATCCTTTAACTTCGGTAACCGAGTCTGAGTTGAGAGCTGCTGCTTGGGTAAGTTCACTTGCGGATCCAACACCAGAAGGGAAATCGATTGTTAAGTTAGCAAAAGAGCAAGGTCTAAAACAGCAAGAACCTGAGCAAGCCGAATTTATCTCTTTTAGTGCTTCGACTCGAATTTCTGGTGTGAATTTACCGAGTGGTGACCAAATTCGTAAAGGTGCTTTAGATGCAATCTTGAAGTTTGTAGATGAAGATTATTCTCAAGATTTAGAGTTAAAAGCGCGTGTTGAACAAGTTGCTAAAAAAGGTGCAACACCTTTAGTCGTCGCTAATCAACATCATGTGTTGGGTGTGATTGAACTTTCAGATGTGATTAAACACGGCATTAAAGAACGTTTTGCCCGTTTAAGAGAAATGGGCATCAAAACCGTCATGGTTACAGGTGATAACCCATTAACTGCTGCCGCGATTGCTGCTGAAGCTGGTGTAGATGATTATATTGCTGAAGCAAAACCGGAAGATAAACTGGCCTGTATTCGCACCGCACAACAACAAGGCCGTTTAGTGGCGATGGTTGGTGATGGAACCAATGATGCACCTGCTTTGGCTCAGGCCGATATTGGTTTAGCCATGAACTCAGGTACACAAGCTGCGAAAGAAGCCGGCAATATGGTTGATTTAGACTCTGACCCAACCAAACTACTTGCTGTGGTCGAGATCGGCAAACAGCAACTGATTACCCGTGGTGCTTTAACAACATTTTCGTTAGCAAACGATGTGTCTAAATACTTTGCCATCTTGCCTGCATTGTTCGCTGCTGCGATTCCACAAATGCAAGTATTGAATGTAATGCACTTAGCAAGTCCAAACAGCGCGATTTTATCTGCATTAATTTTTAACGCGATTATTATCCCGCTATTAATTCCGATCGCACTCCGAGGCGTGAAATTTAAACCTTCAACTGCAACTCAGTTACTATGTCGAAATATGTTGATTTATGGTGTGGGTGGTGTGGTTCTACCATTTATTGCCATTAAAGCGATTGATGTAGTGATTGTTCAATTATTTGGTTTGTAATCTGGAGTTTGAAATGAAAACTTATGTACAAAATTCAGAAGCAAATTGGGGTCAGACCTTAAGAGCATCTTTCGGACTTCTAATTTTTACCCTTGTCGGATGTGGTGCTGTTTACAGTGCGATTGCTACAGGTGCGGGACAGGTGTTATTTAACAATCAAGCGAATGGTAGTTTGGTTGAAATAGACCATAAAGTTCTAGGCTCAAAATTAGTCGCTCAGCCATTTGTTGGAGAGGCTTATTTTCATCCGCGACCTTCAGCAGTCGCTTATGACCCGATGGCTATGGCAGGTACAAACTTAGCGCGCACTAATCCTGAGCTACAGCAACAAATTGATGCTCAGATTCTTGACGTGAAAAAACAAGATCACACGGGCAATACACCTATTCCAAGTGATTTGGTGACTAAATCTGGTAGTGGTATTGATCCGCATATTAGTCCTGAATCTGCTCAGTTACAGGTTGCTCGAGTGGCTCAAACGCGTCATTTAGAACCTAAGATTGTGGAAGAGCTTTTGCAAAAGTATGTTGAACCGAAGCAGTTTGGTGTACTAGGGCAAGCTCGTGTTAATGTATTAGAGCTAAATATCGCTTTAGATCAATTACAATCTACACATTAACTTAAAAATAAAGTTGTTAGTTTACCGGATGATATCAAGTGCAAAGCAATCGCGAAAATCAGGCTGAGGCCTTATTAAATCATGTCAACAGATATCAAGCCGGTCGACTAACGGTCTTTTTAGGTGCGGCACCAGGTGTAGGAAAAACCTATGCCATGCTTGCCCGCGCCAAAGAATTATTTCAACAGGGCACAGATGTTGTTGTTGGTATTGTTGAAACCCACGGAAGAATAGAAACTCTAAAAATTTTGGAAGGCTTACCTCAAATTGCTAGAAAGGAAATGCAATATCAGGGGCATACTTTAGAAGAAATGGACTTGGATGCTATTTTACTCAGGCATCCAGAAATTGTTTTGGTCGATGAGTTGGCTCATCGTAACGTACCGAATAGTCGTCATGAACGACGTTGGCAAGATGTCAATGAATTGCTAGACGCAGGTATTGATGTATTCACCACCATTAATATTCAACATTTAGAAAGCCTAAATGATGTGGTCTATCAAATTACAGGCATTCGAGTAAATGAAACGGTTCCAGATCGGGTATTTGACCGTATTCGAGACATTCGCTTAATTGATTTACCAGTCAGTGAGCTTATCGAAAGGCTTCATCAAGGGAAAGTCTATGTACCAGAGCAAGCAAATCTGGCATTACAAGGTTTTTTTAGCATTTCAAATTTAACAGCATTACGTGAACTCGCAATGCAATGCGTTGCTGAGCATGTCGATTCAGACTTAAAAGAGAGTTATGCCTCTAAGGGTTTGAAATCTATATCGTTGCAAAATGAATTGATGATTGCGATAGATGGGCAAGGCTCTTCTGAATATTTAGTGCGAGCAGGCTGTCGTTTAGCAGAACGTAATGGTGCTACATGGACTGTAGTGAATGTTGCTAAAAGTCTGGACTTTGGACAGAGTTCAGGAAATTCATATAAAAAGGAATATATTGAAATCGACCGGGCATTTGAGCTGGCTCGACAACTCGGTGGTCGAACAGAAGTTTTATATGGCCATCGAGTTGCGTCAGTATTAATGGATGCGGCTGTTGATCGAGGTATTTCCAATCTGGTCATTGGCAAAAGTATTTCACCGTGGTGGTTAAAGTTATTTAAGAAAAATTTAGCTCAGCAATTATTAAATCAAGAAAACTCAATTGCTTTAACCATTTTGCACCCAGAACAGGGTACTAAAAAGATCAATCAGATTGAAAAACCATCATTTTTATCATTAAAAGAAAGTATTTTTGTTTTAGCGGTTACATGCGCAAGTATTTTTATAGCTCACTTTGCCGAAGTTCTCTTAGGTATTGAAGACTTTTCTGTCATTTTCATTATTTCAGTTTTAATTGTAGCGACGAAAACTAGAATGCTCGCTGCTGTAGTCGCAGCTTTAATCTGTTTCTTGGCCTATAATTTTTTCTTTATTGCACCACGTTTTACCTTACAAATTTCAGCACACCAAGGCGTGGTCACTGTTGTTGCTTTTTTTGCGGCAGCTTTAATTGCTGGACGGTTGGCCTCTCAATTACGTCAGCAGGTTTTATCCTTAAAAGCTGCAAATGCTTACACTATGGTAATGCAAGACTTAGCACGTAAACTTTCTAGTGCAGTAAATCTTGAAGAAGTTATGCAAACAGGACGAATGACTTTAGAAACCCAACTTCAAACTAAGGTGTGGATTTCTATTCAAGATAGAGTCATTTCATCGGATATAGAGTTAAACGATAAAGAAAAAGTCGCGGCAGATTGGTGCTTAAAACATCAACAACCGTGCGGACGTTTTACCGATACTCTGAGTCAGTCAAACTGGTGGTTTTTACCACTTTTAGAACAAAAAAATAGCCTAGGTATTGTAGGAATTTACTTTAATGATGAAGTGGTTTCCTTAAATTTTGAGCAAAAGAAATTGACTGAAAGTGTAATCGAATATATTGCGCAGGCAGTACTTCGAACCCAATTGGTCAATGAACTTGAACAAGCAAAAGTAACCAGTGAAACAGAGCGCTTACGTTCTGCTTTATTATCTTCGGTATCGCATGATTTACGCTCGCCACTCGCTTCTATTATTGGGGCAGCAGACACACTTGCGAATTTTAAAGCTGAAATGACAGAACAAGACCAACAAGATCTACTTGAAACAATTCATTTAGAAGGTGAGCGCTTAGACCGCTATATTCAAAACTTGCTTGATATGACTCGTTTGGGACACGAAGGTCTAACTTTAAAAAGAGACTGGATTGGGGTAGATGAATTAATTGGTTCGGCAACTCGCCGTTTAAAGCGCTATAAACCAGATACACAAGTGGTCGTTCAGTTACCTGAGCAACAAATTAGTTTATATGTTCACCCAGCACTGGTAGAACAAGCTATTTTTAATGTTTTAGAAAATGCCGCAAACTTTTCACCTCCAGATGAACCAGTCATGATTCGTGCTCATCTTGTGTCAGAAGATGAAGTAAAAATTGAAATTGAAGATAGAGGAGCGGGAATTCCTGAAGACGAAAGACATCGTATTTTCGATATGTTTTACACGATGGAACGAGGAGACCGTGGAAAGTTTGGTACTGGTTTAGGGCTTACAATCGTAAAAGCGATTATTGGTGCTCATATGGGTACAATAGAAGCATTTTCAGGGCGCCAAAATAAAGGTACTTTAATTCAAATCAGATTACCCATTCACCCAGTAAAAGAATAAGTTGTAAATTCATGATAAGTTCCGAAACCTCACCTGTAGAAACACGTATTGTGATTATTGATGATGAGCCTCAAATTCGTAAATTTCTAGACATTGCTTTAAGAACTCAAAAATATAAAACCACGCTCTGCGAAACGGGTTACAAAGGCCTAGAGGCTTTGGCAACCCAAGGGGCTGATTTGGTTATTTTAGACTTAGGCTTACCCGATTTAGATGGAAAAGAAGTGCTTCAAGAATTACGTAGCTGGTCGAACGTTCCCGTTATTGTGTTATCTGTACGTGCTGATGAATATGAAAAAGTTGCCTTGCTAGACGCAGGCGCAAATGACTACATGACTAAGCCTTTTAGTGTGCAGGAGCTTTTGGCGCGCATTCGTGTCATTTTAAGAAATCAACCGATTCAGCAAGAAGCTCATGTGTATGACGATGGTTATCTTAAAGTCGATGTCACGCAACGTTTGGTTTGGGTCGAGCAACAGCCAATTACTTTAACTCGAAAAGAGTTTCAACTTTTGACGTTATTAATGCGTTATCAAGGGCAGCTTTTAACACAGCCACAGCTTTTAAAAGAACTATGGGGGCCAACTCATCAGGAAGATACGCACTATTTACGTATTTTAGTGGGCAAGTTACGCAGTAAACTGGGGGATAACGCGATTCAGCCACGTTATATTGCTACTGAACCAGGTGTTGGGTTACGTTTTTTAGCTAAACAGAAAAATCATTAATTAGATATAAAAAAAACCTTAGGGTATTTCTCCCTAAGGGTTTGCAAAGTGGTTTATAGTTTTTTGCTCTTTTTATTTATATATCCCAATGTTGTTCTGCTTCAGTCATTTGACTGTAAATATTTTGATATTCAGCCTGTTTAACCGTGTACCAATGTTCTACAAAGTCTGCCCCTAAATATCCTTTTAAAATAAGACTTCCTTTAAATATTTTTAAGGCTTCCGGCTGATTGTTGGCTAATAAAATGTGCTCGTCTGGAAATTTTAAAAGATGTGTAGGTTTTGGTAGCGGTAACTTATGAGATAAGCCATAAGACGCGCCCGCTAAAATAGTCGCTATAACGAGATAGGGGTTACAGTCAGCTCCAGCAACACGATATTCTAAGCGTTGATTTTGTAAATCCGAGCATGGAATACGGATTGCGACATTTCGGTTGTTAGTATCCCAATTGGCTTCTAATGGCACGTGATGACCAATTTTAAAACGTCTATAAGAATTAATATTAGGCGCTAAAATCGCCATAGATGCAGGCATTAACTCAATGAGTCCGCTAATCGCGCTCAATAATTTGGCTGAAAGCTCATCTTTTACTACTTCTGAACTAAATATATTTTTATGGTATTGATTAAGTATGCTCATATGAAAATGCATGCCACTACCAGCCTTTGCCAAGTTTGGTTTCGCCATGAAACAAGCGGTTAAGTCATGCTTTCTTGCGACTTGTTTTACAATTCTTTTTAAAGCATTAATTTGATCGCAGAGCTTTAAAATATCATGGCTGTGTTGAAGATTTAATTCGTATTGTCCAGGGGATGATTCCGCAACAATAGCGGTAATTTCAATAGATTGAAGTAGGGCTGCTTTCTCAACTTCATCTAGGACTTGCTGATAGTTATTCGGTGCATCTATATCGAAACATTGGTTTTCTATGCAGGTTTCAGACTGATGCTGAGGTGAGAAAAGGTAAAACTCTAGCTCGGCAGCCATGACAGGGAAATAATTATTAGTATGTAACTGATTTAATAATTTTTTTAATATATTGCGTGGTTCATAGCGACAGTCTGAACCATCTTCTTCTCGCATTGATAGGTAAAGCTGAGCATTTAATTCTGGGGATAAGGCACTTGGTTGCAAGCTGCCTAAAATGGGCAGGCAAAGTCTATCTGGTTCACCAATATATTTTCCCAAGCCTGTTTCTTCAATCACTTTTCCATCCAGACTCATGGCATAAACAGAAAGAGGAAAATAACATCCATTAGATAAATTTTTCAGACTCTTAACATCAATACGTTTGCCACGAATATGCCCGTTTAAGTCATGTAGACAAATATCAATGTGCTGAGTGTGAGGATATAAACTTAAATATTCATCAACTTCTTTTAAAAAAAGATCTGACTGGAAACTACCAGATTGTGTCGGAGGAATAAAATTATCTGATATTTTAAATGCCTTAAAGTGAGGATCTTTTAAGTTTAAATTTGGGTAAATAAGCGTACTCATTATAAAAAACCTTGGTGGTTATTTAGCTAAAATCCTAACGTAGCCTTTGACTTTAATCTCGTAAAAAAAGAGTAAAATGATGAAAGGTTTTTTTATGGGTTTTATTGTTTTTATTTATTAATAATCAATGCATTGAATCTAATTCTTATTATCAATTTTTAAAGTAAAATTAGCGTATAAGAGCAGTCAGCGCATTATAAAATTCTACTGATTTCTCTTTTTAAAATTAAACAAAGCTAAAAATTTAAGCTTCTCATTTGGTGAGATGGTCAAACTGTTTTAAACTTAAATGCTTATCCAGTTAAACATTTATTTATAAATCTTGAATTGAGCAAGGCTTATATAGCACATGTACTGGAATTTTATTTTTTGCGTTTTTTAATTTTATTTTGAGTTTTCTTAATATGAAAAATATCGGTTTAGCCATTCTGGCCATCAGCCTTTCAGGTTGTGCTGCAATGAGCGTAGAAGAATGTAAGACTGCGAATTGGTCATTAGTGGGTGAGAAAGATGGTTCAAAGGGATCTTCGCCACGTTTAGATCAATATTATAAAGCGTGTGGAAAAGCCAATATTGTTCCAGATCAAAAGTCATATGAACGTGGGTATAAAGAGGGCTTAGGGTATTATTGCCAGCCATCAAATATTTTTTATAATGCTTTAGAGGGTAACGGCAATATTAATGTATGCCCAATCGAGCAGCGTAATCGTTTAAGACCTTATTATCGAGCAGCTTCCGATTACTACAATGCAAAAAATGAATATGACCGTTATGATGAAAAGTTTAAGCAATATTCTGATAATGCTTACAACGAAAAATTAAAGCCAGAAGAGCGCGAACGCTATCGTAAACTTTTAAGAGAATTACAAATTGATCGTGACCGTATTAACAGAAACTATTGGAACTCAATTCGAGATATCGAACGTTTCAAATATGATCATGGATTAAAATAATATTTTAAAAAAGGATTGATCTGAATGAGATCAATCCTTTGTTTTTTTAAAGATAATAACTGGTTTTTGTCATTAACTTTGAAATAGCAGTCATTGTAATTTTTACTGCATATGGTAATTCAACACCGCCTGCTTCAAGTGCAGTATGACGGTGATGTAATTCATCTTCATTCATTTGCTCTAAAATTTTACGAGAGCGTTCATCTTGAGCAGGTAACTGGTTTAAGTGATCTTGTAAATGCAGACTAACCTGACGTTCAGTTTCAGCAACAAAACCTAAGCTATATTTATCACCAGCAATACCGGCAAGGGCACCCATGCCATATGACAACCCGTACCAGATTGGATTTAACAAACTTGTATGACTGTTTAATTCTTTTAAACGATCTTCACACCAAGCTAAATGATCTTGTTCTTCAATCGCTGCTTGTTGCATTTCTTGGCGTACATTTGGCAATTTCGCCGTTAATGCTTGCCCATGGTAAAGTGCTTGAGCACAGACTTCACCACTGTGGTTAACACGCATTAAACCTGCGACATGGCGAGCATCTTCTACGCCAAGTTTTGCTTCTACTGTTTCAGCTGGATTTTGGCGCTGTGCTGCTGTTGCACCCGGAACAAGACTACGCAATGCTTGATCAAAAGAGTTAATAAGTTGATCAATTCCAGTATAGTGGCGCATAAATTAGTCCTCTAAAGAAAGGTGGGCTGTGGCAAGCATTGGTTTTAGTCGGGCAAGAAGCCAGATACTAAAGATTGCACTAAGTACAGCTGTAATAATAAATAGTATTTTAATATCAATTTTTAAAACACTTAAGATTAAGATTGAAAAAATTGCAGAAGAAACCATAAAAACGGCATTTAGGATGTTATTCGCTGCAACAACACGTGCACGATGTGAACGTGGTGAATAAGCCTGCATCATGGCATATAGGGGAACAATATAAAAACCGCCACTAATACCCAATAAAGTCACCGCTAACATTACGTGGTAGTAAACCCAGCCTTGGGTAAAAACGTCCTTTAACGTAAGTAATGCCCCAGTTTTTTCTGGTACAAAAGCTAAACTGGCAGCAAGGTAGAGCGCAAAAACAGTAAGGCCAACTGCACCAATCGGCACCATTTTAATATTAATTTCTGAACCACCAATTTTACGGCAAAGAAGAGAACCCACACCAATACCGACTGAAAAGAAAGTCAGTAACAGGCTAACGACATTTTCTGATGCATGAAGGTTTTGCTGGGTAAGCTGCGGAATTTGAGTTAAATAAGTCGCGCCATAAAACCAGTACCATGAGTTGCCTAGCAAAATTGTGAATACTAGCGGTAAGCTTTTGGCATATTTAATAGTTTGAAAGCTGGTACGGATGAAATTCCAGTCAATCTTTAAGTCAGGTGCAGCAACTTTTTGCGGCAAAATGAAGCGACTAAATAAATAGCCTATGCAAGCAATAGCCACTACGGTGATACTAATCCACAATAAATTACCATCTGATGAGGCAATTACTGCGCCACCTAAGATCATCCCGAACAAGATCGCCATGGATGTGCCGGATTGAAATAGCGCATTACCGGACATTAACTCGTTCGGTTTTAAGATTTCAGGCAAAATTGCGTATTTAATCGGGCCGAAGAACGTCGAATGTGTACCCATCAAAAATAAAGCAAAAAGAAGTAGCCATAAGTTTCCTAACAGGAAACCTGCAGTACCGATGAGCATAATGATGATTTCTAAAATTTTAATACCACGGACGAGTTGAGATCGTTCGTATTTGTCGGCGATTTGTCCAGCTGTGGCTGAAAAAAAGAAATATGGCAGAATAAACAAGAGGGCTGCCAAATTATTAAGAGTACTTACGGGAGCAGATTGTTGCTGAATCCATCCATAAGTAATCACCAATAATAAAGCTTGCTTAAAAACGTTATCATTTAATGCGCCAAAAAACTGGGTAAAAAACATCGGTACAAACCGACGTGAGGTCATCAGGTGCTCATCTTGTTTCATCATGTGCAAACTTCATTGTGTTTTATAAAAAAATGTGACCGAGTGTTAATTTGCATCGAAAACCATGTATGATATTTTTAACGCTTGATTAAATGAAAAATCAATGGTTTTGAGTGAGTTTTACACTCACATTGGTGCGTTTTATTAAAAAATAAGTCTAGAGTTTTCTATGCCTTCTAAAATTAAGTTTAAACAGTCAACTCTCTCACATTCTATGCATTTAATTTTAAAAATGCAGGGCATTCCTAAACTTATTTGTAGCAGCTTGTTGTTAAGCGTTTGCGTAACGCCAAGTTTTGCTCAAACTTCTGTTGAGAATAGTTCATCAACAACTTTAAACCAGACAGTATCTGATGAGTCAACTGAACAATCAGCTCAGGTTAACGAGCAATATACTGCTCCAGTTACAGATATCGCTACACTTGTAACCCAAGCTCAGCAGCAACAAGATAGCTTGGCTATATTGCAACAACAAGAACAATTTCCAAATCAAATTGATGAATTTAAGCCAATTACTCTTGATAATCTTGAAGATTTACCCGATATGCCTGTTGATCAAAACATGGCAAATGAAATTTATAGGGTAGCGGAAGAAGCGAAGAATGAAGCACAGAACTTTCAAAATGGGACTCAGAAACTCCCTGAAGTTACTGTAAGCGATGCAACTCAATCTGAATTAAATCAAATTAATCAGGCACCTGTAAATATTGATCAGCTTATGCAAGAGATTAAGTCTGATAGTAAGATTGTAGTTGAAGCCAATGAGACTGGAAAAACACTACCTGAATTGACACCAGAGGCCGAAGAACCTCCTGAGCAAGCTGGTTTCTTTAAGCGTATTTTAAATAAAGTACGTCCGCCGCGTGCAATTCCGATGGAACAAGTACCGCGTATTAGCGCAGAGGTAGAAGGCGCTTCAGATGTGTTAGCTAAAAATATTAAAGGTAAGCTTTCAACATTTACTCAAGAATCTTTTGAAGACTTTAATGCTGCTTTACCGCAGCTTAGAACATTAAGTAATCAGGCTGCTCAAGCTGTTGGTTACTATAATGCTGAGTTCCGATTTGAAAAATTAAGTCCGAGTCGTGTTCGTGTCAGAGTGACACCAAATGAACCAGTACGAATTAATGAGCAAAATATTGAGTTTTCAGGTCCAGGCGAAAAGCAGCCGCAATTTCAGGTTATTCGCTTAGTTCCCGATCAAGATGTGGGTGATATCTTTAATCACGGTTTATATGAAACCACTAAAACCCGTATTGTCGACGCAGCATCTGATAACGGTTATTTTGATGCTTATTGGCGATTGCATGATGTAAAAGTAAGTCAGCCAGAAAATAAGGCCGATATCAATTTACGCTACGAGACTGGTGAGCGCTATAAATTAGACAAGGTCGAGTTTCGTATGAGTGATCCTTCGAAACCTTTGCCATTAAACCAAAATATCTTAGAAAGTATGGCGCCTTGGAAAGAAGGTGATGACTATGCCTTCTGGCGTGTAAACGTGCTCGCAAATAACCTAACCAACTCACGTTATTTCAATTACACTTTGGTTGATAGCATTAAACCAGACCCAATTGAAAAGCCACTTGAGCTACCACCAGATTTACAAGCTTTGGTGGATGAACAAAATATTGATGTTGATGAGTCTAATTTACTTTCACCAGAGCAACGACAACTTGCGAAAGCACGTCAATTAGCGACATCAAATAAAGAAGTTACGCAAAACGTAGTCGATGAAAAACAGTTTGCCGGAACACAAAATGCAAAACAGGCAGAGCCTCAAACTGCGATGTTGCAAAGCGCCGCAGCTCAGCATGATGAACAGGAAACTGAACAGGATCATTTACAAGCTCAAGCACGTGAAACAAAAAGAATTCCAGTTATTGTGACTTTAAATGCTGACAAGCTAAATAGTTTGGAAACTGGTATTGGTTATGGAACCGATACGGGTGCACGTTTACGTAGTCAATATCGCCGTTCTATCGTAAATAAATATGGTCATTCATTTGATGCCAACTTGGAAGTTTCTGAAATTCGTCAATCGATTGATGGTCGATATAGTATTCCCTATAAACATCCGTTAAATGACTATTTCAATATTGTGGGCGGTTATGAGCGTGAAACACGGGATGATATTGGTCCAGATGTAAGCCTGTTAACCGAATCTGCTGTTGTGGGTGGGGAGCGCGTAATCAAACGTCCATTAGGAAATTGGCAGCATACTATTGGTGTTCGTTATCGTTTAGATCGTTTGACCCAAAAAGGTAATGTTGATATTTCTGAATTACCAGATGCGTTTAAAACAGCTGCATCTGAGCAAGAAGCATTATTGTTTAGTTATGAAACATCTAAAACCTCAAGTAATACACGTTTAAACCCAACTAAAGCTTTTAAACAAACTTATAAATTAGAATTAGGCAGCGAGAGTTTACTCTCAGATGCCAATATGGCAATTGCGAGTGCAGGCTGGAGATTTATTTATTCTCTAGGTAAAAATGATGATCACCAATTCGTCGGAAGATCTGACCTCAGCTATATCTTTACAGATGACTTTGACAAAGTTCCATACAATCTTAGATTCTTTACGGGTGGTGACCAAACGATTCGTGGATTTGACTATAAAAGTCTTTCTCCAGAAGTAGATGGATATAAAATTGGGGGCCAGGCTTTAGCTGTAGGCTCTTTAGAATATAACTATCAGTTCAAAGATGGATGGCGAGCAGCCGTTTTCTCTGACTTTGGTAATGCTTACGATAAAGACTTTAATAATCCAGCAGCTTATAGTGTTGGGGTCGGAATTCGCTGGAAGTCTCCAATTGGGCCAATCCGTTTAGATGTCGCTTCGGGTATTTCAGATGAGAACCATCCGATTCGTTTACATTTCTTTATAGGCCCACAACTTTAAAAATAAAATTTTATTAGGTTTATTTTATGGCGGAAGTAGAACAGCAGCCCACTTCGGCACCAAGCTCTCCTAAGAAGAAGCGTCGCATTTTGCGTAGCTTCTTACTGACGATATTGATCATATTGTTATTATTGGCTTCTTCGTTAGTCATCATGATGTCAACGGATCGTGGAAGCCGTTTTTTATTAGATCGAGTTTTAGAAGCTCAGAAAATAATTAAATATGAATATGAAGGTGGCAACTTATTGCGGGGCATTATTCTCAAAAATGTGTTGGTGCAATTAAAAGATGTGGATGTTTCATTAGATCGAGCTGATGTAGGCTTAGGATGGCGCTCTTTATTATTAGAAAAAGAAGTGCATTTGAGCCATGCTGATGTACGCAACTTACGTATTATTAATAAAACTCCGCCTTCTGGTAAACCGTTTGAATTTAAACCAATCAAATTACCGTTTGTTCTACGTGTAGATGAAGGTGATGTTGACCATTTAGAGCTTAAATTGTCGAGCTCAGATGTAAGTTTCTATAATGTCCATTTGCAAGATGCGCTCTGGTCAGAGACAAAACTAGAATTTGAAAAATCCAGTATGGATATGGGCTATCTTTCAGTTCACAACGCAACTGGTAAAATGGATTTCAGTGGTAAATATCCATTAGATGCCACAGCAGATTTAAGAATCCCATCTTTAAAAAGTTTAAATATTCAAAATATTAAAGTTGCTGCTCGCGGAAGTTTAGATACTTTAAAAGCTGGAGTTGCAACAACTACTCCTGATTTATTAACAGGTTGGGTAATCTTACATCCTGTTCGTGATGAAGTTCCAATGCAAGGTGAATTATTATTAAAAAACTATCATTTACCTTTGCTACAAGAACAAAAACTCTTTGCAAAAAATGGTGTGATCAAGTTTCAAGGTGATATTAAACAACTTAATTTAACACTTGATACAGATTTAAAGGGTGAAAATTTACCTGAAGGCCAGTACAACGCTTTAATGAATACTGATTTAGTTCATCAGCTTAATATTACTGATTTCAACGGCCAAGTTATGAAAGGTGCCGTTAATCTTAAAGGTTTGGTAAATTGGAAAGATCATGTTACTTGGGACATCAAAGGTCGTTTAGATCGTATTAATCCTAAAGACAAAGCGATTCCTCAGGTGGTTCAAGACTTTTTACCTCCAAGTTTAGATGCTGCTATTGCTTCAACTGGGTCTTTGGAAAAAGGTACAGAAGTATTTGCTAACGTTGATTTTGACCGTTACGAGTCTTGGAAACTCAAGCTTAATCAGGCACCTGAAAAAAATAATAAACCTCAGCCAATGCTCATGAATGTGGCGTGGGCGAATATAGACCGTGCAATGCCTTATATTGGATGGTTAAGTAGTGACAATGGTCAAGTCGATTTAACATTACGTGATGGTCAACAAGATATTAAGGTTGCTACAAAAGTATATCAGCATGAAAAAACTTTATTGCCAGCAGGACAATATCTAGCCAATCTGAATGTTAAAGATAATATCTTAAATGTCCCTAATTTTAGTTTTGCTGCTGAAAAAGGTAGCTTAACAGGTCAGGCCAAAGTTTTATTACCTACTGAAAAACGTCAGCTCGCTTGGAATGCTTTATTAAATGCAAAAGATTTTAATCCGCAAAGTATTCATGCAGCAGCGCCAGTCAATCTACTAAATGGTTCGATTAAGGCAAATGGTTTTGCTAAACCAAACCAGCAAATTATTCAGTTTGAGAAAATTGACTTAACTGGTCGATTGGCTCAAGCAGGTCAAGAAACTGTAAGTTTAGGCGGGAAAAGTACAGCAGCATTATTATTTCATGACGTGAAAGCTGGTGGTGGCTTTAAAGGCTTTGCGGTTAATTATGATGGATCTTTAAAAGCCTTAAAGCAGGCAAATGGTTTGTTGAAGTTTTCTATAGCCGGCACGCCAGATTTTATTCGAATTAGCCAGTTACAACACGATGGGGTGGCTGGAAAAATCTATGCTACTGGTTCTGTAAATTTAAAAGACCGTATCGCATGGGATATTAATAGTTCATTAGTGCGCTTTAAACCTCAATATTTTGCCTCAACTGTTAAAGGTGAAATTTCAGGGAATCTGAAAACCCAAGGGGTTTGGTCTGATCACTTGAAGCGAATTAATATTCAGCAATTGAATCTTGCAGGCTTTTTAAATAATAAACCTGTTCGAGGTAAAGGTAATCTATCTCTATTGATGGATTCCAATCAAAATGGCTTTTTACCACAACAGTTTGAAGCAAATAACTTATTTTTAGTGTATGGGCAGAACCAGCTACAGGCTACTGGCAACGCACAAAATCTAAAAATTAAGCTGAATGCACCAGCCCTATACGAGTTATATCCTGGACTGCGTGGTCGAGCTTATGGTGATTTGAATGTTCAATCGCAACCGCGTTTAAAAGCAACAGCAAATATTGCAGTAGATAATTTTGCTTTTAACACATTAGTAAGTGTGAAGAGATTGAGTATTCAGGGTGAACTTCCAACATCGGAAACAACACCAACTCAATTAACCGCAAAATTAGATAATTTGCGTAGTGGAAATAGACAAATTCAATCTGCTGAAGTGAATTTAACAGGAACAAGAAAAGCCCATTTATTGAAAGTGCTCGGCAATAATAGTATTTCCAAGTTCTATGTTCAGCTGGCAGGCGGGTTTAACCAAAATAATGATTGGTTAGGACAAATCCAGAAAGGAAGTTTTGATTCACGACGAATCCGTCTGGCACAAAATCAAAATGCTCCGGTAATTTTTTCTTCGGCGAAATCTGAGCTATATGTGGGTCAACATTGCTGGCAAAGTACCAACAGTCAGCTCTGTTTTGATCAGCCTGTACGGGTGAGTAAAGCGCGAGGTAATATTTCCTTTGTAACTCAAAACATGGATTTAAGCGACTTTGCGGCATTTATGCCAGAAGGTTTGGCAATGACCGGACAATTAAATGGTTACGCTAAGGCATCGTGGGTAAATGGAGGCAATCCAAAACTTGATGCACGTTTAATTACACGTAAAGGTGAAATTGGTTTAGCTGCTGAGGATCCACAAGATCCTGCAACTACTCTGGCTTATGATGAGTTAGGGGTGGTTGCAAAAAGTGTATCAGAGGGTCTGCTATTCCGTGTAGATGTTAAAACACCAGATATTGGTACGGGTTATGCGAACGTTATTATCAACCCATTCCAGTCTTCAATGCCAATGCATGGTGAAGTGGCCTTTAATGATGTCCAATTAAAAGTTTTGAAACCATTTATTCAAGATGTTCGCTCAATGAGTGGGACGTTAGCTTTGGCTGGTAAAGTCAACGGTACATTAACTCAACCTCAGTTTACTGGTGAAATGCGTCTGAAAAATGGTGCAATCAGCATGATTTCTCTGCCAGTAAATTTAACTAATGTTCAAGTGTATTCATCAATTCGTCAGGATATGGCAACAATTGATGGGGCATTTAACAGTGGGCAAGGTGTAGGCTTGCTTAAAGGTAGTTTTGAATGGAAAGATGCGCCGCGCCTTCAATTAAATCTTAAAGGTGATAATTTACTAGTACGCCAAGCGCCATTAATTACTGCAATTGCCAATCCGAATCTGACACTTGATATGTATCCTTTTGATAAGCGTTTAAGCTTAAAAGGATCAGTAGATGTTCCTCGTGCGCGTATATCAATGCCAGAAACAACTGCTCCTATCATTAATACGTCATCAGATGTCCGTATCGTACGCCAAGGTCAAGACCCACTTGCAATTTTACGGGCAGCTAAACCTTGGGATATTCGAGCTGACATTGCTGTTAATATTGGAAAACAAGTCATCTTCCAAGGCTTTAATAGTAATATTCCTTTAGTTGGTCGTCTCAACTTAAGCCAACGTGGTTATGAAACTGCGATGAGAGCTAATGGGGCAATTGGTGTCAGCCAAAAAGTGAAAATTGAAGCATATGGACAAAGTCTAGACTTGAACCGAGCAATTGCCCGTTTTAATGGACCATTGGCTAATCCGACTTTAGATATCGATGCGAACAAAAATGTTCAGGGCAGTATGGTTGGGGTACGTGTTACAGGTACTGCGACATCACCAAACATTCAGGTCTATAACGATGCAGGCTTATCTGAGCAAGAAGCATTAAATGCGCTTGTTACTGGTCGTATTAATGAAGGTTCGAGTGGCTTGAGTAATGCAGAAGGTTTTAAATCTGATGTAAACAACACCATTGCAGCTGCAGGTATTAGTATGGGCTTGGGTGGTACACGTGCTTTAACTAACCAGATTGGACGTACGTTTGGTTTGAGCGGTTTAGCTTTAGATGCACAAGGTACAGGTGATGATACGCAAGTGAGTTTAACGGGTTATATCACACCAGATCTGTTTATTCGCTATGGTGTTGGGGTGTTTACTCCTGTAAATAAACTCACTTTACGTTATCAAATGAATCGACGTTTATACCTAGAAGCAAGTCAGTCTTTAGAAAGAGCGATCGACTTATTCTACAATTGGCGCTTTTAGTTGATTGAAACCAATAATGAATGAATTAAAAGCTCACTATTGTGGGCTTTTAATTTAATAACACCTTCATAACATTTAAAAAAGGTGAGCATTTATCATCTAAAGTATCGTTTATCTTAAATGTAAAGAAACCTTGGATAGGTATTGATTAAAGAAAATTCACTTGAAAATTGTTGTTTTATAAATTAGTTTTCAGAAACATTAAATGAAATTAGATTGATATACCTTGTTGATAAGTGCAAATAAGGTGGGTTTTTTCAAGGATATACTAGTGAATATAGATACTTATGTTGAAATTAAAAATGGCAAGGAAAACGATATAAACGTTAAATATCGTGGCCTAATTCAAAAATTAACAGCAACATTGTCATTGACGCTTTTGTCATTTGGATGGTGCTCCACCGTAAATGCTGCACAACAACAAATTGCTTTAGTAGGAACATGGACATCAATTCCTAATGCACCGCTTGTGCAAAAACCAAAACAAGCTAGTGAAGGCTTATACCAGCTTCAAGTGAATAAAGATGGAACTTTAACTCCTGTTAAAGTGTTGAAAATGAAAAGTCCTTCTTGGATTGTGAAATCGAAAGATAGCCGTTTTGCATATACCACAAATGAAGAAAACGAAGGTGCGGTGACTGCATTATCTATTCAAAACGGAAAGGTGGAAGTGTTGAACACAGTAGATAGTCATGGTGGACATCCAACACATGCAACAATCAGTTTAGATGGTAAATTCCTGTTTGTGTCGAACTATTCAGCGTTCGATAAAGGGCGAGGTGGTGTGGCTGTTTTACCAATTTTGTCAAACGGTCATTTAGGTGAAAAAGTACAAAATATTGTTTTTGAGGAAGGTTCTGGTCACGTCAAGGGCCGCCAAGAAAGTGGACATGCTCATTCCACAACTTTTAGTCCAGATGGTAAGTATTTATATGCCAGCGATCTCGGTAATGACAAAATCTATGCATTTCGTTATAACCCGAACAAGGCTCAGCCACTCGAAGCGGATACCAAGCGCGATGTGACTTTTACTCATGGTTCTGGCCCGCGCCATATGGTTTTTTCACCAAATGGAAAACATGCGTATGTTACCGCAGAAATGCGAAGTGAGATTGTGACATTTAATGTGCAGGATGGCCATTTGAAAAAAGTGGCTGAGCTGAAACTGATCCATGAGGACAAAACACCTGAATTTAAGAGTGCGAGTGGAATTATCCTTAGCCCAAATGGTAAATATGTGATTGCTGCCAATCGAGGTGCAGACAACAAACTTTTAGTATTTAAAATCCAACAAAATGGATTGCTAGGTAAGCCAGTTGTTTATAAAGCGAATGGTATTGAACCACGTGCTTTCTCATTCGATGCATCTGGTAAATATCTATATGTAACCAATGTTTATAGTAATAATATAAGTTTATTCCGTTTTGATGAAAAAAATGGGACCTTAAAACCAGCTGGTGATGTAGCAAAAATATCAACACCTACGGATATCAAATTCTTTAATTAATCCAAATCATGAAACTGGCATTTCTAATGCTTAATATAAAAGACCGAGATTTTGTTATCTCGGTTTTTTATAGCAGTTTTGGCAAAAATGATGATTTTCCGTATGATATAGACAGCAATAATTAGTGTAGTGAAATGATGAAAAAGATTTTATTGATTGCAATGAGTTTGCTCTTTGTTGGTTGTTCAGAAAAGAAACCATTAACACCAGAAGAGCAGTGGCATGGCTTTTGTACTAGCGTAGGAAATGCTGCAAGAAGTATTGTTTTTGATCGTCAGCAAGCAATTGAAAAAACACAGGCAGTTGAGCATGCAAATAAAATTGAAGATGAGATAACTAAAAAATTCATTCTTAATATTATTGAAAAAGTTTATGCGATTCCAAAAGAAGAACTGACAAAAGATCCTCAAGCAATTCAAGAAAAAGTTAGAAAGCAAATGACGGATGAATGTTTGGCAACACCTCATGACAAAATGCCAAAATATAAATCGTTCTAATTGCGGTTGCGATTATTGAATTTTCATCTAGCAGAAGCTCTTTTTGTTTAAAAAAAGCTCAATTTAGCCCAATATGCTCATTATTTAGACACAGGTATTTAGATACAAAATAATGGGCATCACGGAGAAACACCCCGCGCTCATTAACTTTTACCTTGAACTCTAGTAAACTTTTGTAGTCCATATTACTTGTGAAGCTTTTAAGAAAGCTGGAATTTGCAAGTAATTTTTCAAAAAAAGAGGAATGAACACCGTGCTAGAAGCTTACCGCCAACACGTTGAAGAACGTGCCGCACTCGGAGTCCCACCGAAGCCACTTGATGACGCTCAAACAGCTCAGCTTGTTGAACTATTAAAAAATCCACCAGCAGGCGAAGAAGCGTTCTTGGTAGATTTGCTTGAAAACCGTGTTCCTGCAGGTGTTGACCAAGCAGCTTACGTAAAGGCAGCATTCTTGGCAGCGATTGCAAAAGGCGAAGCAACTTCACCACTCGTTTCTAAAGAACGTGCAGTTTACTTACTTGGCACTATGCTGGGTGGTTATAACGTAGCACCACTTGTTGAACTTCTTGACAATGCCGAACTTGCAGGTTTAGCTGCTGAAGCATTAAAGAAAACACTTCTTGTATTTGATGCATTCCATGACGTAGCAGATAAAGCAAAAGCTGGTAATGAAGCCGCTAAAGCTGTTTTACAATCTTGGGCTGAAGCAGAATGGTTCACCAGCCGTCCTGACGTTCCAGAAGAAATCAAAATCACTGTGTTCAAAGTAACTGGTGAAACAAACACTGATGACTTGTCTCCAGCTCAAGATGCTTGGAGCCGTCCAGACATTCCATTACACGCAAACGCAATGTTGAAAAATGAGCGTGATGGTATCAACCCTGAAAAACCAGGTGAAGTTGGTCCATTAAGCCAAATTAAAGAGCTTATCGCGAAAGGCAATCAAGTTGCTTACGTTGGTGACGTTGTTGGTACAGGTTCAAGCCGTAAGTCTGCAACTAACTCTGTACTTTGGTTCTTTGGTGATGAACTTCCACACATTCCTAACAAAAAAGACGGTGGTGTGTGCTTAGGTTCTAAGATCGCTCCAATTTTCTTCAATACTATGGAAGATGCAGGTGCATTACCTGTAGAAATCGACGTTGCTAACATGAACATGGGCGACGAAGTAGTATTGAAAATTGACCATGCTGCTGCAAAAGTAACTGCTTTTAAAGATGGTGCTCAAATCGCAGAAGCTGACCTTAAAACTCCAGTACTTTTAGACGAAGTACGTGCTGGTGGTCGTATTAACTTGATCATTGGTCGTGGTTTAACTGCCAAAGCACGTGAAGAATTAGGTCTTGCACCTTCTACATTATTCCGTACTCCAGTACAACCTGCTGACACTGGCAAAGGCTTCACACAAGCTCAAAAAATGGTTGGTCGCGCATGTGGTTTACCAGAAGGTCAAGGTATCCGTCCAGGAACTTACTGTGAACCTAAGATGACAACTGTTGGTTCTCAAGATACTACAGGTCCAATGACTCGTGACGAGTTAAAAGACTTAGCATGCTTGGGCTTCTCATCTGACTTAGTAATGCAGTCTTTCTGTCACACTGCTGCGTATCCAAAACCAGTTGACGTAACAACTCACCATACATTACCTGACTTCATCATGAACCGTGGTGGTGTATCTTTACGTCCAGGTGACGGTATTATCCACTCTTGGTTAAACCGTATGTTACTTCCAGATACAGTAGGTACTGGTGGTGACTCACATACTCGTTTCCCAATCGGTATTTCATTCCCGGCGGGTTCTGGTCTTGTTGCGTTCGCAGCAGCAACTGGTGTTATGCCACTTGATATGCCTGAGTCTGTACTTGTTAAGTTCAAAGGTAAAATGCAACCTGGTATCACTTTACGTGACCTTGTACATGCAATTCCTTACTACGCAATTCAAGCGGGTGATTTAACTGTAGAGAAGAAAGGTAAGAAAAACATCTTCTCTGGTCGTATCCTTGAGATCGATTTATCAGAAATGGAAAATGACTTGACTGTTGAGCAAGCATTCGAACTTTCTGATGCTTCTGCTGAACGTTCTGCTGCTGGCTGTTCAATCACACTTTCTGAAGAGAAAGTTGCTGAATACCTACGTTCTAACATCACGATGTTGAAGTGGATGATCGCAGAAGGTTATGGCGATGCACGTACACTTGCTCGTCGTGCTGAAAACATGCAGAAGTGGTTAGATAACCCAAGCTTGTTAAAAGCTGATGCTGATGCTGAATACTTAAAAGTTTACGAAATCGATCTAGCTGACATCAAAGAACCGATTCTTTGCTGCCCGAACGATCCAGATGACGCGAAACTTCTTTCTGATGTTCAAGGCGACAAGATTGATGAAGTATTCATCGGTTCTTGTATGACTAATATCGGTCACTTCCGTGCAGCTGGTCAGTTACTTGACAAAGTACCTGGTGGTTCATTATCTACTCGTTTATGGTTGGCTCCACCAACTCGTATGGACGAGCACCAATTAATGGAAGAAGGCTTATATAACATCTATGGCCGTGCTGGTGCACGTACAGAGATGCCGGGCTGTTCATTATGTATGGGTAACCAAGCACGTGTAGCGCCGAATACAACTTGTGTATCGACTTCTACTCGTAACTTCCCGAACCGTTTAGGTCAAGGTGCAAACGTTTACTTAGCATCTGCTGAGCTTGCATCTGTAGCTGCGGTTCTTGGTAAATTACCAAGCCCAGAAGAATATCAACAGTACGCGTCGCAAATCGACAGCGCTTCTGCTGACATCTACAAATACTTAAATTTCGACAAGATGAGCGAATATACTAAAGAAGCTGATCAAGTTGATACTAAGAAAATCCAAGCTGCTCAATTGACTTAATACGTCAATTTAGTACAAAAAAGGAGCTGATTATTCAGCTCCTTTTTTATTTAAATGAGACTTTATACTTAATAAGACTTGAAAAATAATAAATAGATCAAATTTTATTTAATGAAAGTGTAAAAATAAATATTACTCTAGATATTAAAACGTTTTTTGCTTTAAAATAATTGCACGAACTTAATAATAATTAAAAAAAATACGAGTATCTTATATAGGGAACTTAAGAATGCTAAAGACAATTGTTGAATTTAAATTTGATGATTATCAATTATATGACCAAAAAACATATGCAGATGAAGATGGTATTTTAGTTCAAAAAACTGAAGATATTGCTCAATATATTTTTAGTATATTAAAGAATAGATATCATTTAAATGTAGAGTTATATAGTGAAAGTTGGGGGTGGGAAATTGAGATTCCACTGCCTGAAATAACAATGTACCTTGGAATCAGTGTTTATGAAGAATATAGCAATGGATTCGCAATTTTTATTTCTCCAAATACTCCGATTTTAAGAAAATTTTTATTTAGAAAACTTGATATTACTCATCATATTATGGTGCTGCAAAATTATATAAATATTATCTTAAAATCGCATCCGGGCATCTATGATGTGATGTGGTGGGAAGAAAATGAATTCCGATGTGTAGCAGCGAATTGAAAAAATTGTGAAGTCTAACTTTTAAATATTGAAGTAAGTGAAACAAAAAATTGTTAGAGACAATATTGGTGAATAGAGGCGATGAGCTTACTATATCTACAATATTAAGTGGTCAGATCAATATGCATAATTCAGTTTGGAAGGGATTGCGTAAATTTTTTTATAATAATCTTCACAACCATGACTATGAAACGACGGTAAGTAAATGCATTAACTATTTTTTAGTTATTTTAATTATTGGTAACGTTGCTGCTGTTTTATTGGAAACAGTAAATGATTTGTACTCAAGTTATCGTATTTGGTTTGACTACTTTGAGAATATTTCAATCGCAATTTTTAGTATTGAGTATTTATTAAGAGTGTGGAGTGTTGTAGATCGAGATACGACAGAATCCGCATGGAAAACCCGTTTGAATTGGATGAAAAGTGGGGAAGCAATTATTGATTTGATGGCAATTTTGCCAGCTTACCTGAATTTCTTTGTACGAATCGACCTTCGTATGCTTCGGATTTTACGTTTACTTCGTTTATTAAAATTAACGCGTTATTTCATCTCACTACAGATATTGTTATGTGTGATTAAACGCGAAAAGGGATCTTTTCAAGCGGTTATTTTTATTTTAATTATCATGATTATTATGACTGCTTCTGGAATTTATGTGGTTGAAAACAAGGCTCAGCCAGAAGCTTTTAGTTCAATACCTAAATCTATGTGGTGGGCTGTAGTTACCTTAACTACAGTGGGGTATGGCGATGTCACTCCTGTAACTAGCCTAGGAAAGTTATTGGGGGCACTCATTACTATTTTGGGTGTGGGTATTGCGGCTTTACCAGCTGGTATTTTGGCGTCTGGACTTGCAAATGAGCTTAATCAACGGAATCAGAGACTAGAGCAAGAGTTTCGTGAGTTACTTCAAGCACGAGGTATTGATATTTTACATGATGAAATTGAAATAGAGCGAGTCCGTCAAAAAGTAGGATTGCCAAAAGAGCAAGCGCATAACCTGATTATTCAAATTATGCGTGAAAAAGTATTAGAGGAAGAAGAGTCGGTCCGAGAGAAAAAATGTTATTGCCCACACTGTGGTGGAAAGCTAACTGATTAGAAGTAATAGTTAGCCTTTTCTTTAATTAAGCTTTTTTGTTGGCTTTTTCTACTGCAAATGCGATAAGTAAAATAATCAGACCGCCAAGGCTTAAGACAAAACCTACCCAGATTGGTGCGATCCAACCCATTTGGTGACTGAGTACCCAGCCCCCTAAAAATGCACCTAATGCATTGGCCATATTAAAGGCAGAGTGGTTGAGTGAGGCAGCTAATGTTTGGGCATCACCTGCAACATCCATTAGACGGGTTTGTAATGCCCCGCCTAACCCCATTACCGTGAGCCCAATTAAGAATAAAGATGCAATGGCAGTATAGATATTACTCATTAAAAAACTAGCGACAACAAAAGCGATGGCTGAGCTAATTAATACACCCACTATAGTTTTGTTGAGGTTCTTATCTGCAAGCCATCCTGCTAGTAAACCTCCAATAACCATACCAATACCCCAAATCGCTAAAGCGATAGGAACGATTTGGATATTAACTTCTGTGTATTCAGTCAAAATTGGTGAGACATAACTATAAACTGAAAACATGCCTCCAAAACCGATTGCACCCACTGCTAGTGTTAACCACATATTGATATTTTTAAGGCCAGCTAATTCAGTTTTTATACTGGCACTAGCTTGAACTGGGATATTGGGTACAAAGAAGCCAACAGCAATTAAAGTGACGAAAGCAATAGTTGCTGAAAACTCAAAACCTGCTCTCCAACCAAAGTTTTGGCCTAACCAAGTTGCTAGAGGAACGCCAATTACTGTTGCCACTGTAAGGCCCATCATCATTTGGGCAACTGCAGAAGCTCTTCTTGACGGACCCGCTAGTTCAGCTGCAACTAACGCACCGACTCCAAAATATGCTCCGTGGGGTAGACCTGCAATGAAACGTGAGACTAAAACAGTTTCAGGTGTATGAGCTAAAGCAGTACAGGCATTCACAACACCATAAAATAGCATTAAGCCGAGCAATAAAGTTTTCCTAGGTACTTTAGCTCCAAGAATAGCGATGATAGGAGCACCAATAACCACACCCAATGCGTAGGCACTAATAAAGTGGCCAGCTTCAGGTACTGTAATATTTAAATTATTTGCAATTTCCTGAATTAGTCCCATTGCGACGAATTCAGTGGTTCCAATACAAAAACCACCTACAGCGAGTGAGAAAATTGCTAAAAAGAGAGAGTAATGTCGAGGTGTGGAAAGAGGAGATTGCGAGGACGCCATAATAAGTTAAGGGAAGATACAAAAAGAGAAGTATAAGGGAAAAGAGAACAGAATAATAAAAAACTAAAATATTGAGAAAAAGATTACGTATTTCTTTTTAAAGTAAAATTAAATCCATTAATGATAATAAGAATTATTTTTATTTATGTATACTGTATCCGCTTATATTTTGTCTGAAATTTTTAACTTTTTATACAACAGGATTTTTTAATAATGAATAGATTTTTAATGACGTCACTTGCATTGATATGTACAACAGGCTTTGCTCACGAACCTTATGTAGCTCCTGTAGCTTATAAAACAGAACAAACCCAAGTGCTGGTAATTGCTGGTTATGCTGAAGAAGCGTTAAATAGTGAATATGCTTTAAAAGACGCGAAACTTACTGTAATCACCCCTAAAAATGAGTTTAAAACTGTCAACTCAGAAGCTCTGCATAAGTCTGCAACTCTTTTTGATGTAGAATTACCTGAAGAAGGCACATATATTGTTCAAACTCAGGCGAGTTACCCTTTAAAATATGTATATGATCAAAAAGCATGGCATTTATTTTTTGATATGCCAGCTGATAAAGCTCCACCGAAAGCAGAACGTGAATATTTGATTCCGACTGACCTTAAAACAAAAACAATTAAAACAGAGCAAGTAACACGAGAGTGGACATTACAAAGTTATCTTTCTAAGGGAAAAGTTTCAGATATCCAGCTCCCGAATACACCGATTAAAGTTAGTTTCTCTGTACATCCTAACCAGATTAAAGCTGCTCAACCTGTAAAATTAACCATAACTGAAAAAGGACAACCTTTAGCTTATGCTGAAGTGAATTTAAGAGAAAAGGGTGCAACTGACAAGCAAGCGCAGCAGTTTAAGGCAGAAAGCAACGGTCAAGTTGAGCTTACGTTTCCAAAAGCTGGAGAGTATTTAGTAGAAGTAACAGCTCCTCTAAATTTGAAATTAAAACCTAAAGATCAGAGCTATACGATTATTAGCTTAAATGTTTTAGCACAATAGTTTTTAGTGTTTAAAAAATAGGCCTTTATTAGGCCTATTTTTAGTTTTAATCTTCTCACTCATTAAAAAATTTAATTTCTCTTAGATCCTGAAGAAACAAAAATTCATCGCCAATAAAAATAGTGAAATAAAATTCATGTTGAGACAAACTAACTAATTTTATGTTAAAGTGAATAAAATTCATTAATAAAGATTTATCGAAAGTTTTATGGAAAAGCAAATATGAGCTTTTTCCATTTATAGATAAATCTGTTTTTTAGGCATGGGCCCATGTTAGAAATACGCCACCTTAAAACTTTAGTTGCTTTACGTGAGCATGGTTCATTAGTTTCAGCAGCTAATGACCTTTGTTTAACGCCATCTGCTATTTCCCATCAATTAAAAGAATTAGATCATTGGTATGGGGTAGAAGTTGTTAATCGTCGAAGTAGACCAGTTAGTTTTTCTAATGTTGGACAGCGCTTATTAAAGTTAGCGGATGATGTTTTGCCACAAATCCAGATTACCCACAGTGATATCACGCGTATTGTGCATGGGCAGACAGGCAGAATTATTTTTTCATCGGAATGCCATAGTTGTTTTGATTGGTTAATGCCTTTATTAAATCAGTATCGCCAGCAATATCCAGATGTAGATTTAGACTTCGCTTCAGGTTTTGAAGCCAATCCGCATGAACTCTTACAAAATGCAGAATTTGATTTACTAATTACAGCTGACCCAATTGCGTTAAAAGGAATTGAGTATTTTCCAATTTTTGAATACGAATCACGTTTAGTCTTATCAAATACTCATCCTTTGGTACGAGCTGAAAATATTACAGTTCAAGAGTTGGCCGAAGAAGTTTTAATTACTTATCCGGTTGATAAGCACCGTTTAGATATTATGTCTAAACTTTTCATCCCTGCGAATATTCAGCCTAAACAAATACGGACAACTGATTTAACCCAAATGCTTATTCAACTCGTTGCAAGTGGACGAGGTATTGCTGCTTTACCTGATTGGGTAGTGAATGAGTATGAACAAAAGGGTTGGGTTACTAGTCGTCGTTTAGATTGTGTTTCTCCTATAGGTTTAAGACGAACTTTATATGCGGGTTATCGAACTGAAGAAAAAGAGAAAAGTTATTTTGAAGGATTTTTAAAGCAGTTAGAAAAGTTCTCTTTAAAACGAAACGCTTATTATTCTGGCTAAAAATAAAAATTTAGCCTAAGTGTTAAAAAGGTGCTTAATTGCACCTTTCTTATATCGACTTCTATTTACCAATAAATAAAGAGAGTAAACCTGCCGCAATCAGAGGGCCGACTGGTACACCACGTAGTAAGGCGACACCAGCAACTGTACCAATGAGTAAACCTGCAACTACGTCAGGTTGGCTCGACATTAGTTTTACTCCGCGACCACCTAGCCAGGCGACTAATAGGCCAATTGCGATAGCCATAAGGGATTTAAAACTAATAAATGATTTTAAAATACTCTCACCACTGAGTTTCCCACTGGCAATTGGTGTCAGTACGCCAATGGTTAAAATAAGTATGCCTAAATTAAGACCATGTGCTTGAATATAAGGGAAAAACTCATTTAAGGGGGTGATTTTAACGACAATCAGTACACCTGCTGCAATAGTTACAGCTGCATTTTGACTTAATAAGCCGCAGACAAGCAGAACGAGTAGAACAACTAAATTAACATCAAATTGGGCAAGCATGGCGAGCGGAGGGCATTATAAATAAATGGAATTGTATAATATTTAAGAGTTGGAATGTGAAAGCTTTAAAAGATACAGCTGATTTCATCTCTTCTTAATTAAAAATTGAGTGTATATCTCTCAATGATAAGGAATTTTAATTTTTAGTTACGCTTGGACACAATGTTATATAAATTAACAAGTTAAAAATTATACCGTTTAAAAATTATGATATAAAAATAGTCATTATTCATGAGTACGGGATATTTTTATGGACATTATAGATATCAAGATCAAAGATCAGTTTGATAAGATTCATGATGCAAAAGCACAACTAAAGAAAAATTTAGTGGAACATGAAAATGAATCTTTAAAACTAAGTCAACGTATTGAGCATATTATTGTTGACAATGAAATTATTTTGCCTACTACCGAATTATTATTTGAAAGCGAACAGAACGAAAATATTTATCGAGTCGTTGAAGAGTGTATATCACACTCAAAATCTGCCACCCATTTCACCTTAAAATCTACCACTCTTAAAGAGTGGTAGTTGTATCTAGCATTACAGTTTTCCTCATTGAGTCACCATCTATTTCCAGTGTATAAGAGTTATGGATAATGCGATCTAGAATTGCATCAGCAATGGTAGGATCTTGGAATTTTGTGTGCCAGAAATCGTAAGAGAATTGACTTGTAATAAGTAGGCTACCGCATATTGAATAATTATCAATGAATTCCAATAAAAGATTTTCTATTTTAGGAGGAATATTACTAAGACCAAAATCATCGATTACAAGTAAATCATATCTAATTAATTTTTTAATAAAAATCTTTTCATTCGATTGATCTATAGCTTGTTCTAATATTTCAAAAAACTCCGAAGCTCTATAAAAAATAGCTTTATAACCTTTTTTACATGCTTCAGTCGCGAAAGCACATGCAAGCCATGTTTTTCCTACCCCAGTTGGACCTTGTATACTCATGTTCTTATGTAAATTAATCCATGTGCACTCTGAAAATCTATTAACAAATTGCTTTGATAAGCCACGACGTTCTATATCAAATTTAATTTCATCAATACAAGCATGAGAATATCTTAGACGTGCATTTCGTATTAATCGTTCAGTGAGCTTTTGCGCTCGTGTTAATAACTCTGTTTTACAAGCATCAATCATAGCTTCTTCAAAATTGATTTCGCTTGAATAGACAGCATCAATATTAGAATTCAATGATTGAGTAAAACTATGCAATTTCAACTGTGCAAGTAATGTTGATAAATGAGGATTTAACATTTATTTACCCCCTTTATAATAACTGGAACCACGTAGATTTTTATGTTCTTTTACAACATCTTGTTGATCAAATTCCAAATATGATCTTGATTCAATAATGGACTTTAATCTAGCCAAATTTTCTATTTTTAATTTATAGGCATAACATAAGGCCTGTTCAAGTCGATCAATGAATTGTTTATTATTAACCCAACTTCTGAAATCAAATAAATAATTTAAGTTATTGTATAAATTTGAGTTTTTACAAATAATCATATTGCAGTAATTGAACGTGTTAGTGCCAATTGATTGGGACCAATTTAAAATACTTTCCTTTGATAGATAATCTGTAGTTCTATGATTCTCCGTTTTATGTTCATAAAATGTAGAGATTTTTCCTTCGCCTTGAAGAAGCGTATGTTGAGCGATTAGTTTTTTATCTTGATAGATATATAACTGATTATCTAAAATTTTTAGCTCAACTTTTTCTCTAATATACTGATGAGGAACAGAGTAAGAGTTGTTCAAATATTTCACATGATAATCAGAAGGTACTATTGTTTTCGAATATTCATTCAATACTTTGTATTTGATTAAAGGTAAGGGTCTAAGTAATTTTTTTTCATGCTCAAGAAAAATAGCCATTCGACCCTGCGAAAAAGTTTTAGTTTTTTTATGATTATAACAATCCACCATATATTCAAGTCTTTCATTCAAAGCCTTTATACTTGTAAATTTTTCATGACGTATTCTCATTAAAATCTGCTTTTGTACAATATTCACGGCATTTTCACTGACTGCTTTATCTCTTGGTTTCCGTGGTCGAGCTGGAAGAATATTAATTTTATGAAATTCTAAAAATTCTTGAAAATATGGATTAACTTCAACGATTCGATTTCTATGTTTGGTAATTAATGCTTTAGCATTGTCACAAACAATAGTTTGAGGAATACCATCAATTTTATAAAACATCTGAGAGCATCCTCGAATCCAATCTTCGGTTTTTTGTGATTCCGTGGCATAAGCAAAAATTAAACTAGAAAAAGGTAAAGCCCCAACAAAAATATTGGCATTTATTACATCACCATTAAATAAGTCAATATCTACAAGATCTCCACTGTAATCAATTTGTACTATTTCACCCGGATAATATTCTTGCTTCATTGGAATGTCTTTTTGTTTTTGTGCTTGTTTTATTAGTTCACAAAACCGTGTGTATCCAACACCATTGCCATGAGTTTTCAATCTATATTCTTCCCAAAGAATAGCCTTTGTAAGCCCTTTATACGTAGCTAACTCACTACATATCGCTTCGCAATCAGGTTGTGACTTTTTGATACGTTTTATTGAGCGATTAATTTTTAATTTTTGTTCTAATTCTGAATTGTTTAGTTTAGTAAAATCTTCATAAGTTAATTCTGTCAAAATTAGTAAGGACTTGATTTTGGATACAGTTTCACGAGAGATTTCTACAATTTTAGCTATTTCTCGATTGCTTTTATGACTAAATATATAGCTAATTACTAGCCTAATTTTTTCAATAGATGTGTTCATAGACACTACCTCAGAGTAAGAAAATGAGGCAGAAAGCAGTCTAGACATTGATAAAAATATCAATGTCTTTTAGAATAAATCTGTCTTGGACCTGCAAGTTAAAGACAAATCCATAAAGACTCATACATTAGTTTGTACGGGTCTTTATGCTTTCTGCAATTAAATTATAAAACCAAATAAATCAGTCCATATTCTTTTGCTCCTTAATACCTAATTTGACTGCAATTTTGTGGCTCTCACCGCGTACAGGTACTTTATTAGTTTTTAAAATTCGATATACAAGATCAGGTGAGAAATTATTAATTCTAGCCCACTCAGCTATTGAAGTTCCTGATTGATCGAAATCATCTCTAACTTGTTTGATAGTCTTGACCATATTGAATTAAATTTGAATAAGTTTGACGAAAAAATATAGAACAACAAAACTTTAGTCAAGAATAAAAATATTAATTTAATATTATGATTTTATTATATTATTTAAGTTTTTAATTTAAAATATTATCCATTAAATTAATGTTTGATTGAATATTTTTAATTTCAATCTCAATTTTATCTTTATGTTTAATGAAATATTTCTCTAATGTTTTATTATCTTCAAGTAATGATTTTATAAAATTAATATTATTCTCTTTGTCTTTTATTAGATCTGATAACTCTATTTTTTTAGAATTAAAAATTTTTTCAAGCTTCTGTTTTTTATGTTGTTCTCTGAGTTCATTTAAGCGAGAAGTTTCATTATAACTGAATGAGTTTTTGGTTGATTTTTCCTCATCAATTTCCAAATATTTACATTCTAAGAGAACTTTCAAACCTGCATACATCTGGTTTTTGTAACGTTTATTGTTATAGCCGTTTTCAAGTTTGATGTTTTCCCAAAAGTGTCTTGCGCGCCAACTCTTGATTTGATGGTTGTCAAAAATTTCTAAGAATTCATCATACAGAGGTAATTTAACGTTTTTCTTCACAACTTAACTGCCTAACCATAAAAGAGGATTATAGTCCGTGGATATATAGTCCTCAATTGGTGATATTTCTGTTTTTTGAGCAATTAGTTTCAAATGTCAGAATTATCAGTGGTAATTGGTCAATTAATCCGCAATAGACGAACACAACAAAAAATCACTCAAGAATCTCTTGCACTTCAATGTGGGATTGATCGTAGCTATATGGGACGTATAGAACGCGGTGAAGTTAACTTAACTGTTGAAAAGCTTTATGAGATTTCAAATGCTCTAGAGATATCAGCAAAAGACTTACTCCCTTGAGGACACTGTTTTTCAGGACATTGATTAATCATATCTAACTTTTCAAGAGAGCTATCGATTACTATTGTTTCGCTAACAAATCACTTAGTACATCTGAAAGGTTTTGCATTTTGTTCCGTTCAATTAATCTGGCTGACATGCCTAAAGAAATGGGGACTTCCACATCTAAAATAGGATTATCACCTATGAATAAGGCCTCATACATTTGGCAATCTAATTTCGTTCGTAATGTTTCATAAATACTGATTTCTGGTTTTATTGCATCAACCTCGTAGCTTAAAACAAGTACATCAAATAAATTTTGTGGAAGAATAGTTTTGAGCTGATCACCATACGGTTTTGCTAAGTTTGAGCATAAGGCAATCTTAAAACCAAGATCCTTAAGTTTTTGAAGAGTTGGAATAACATCTTCAAACAACTTTATCGTATTCAATTCAAATTGAAGGTCATGATTTATTTCTTTTAATAATTCTGTAGGAATAGCCTTTTCAAAGATCACTCCCAGTTCCTCAATATCCACATTATTCGACATGATGATATTGGCGTCATTTGTAGTTGGTTTTCTTCCATTGTCTTTCAACCAATTCATAAGTTTACGATACGGATGTCGGCTTTCACCAATTTTTACAAGTGTTCCAAATGCATCGAAAATTATTACTTTAGGTGTTTGATTCATAGTATTAAGCGACCACAATAAAAATGAAAAAAGTAAGTTGGTTATGATTTTGTTTTAAATTTCACATAAACGCCAGCTTCTGTCGCACTTTTCTGTTGTTTTGTAGATTTTCTTTTTGTTTTCAAACACAATACTCTCAAAGAAATTTGAGAGTCATCTAAGTGATTACAGGCGAAATTAAAAGCAAAATAGACCAGATTTGGAACGCATTTTGGAGTGGTGGTATTTCAAATCCTCTAGAGGTCATGGAGCAGATGACCTATTTACTGTTTATTCGCCGACTTGATGAAATTCAGATCACTAAAGAAAAGAAAGCCAATCGTTTAAAGAAAAACGTAGAGCATCCTATTTTTACCCCTGTGCAAGATCATTTACGTTGGTCAAAGTTCATTACTTTGGGTGATGCTGCGACGTTGTATAGCACCGTTGCTAATGAAGTCTTTCCATTCATTAAGAACTTAGGTGCTGAAGACGAAACCACCTATAGCCATCACATGAAGGATGCTCGTTTTACTATTCCTACGCCTGCGCTACTCACTAAGGTGGTGGATTTGGTTGCCGATGTACCAATGGATGATAAAGATACCAAGGGCGATATTTACGAATATATGCTTGGTAAAATCGCTTCAGCAGGTCAAAACGGTCAGTTCCGTACCCCTCGCCATATCATCAAAATGATTGTGGAGTTAATGCAGCCAAAGCCTACCGATACCATTTGTGACCCTGCGTGTGGTACAGCGGGCTTTCTTGTCGCTGCAAGTGAATATCTAAACGAGCATCACAGCACTGAGATTTTTGCCAATCCCGAAGCCGCAAAGCGTTTTAGTGAAGAAACCTTCTTTGGTTATGATTTTGATAGCACCATGCTTCGTATTGGTTCGATGAACATGATGCTACACGGTGTAGAAAACCCACGAATTGAAAACCGTGACTCTTTAAGTGAAACGCATTCACATATTGCTGAAAAATACAGTTTAATTCTTGCCAATCCACCTTTTGCAGGCAGTTTGGACAATGAAAGCTGTGCTAAGAATATTCAGGCTGTAGTAAAAACTAAAAAGACTGAATTGCTATTTTTAGCCTTGTTCTTACGTTTGTTGAAAACTGGTGGTCGTGCTGCGGTGATTGTGCCTGATGGGGTGTTATTTGGCTCATCGACTGCGCATAAAGAACTTCGTAGGAAGATTGTTGAAGAGCAAAAGCTTGAAGCAATTATTTCGATGCCGTCTGGTGTGTTTAAGCCTTATGCAGGGGTTTCTACTGCCATTATGATTTTTACCAAAACGATGTCTGGCGGTACGGACAAAGTGTGGTTTTATGATATGCAGGCAGATGGTTATTCTCTAGATGATAAGCGTAATGAGCTAGACAGTTCTAAGCATGAAAATAATAACATTCCTGACATTATTGCTCGTTTCCATAATTTAGCATCGGAAGCAGATCGTAAAGCCACAGAGCAAAGTTTCTTGGTGGATAAAGCCGATATTGCTGCTAATGGTTATGACCTGTCGATTAATCGTTATAAAGAAGTGGTGTATGAGCAAGTGGAATATGAATCACCAAGTAAAATTTTGGCGGATTTAGAAGTTCTTGAGCAAGATATTTTAAAAGGAATGGCTACGCTTAAGGAGATGGTTAAGTGACTTATCCTCAAGTAAATTTAGGCTCAGTTGTTGATCTTCAGGCTGGTATTGGATTTCCAACACGGTTGCAGGGTAAAACATCTGGAAAGTTTCCATTCGCAAAAGTTGGTGATATTTCTCGTAATGGTAGAACAGGTAAACCAATACTATCAACAGTGGATAATTATATAGATCAAACAGATGTTGAATCTTTACGAGCTAAGATAATACCTGAAGGTAGTATTTTATTTGCCAAAATTGGTGAAGCAATCAGGCAAAATCATAGAGTTATTTCTCATCGAAGTTTGTTGATAGATAATAATGCTATGGCAGCAATACCATCAGAAAAAATTGATAATCTATATCTGTATTATTTTTTGAAACAAGTTGACTTTTATCGTCTAGCTCCTGCTACGACAGTGCCAGCATTACGTAAAAGTGATTTAGAAAAAATAAAAATCCCACTCCCACCACTTGCAGAACAACGCCGAATTGCGTCTATTTTGGATCAAGCGGATGATCTACGCCAAAAACGTCAGCAAGCGATTGAAAAGTTAGATCAGCTTTTACAAGCCACGTTTATTGATATGTTTGGCGATCCTGTAAGCAATCCTAAAGGGTGGGAAATAGGATCTTTAAATAACTATGGATCATATAAAAATGGTTTAAATTTTGGTAAGGGTGAGTCAGGAAATCAAGTTTTATATATAGGTGTTGGTGACTTTAAACAACTTTCAAAAATTGATGATGTTTCAAAATTATCGACAATTGATTTGGATGAATTACCATCAGTTGATTACTTTATAAAAAATGGCGATTTATTATTTGTTAGATCTAATGGTAATAAAGAGTTAGTTGGACGCTGTATAGCAGTATATCCTAATGAGAAATTAGTAACTTACAGTGGATTTTGCATCCGATACCGAATTGAAAAATCTGAATTAACTAGCTCTTATTTAGTTCATTTATTTAGATCTAAATCGTTTAAACAAACTATTTTTGATGGTGGACAAGGGGCAAATATTCAAAATATTAATCAACAATTACTATCTAGATTGCAAATTCCTATTCCACCAAAAGATTTGCAAGAAAAGTGGTCAAACATTGTATTGAAGATAGAAGACCAAAAGTTAAAATTCGATCAACATTTGAAAATGCAAAATCAATTATTTGCATCACTACAAAACCAAGCATTTAACGGCACTTTATAACATTTAATTTAAGATTTAGAAGTGGTATTCATAGGAATATCACTTTTATGAATTTGATTTTATTGGGAAAAATTATCAAAATGGTTGTATTTGTAGATTCGAATTCAAACAACTAATTTTATAATAGTTGATCTAAATATCATATTGATATTTAATAAGTTCTTTAGAATTAATCACTGCATAAACTAATGATTTATAAGATTCGATCTGCTTTAACAAAATTTTTTGGATGGATAGCATTTATATCAATTGCTTTAATCATACTCTGCGTATCAATGTTTAGCTATGTTGG
This sequence comes from Acinetobacter sp. WU_MDCI_Abxc222, assembly GCF_025514755.1. Lineage (NCBI taxonomy): Bacteria > Pseudomonadati > Pseudomonadota > Gammaproteobacteria > Moraxellales > Moraxellaceae > Acinetobacter > Acinetobacter sp. WU_MDCI_Abxc222. Next base: position 154,194 of record NZ_JAHPVG010000003.1, read on the forward strand.
TGTCAAAATACAGTATGTCCTCGTACCTTCACCATTGATTTCAACAATTTTATGGTGGCTTATTCACCCAGATAAAAATAATACTTATGAAAACTGAGCGAATAATTTCACCACCTAAAACAGATTGGGATAAATTGAAACAACCCCTAGAAAGTGGTGAAAAGAAATTTATTGACTATCTAGACCAGCATCTTCCCAAAGAATGGGAAATCTATATTCAACCGCATTTAAATGGATTATGTCCAGATGTTGTAATACTACATCCAAAAATTGGCATTGGAGTATTTGAAGTAAAAAATTGGGATTTTTCAGCCATGGAATATGGCATTGAAACCAAAAATAATGGAAAAGTTCACTTATATGCAATTAATCATCAAGGTGAAAAAATCTCCTATGTAAAGAAAAACCCTGTTGATCAATTACTTCTATACCGTAAAGAAATTTTAGATTTATATTGTCCAATTTTGAGCAGACCTAAACATTCGATAGTTGTCTCATGTGGTCTGATACTACCTTCTGCAACACAAGAAAATGTAGAAACATTGTTTCAACCTATATTTCAAAGTCGAAATAGAAAAGTATTTGCATCGAATAATGATGATCAACACAATAGCTATATCATATTTTCAAAAGAAAGCTTTACCAAAAATTTAGCCGAGAATTTTCCTTCAGGTATAAATCGAATATCATCAAATTACATGAATCCAGTAATTGCTCAACAATTGAGAGTTTGGCTGATTGAACCTGAATCAAGCAAAGAACAACGTGAGCCATTAAACTACAATGTACAACAACAAAAATTTATAAAAGAACGTACAGAATCAGGTTTTAGACGTTTAAAAGGACCCGCAGGTTCTGGTAAGTCTGTAGTTGTAGCAGGTCGTGCAGCAAATTTATTAAGAGAACATCAGTCTGTATTAATTGTGACCTTTAATATTACATTAATGAACTATTTACAGGATTTAGCCGTCAGAGAGTATCCAAAAATTAGAACAGATGCGACATGGTTAAACTTTCATTACCTCTGTAGAAGATTATGCTATGACGCCAGTTTAGATAGCGAATACGCTGAACTCTTTCAGACTGCAAAAAAACAAGGGCTATCTTTTCCTGATAATGATGAATTTTGTGCTGTAATCAATCTAGCATTAGAAGAAAGTGAACCTGAAAAATATGATGCAATTTTGGTGGATGAAGGACAAGATTTTAATCCTAAGTGGTGGGATATTTTAAAAAAATTATTGGCTGATGGCGGTGAAATGCTATTGTGTGCTGATACAACCCAAGATATTTATTCATCTGCAGATTTGTGGACTGATGATGTGATGAAAAATGCTGGCTTTAGAGGTGCATGGGCTGAGCTAAAGCAAACCTACCGACTACCTGATAATTTAATTCCATTGGCAAATAAATTTGCGGAAATGTTCTTGCCACAAGAAAAAGTTATTAAATCAGAGTCAAAAACATCACAACAGGATTCATTTGATTTTGGAACAATTGAAGAGTCAACCTTAATTTGGGAAAACGTTGAATCTATAAATACATCTACATTTTTAAATGAGTTTAATAAATTCAGAAATGAGGTTATTAAACTTGGACTTAGTCATTCTGATATTACAGTATTAGTCCAAACGCATGAAATTGGTATGACTGTTTGCCAAGCTTTAGATAAGCTTAAGTTCAAATATATTGACATTTTTTCAAAAGATCCGATTGAATCTCGTCAGAAAAAAATGTGGTTTTTTAAAGGTGATACAAGAATTAAAGTTTGTACTGTACACAGTTTTAAAGGTTGGGAAGCCAAAGCGCTTTTAGTTGTTTGGGATCAAATGTATTTGGATAAAGAATATGCCCTATTATATACAGCAATTACCCGACTAAAATCAGGTCGAAGCAGCATTTTATACGTGGCAAATGCAGAACCAAGTTTGATTGAATATAGTAGATTTTGGAAAATATGACTTAGAAGATGTTTGATTTATCAAAGACTCAATAAAAAATCTATTCTAACTTATTCTATATAATCAGAAGGAAAGTTATTAAGACTTTAGATAATCAAGTCTTAATTCAGCAGTTTAATTGAGATATAGTATGCAAATAATGAATACTTTAAAAGAAACTATTTGGGGGAATAATGAGCAACTTTCAGTTTTTAGAGCCTGAATTTAAAAGTTTGGCAATCACTGCTAAAGAAGCTGAAAAGCTCGTGTATATTTCCCCTCAATTTGCCCTTGCTGCTGCTCGAAGCTCGCTTGAAAATCTTGTGCTATGGCTCTATCAATATGACAAGAAACTGACTCAACCTTATGATGCTTCATTGCATAACTTACTCAATGACATCAAATTTAAAGACCTGATCCCACCCTATATTTGGGACAAAATGGACAACATCCGCATGGTCGGCAACAGTGCCGTACATGGGAAAAAGTTCAAACAACTGACTACTGAAGAAACTGTAAAGCACATCAGTCACTTATTCCTGATGTATGTTTGGTTTGAGCGTAACTATGGCTCACCATCAAAAGACCGTTCTCAGTCGATTTTATTCAATCCCAAACTCATTCCAAATACTGATAACACTCAGCAAATCACCGCCAATAAAGAACAACTTCAAAAAGAAACTGAAGCTAAAGAAAAACAATTTGCAGAACAACACAAAGCCCTACGTGAACGTGAACAAAAACTCTTTGAGTTGTCTGCAAGTTTAGAAGAACGTGAAAAATTATTAGCCAACATAGATGCTGAACTTGCACAGAAACGTGCAGACGTTGAACAAGCCAAAATAGCCAATAGTAAAATCGAAGATCATACCGACTATAAAGAAGACGAAACTCGTAAACTTAAAATTGACCTCTTACTTGAAGAGGCAGGTTGGGAAATTGGCGCATCAGCACGAGTAGAAATACCCGTTACTGGGATGCCAAGCTCATCAGGTAAAGGTGCTGTCGACTATGTGCTATATGACAGCAATGGTTTGCCTTTGGCTGTGGTTGAAGCAAAACGCACATCGACCGATCCAGATATTGGTCAGCAGCAAGCCAAACTCTATGCAGACTGCCTAGAAAAACAAACAGGACAACGACCTGTTATTTTCTATACCAATGGCTATAAAACTCGAATCTGGAATGATGTTCAAGGTGGCCCACCACGGTTGGTACATGGCTTCTATACTCAAGCAGAACTGAAACGCCTGATAGAACGACGTAAAAACAATCCTGATATGAGTAGCTTCCCGATTAATGCGGAAATTGTTGAGCGTTATTATCAAACTCGTGCCATCAAAGCCATGCTTGCAGCTTACCAACGTAAAGAACGTGCAGGCTTGCTCATCATGGCAACAGGTACAGGTAAAACTCGTACTTCAATCGCATTGGTCGATGTGCTGATGAAAGCCAATGTAGTGCAAAAGGCGTTATTTCTTGCAGATCGCACATCATTGGTCAATCAGGCGCACAATGCTTTCAAAGCCAATTTAAAAGATGCTTCATTCGTCAACTTGCTTGAAGATAAAAATCAGGTTGGTCGTGTGTATTTCTCTACTTATCAAACCATGATGGGGTTAATAGATGAAATGAATGCCGATGGCACACGAAAATTTGGCACAGGTATGTTTGACCTGATTATTATTGATGAAGCACACCGTAGCGTTTACCAAAAGTTTGGCGAGATTTTTAAATACTTCGATAGTTTGCTTGTTGGTTTAACCGCAACGCCACGAGATGAAGTTGACCGTGATACATACGCACTGTTTGGTTTAGAAAGCGGTGTACCGACTGATTACTATGATCTTGACCAAGCCATTGCCGATGGTTATCTCGTACCACCCAAAGCCTATTCTGTTCCGCTTAAATTCATGCGTGAAGGTGTGAAATATGACGAACTCTCAGAAGAAGAAAAACAACATTGGGATAGCCTAAATTGGGGCGATGAAGATGCACCTGAAGAAGTCTCAGCATCTAAAATCAACAAAGAACTGTTTAATACAGGTACCATTGATTTAATGCTCAAGCATTTGATGGAAAATGGCATTAAAACCGAAGGTGGTGATCGTCTTGGTAAAACCATTATTTTTGCTGTGAATCAAAAACATGCTCAGTTTATTGCAGACCGCTTCAATGACAACTATCCGCAATATGATGGTAAGTTCGCTCGTGTGATTACCCATGCCACCAAATATCCACAAAGCCTGATTGATGACTTTAGCAAAAAAGACTTCGCTGAACCGCAAATCGCCATTTCAGTGGATATGCTCGATACAGGGATTGATGTACCTGAAGTCGTTAATCTCGTGTTCTTTAAAGCTGTGCGCTCTAAAGTAAAGTTTATGCAGATGATTGGACGTGGTACACGACTCTGCAAAGAACTGTTTAGCCCTGAAGATGATAAAAAAGAATTCTTTATTTTCGACTATTGCTCTAACTTTGAATACTTCAATGAAAATCCAGATGGTGCGCCTGTATCTACGACAGAACCATTAGGACAACGTCTGTTTAAGACTCGTTTAAATATTCTCAGTCTGCTGAATGCAAAGGACGATGCCACCGAAGAATTGAAAGCGGTACAGCAAGATATACGTCAAAGTCTACAGACTGAGGTGAAGTCGATGAATAATGATAATTTCATTGTGAAGTCTGAACTTGAGCATGTTGAGCGCTTTAAGAATGACGATGCTTGGAACAATTTAGATGACCTTGCTATTGGTACATTACGAGAACACATCTCTAAACTACCGAATCAGCTTGAGCCTGAAACCCTAGAAGCTAAACTGTTCGATATGTTGTGCTACAACTTGGAACTTGCTGTATTGGAAAAAAATAATACAGTGATTCAGGGGTATGCCAATCGAGTGATTGAAATCGCTTCTAAATTGGAAAGCAAAGAAAATATTCCTGTGGTTGCTGAACAGATTACGCTGATTCAAGACATTCAAACCGTTGAATATTTGAAAGGCATCACCTTGCCAATGCTTGAAGCGATGCGTAAACGTATTCGTGGCTTGGTCAAACTGATTGAAAAATCGACCTCAACTATTGTCTACTCCATGCTAGATGATGAAATTGGAGATATGCAAGCAGTCAATATCCCAGTCGTTTCAAGTGGCGTAAACCTTGCTCAATACCGTAAGCGAGTAGAAAGCTTTATTAAGGCCAATGAAAACCATATTACTATTGCCAAACTCAAGCGTGGTTTGGCTCTTACACCGACTGACTTAAGCGAGCTAGAACGCTTTGTTTTTGAAGCGCAAGAAGTTGAAAGCCGAGATAAGTTTGAAGAATGTTTTGGGACAGAAAAGTCACTACCATTATTCATTCGATCTTTGGTGGGGTTGGATCGTCAAGCGGTACAAGAAGCATTCTCAAAGTATCTACAAGGATCAACGTATAACGAGAAGCAAATTCGCTTTGTGGAAATGTTGATTGAGCATTTGACACAAAATGGTGTGTTAGAAGCAGCGCAGTTATATGAACCACCTTTTAATCAAATCCATTTTGAAGGAATTGATGGTGTCTTTAGTGATGTAGACGCTGACAACATATTTGGGGTTGTGGAAGCGTTTAATGAAGCGGTGGCTTAAAGTTATATTTTAGGGGGAAAGAATATGGTTGCGCCTTTGGTTTTAGCAGCAGTATGGTTAGGCGGTGCTACATTAACTGGTATTGCTGGTTATTTAGCATATGAAAACTGGGAAACTATAAAAAAGAAGGTTTCTGGAAAATCCATTGTAATTTTAGGACAACGAGCAACTGGTAAAACAACGTTACTAAATTATTTACTTAAAGGTGAAATCACATTAAAACATGAAGCTACTATTGGTGTAAAAAAAGTTAAAATTAGCAAAAGAAAACTAGCAGATCTTGGCTGGGATGTTCGTTTGAAGAGTATTCAAAATGATTATAGTGGGGTTACTTCTAATTATGAACAATGGTTAAAAGCACTTAAAAATTCTGATATTTTTATTTACCTATTTAAAATTGATGAATGGATTTTAGATGAGGGTTCTGTAGAAAACCAAATTGAAAAAGACATAAAAAATATTCAAAAAGTGTTAAATGGTAAAAATATACCAATGTTTATCATTGGTACTCATTTAGATCTACTTGAAGGTATTGAATTTAATGATGAAAAAGAAAAAATTAAATTGATCGATGATCTTCAAGATGAAGTATTTTTTAAAAATATTAAATCTAGATTAAATGTGGATAATTCAAAAGCATATTTACATTTTGGGAGTATGAAAGATGAAATGGGGTTAAATGAAATTATTCATTTCATAATCGGCCATATGGGAGAATAAATGTGGAAGATATGAAAATCTATCTTTTTGCACAAGCATTAGATAATAATAGCTCTGATGATTGGTATGAATATACCTCAAGTTCTATTGAAAAAATAACCAAAGAAAATGATCAGTCGTGGGTTAATAATTTAATATTTGAACTGACTGATAAGGGGGAAAGAGAAATTTATCATGATGTGGAGTGTTATTATAAACTAAATCCTAATGAAATTTTTGATTTTATGTTGCTAATTGAAAATCAGCAGGAAGATAATATTGGAAGAAAATCGAAAACAGCCTTAATAGTTAAAGGCTATAAAAATACTACGTTAGAATTTGGAAAAGTATTAACTTTATTTTGGACAAGGACTAATAGAAATTCATCTAATTCAGACTTGTTAGCTAAGCAATGCGACCACATTTTTGGAATAATTAAAAAAAAAAAGAACAAGCGATGGTGGCTCCTTCCACTAGCATTGATAAGTTTAAGCATAATATTAGTATTTTTATTTCAAAAATTAAGCAAAGGATAGAAGATGAGTCTTAAAAGCTTTCCTAATAATATTGATGAACGTCGAGTTGTATGGTGTTTGTCCCAGGATACAATTGATACGGCTTTAAATGATAAGTCTACCTCTGAATTATTACTTGTACCCAATGTTACCGTTATTCAGCTCCCTTTAAGTCGAATTGCAAAAAGGAAGTCGGATAAACTCTGTGAATTAGACAAACTAAATTTATTGAAAGTAGATCAAGTTCTAGTATGTTCAGATGAAGGGGTTAATACCAAAGAAAAGTATCTAAACTTGGAAGAAGTTATAGATGACTTCTTAACTTACAATTTAAAAAAGGCAAATGCCTATGCCAGATTTTTTGCGGCATTAGGTGCAACCTCATTTGAGTTTGAACATAAAAATTTTGATTTTTCTAATTCCAAAGTTGATTTTTCAGCATCACTTGATGGAGCTGCATCTAGGGTTGCTAAAGCTAATACAGATTTGACAGCTAAAGCTGAAAAAACGCTCAATCAAATTGCTTCAATTATGAAGAGTTATACTCAGAATGAATATCCAACTGAACAAAGAATATTGTTAGCAGAAAAAATACTGGAAGAATATGGTTTAGAAAATGACGAAATTTGCCATCATGAATTAGCTACACTTAAAGATGGTGCTGCGCATTTAAGTGATCTTAATATATCTATGTCATCAGCAAGCGATAGTAATAGAAGTATGAATATTCTTATTGATGTTGGACTTAATTTTCCAAAAGCTGAAACAGAAGGTAAAAACAGTTCACTTATATCCTTTAAGTCTAAACTTGAATTAGCATCTATAGTTAAGAACAGCTTCGATTTTAATTTAAAGGTCAAATTTTAGTAAGTATTGGATGAAACACTGCTACTAAAATAAATAATTAATGCCTATGGGGTACAGCTCAGTTATATAAACCACCATTCAATCAGGTTTATTTTGAAGACATTGATGGTATGTTTATAGATACTGATAATATATTTTGGATGTTTGAAGTATTTAATCAAACAGTGGCTTAATTTATATAATTTTGAATTAATGAGATAAAAATGAATCAAATTGAATTACCTGAATTAAAGCAATTAATTTTCAAAAACGTTGACTGTAAAAATAAAGTTGAGCACTTAATTATAGAAAACCATACGGTTGATTTTACATGGATAGAGTCAAATCGAAGCTATGATGTAATTCAAGTTCAAAGTATAAATATACTAATCACTTCCAATAAAAAAATTGAGACATCAGAATTTGATTACGTAATTTATTCTAATCTTAAATTTAGTCAAAGTAATTTTTCACAAGGTAAGGTTCAATTAAAGGGTTGGATAAAACACCCTAGTTTCAGAGATTATAGTAGTAGTGAAATTATTGACTCTTGGGATAATAACTTCAACTTCAAAGAAGAAAACCTTATAACAAATTCTTATGGACTGCGTGAACCCCAAATTGCAGCTCTATATTCAATTTTAAGTCATTTAAAAAGCAAAGAAGATGTTATTGGGACTGTAGTTATGCCTACAGGAACGGGTAAAACTGAAACAATGCTTTCAACATTAATCGCAAATAAACTAAATAAGATTATTATTGCTGTTCCTTCAGATGCATTACGAGAACAAATATATAAAAAATTTATTAAATTAGGTTTGCTAAAAAAATTTGGTATCATAAGTAATGATGTTTTGTATCCAAGAGTTGGCATTTGGTATGAAAATTTTAAAACGCCAGCAGAACTAAACAACTTTATTGATTCAAGTGATGTAATTGTTACAACTATGAATGTTTTAACAAACAATCATAGTGAAATTTTAGATGAAATTAATGAAAAAATAAGCAATATTTTTATTGATGAAGCGCATCATGTGGAAGCTGATACATGGAAAACGGTTAGCAATGCTTTTGATAAACACAAAATTCTACAATTTACAGCAACACCATTTAGAAATGACCGAAAACGTCTAGATGGTAAAATTATCTATAATTTCAGCCTAAAGAAAGCTCAAGAGCAAGGCTACTTCAAGCCGATTCATTTTAAATCTATTCGTGAATATGATCAAAAAAAAGCTGACCAATTGATCGCTCAACAAGCTGTTGAAATTTTAAAAGAAGATTTGTCTCAAGGATTAGATCATATTTTAATGGCAAGATGTGCGGATAAAACTAGAGCCAATGAAGTCTTTGAATTTTATAAACAGTTTACCGAATTTAATCCTGTATTAGTCTATTCAGGAATTCCTAAGAAAAAAGAAATTCTAGAATCTATTGTAAAAAAAGATCATAAAATCATTGTTGCTGTGAATATGTTAGGTGAGGGTTTTGATCTTCCTCAATTAAAGATCGCAGCCTTTCATGATATTCGCAAAAGTTTACCCATAACCTTACAGTTTGCAGGTAGATTTACAAGAACATCAATAGACTCAACTTTAGGAAATGCGACCTTCATTGCTAACATTGCAATAGCAGAAACTGAAGATGAACTAAGTGAATTATATGCTCAAGATTCTGATTGGAATTTACTATTATCGAATTTAAGTAGCGGACAAATTAATGAACAGATTGATCTAGGCGATTTTATCAAAGGATTTCAAAATTTAGAAAATTCTAAAATACCTTTTCAAAATATTAGATTTGCTCTCAGCACTGTTGTTTTTAAAAATACTGGGAACTCATTTAGTCTTTCTCGATTTAAAAAAGGAATAAAAGGATATGACGATTTTGAGTATAAATTTTATGATATCAACAATGATGCAAATACAGCCGTAATTATTACAGCTTCAAAAGCTGAAATAGAATGGGTTAATTATAAAGAAGTATATGGTTTAGATTGGACTCTTTATGTTATTTATTATGATGAAATAAATAAACTACTTTTTATTCACAGTTCGGATAAAAGTAGCCTATATCATGAGTTAGCTAATGCAGTTTTGTATAGAAATGCAACTTTAATAGAAAAACTAGATGTTTTTAAAAGTTTCTATGAAATTAAAAGAGTTTCTTTACAGAATGTTGGACTTAAAGAGTATTTAAATAGAAAAATTCGCTTTTCTATGAAGGTTGGAACTGATATACAAGATGCATTATCTATTGCAGAACAACAAAGAGGAGAAAAAGCTTTTGTTTTTGGTACTGGATACAGTGAAGGAAAAAAAATTACTTTAGGTTGCTCTTATAAAGGACGTATATGGAGTTATTTAAAAAATGATATTAAAGAATTTATTAAATGGTGTAATGTAATTGGTGGAAAATTAATTAATCCTTCCATTGATCCAAATCAAATTCTTAAACATACATTGATTCCAAAAACAATAAGTAAACTTCCTGATATTCAACCAATATATATTGATTGGAGTGATAGTTTTTATTTAAATACAGAATTTAAAATGGATATCAGAGATGAAAATGATGAGACTAATATTGCTTTTTGTGAGCTGAAACTAATTAGCTATGATTTGATTAATGGCATTGGCTTTGAAATTATCACGCCATCCAAAAGTTATAAGTTCAATAAATTGTTATTAGACATTACAGATCCGAATGGTAACAGTATTCCTGACTTCAATATATCTAAAATTGACTCTGAAAATGCACTTATAAAAATTGGAAGTAAAATTTATAGTTTAGAAGATTATTTAAATAGTAATCCTCCTATTGTTTGGTTTGCAAATGGTTCATCACTACAAGGTAATGAATTTGTTGAAATTAAATCTGTCATACGTCCATATCCGGTAGAAGCCTTAATTCCATGGAGTTGGATTGGCATTGACTTAAGTAAAGAAGCTCAAGGTGTTAATCCAATCCAAATAGATTCTATTCAATATAAAACTCTTCAAATTTTGAAGCAGCAAGACTTTGATATCATTTATGATGATGACTATTCAGGAGAAATTGCCGATATTATTACAATCAAAGAAACTACAGATAGTATTGATGTACAGTTTTACCATTTAAAGTTTGCAAAAGATGGACTTGTGAGTGCCCGAGTTGATAATTTCTATGAGGTTTGTGGTCAGGCACAAAAATCGATTCATTGGAAACATAAAAGTGGGTCGGAGTTTTTTCAACACTTATTACGTCGCGAAGAGAAAAAGAAAAATGGTTTTTCACGAAGTCGTATTGAAAAAGGTTCAAAAGAAGATCTCGAAAGATTATTGAGAATTGCAAAAAACAATAAACCCATGAATTTTGAAGTATTCATTGTTCAGCCTAGTTTATCCAAACAGGCAACTACTACTTCAATTATGACTTTACTTGGAGTCACAGAAAACTATCTCAAAGAAGTTGCGGATATCAATCTTAAGGTGATTGTTAATGAATAGTATAGTCTTTATCTTGCTGGATTTGCGCGAATTCGATGGACTACTTTTAAGTGTAATTGGTGGATCATTATTACTGATATAGTCAAAGAGTAAGGGGGCTAATTCAAATAGTGAAAACAGTAGAGAGTAGTGTTTAGTAAAAAATGGAAACTACGTTAAAATAACAGCTTAGTTCTAATGAGAAAACTTCATGCTGCTGGAAAAGATCTTACAATCACAAGGGTTTGGTTCTCGTAAATATTGTCAGCAGTTAATAAAAAATGGATCTGTAAGTATTGATGGAGAGGTTGTAAGTGACCTGAAAAAGCAATTCTCTCCAGAAAATTTAGAATTTTCTCTTTTTGGGAAAACTTATCAATATCGAGAAAAAGTTTACCTTGCTCTAAAAAAACCAAAAGGTTTTGAATGTTCACACCAACCTCATCATCATCAAAGCGTATTTAGCCTTCTACCAGAAATCATGATTCAACGTGGTGTGCAAGCTATTGGTCGTTTAGATCAAGATACAACGGGCTTACTTTTACTTACCGATGACGGTAAATACCTTCAAGCTTTAACTCATCCCCGTAAACATGTGCCAAAGGTTTATCATGTTACGACTATAGATCCGGTTACACCTGAGCAAATTGAAATGCTGAGCCAGGGTGTGAGCCTACATCAAGAAAAAGGTGTTTTCGCTGCAACGAATGTAGCGATATTAGAAACGCATCAATTAACCATGACGATTCATCAAGGTGTTTATCATCAAGTAAAAAGAATGATTGCAGCTGTGGGAAATAAGGTAGAAGCATTACATCGCCATCAAGTAGGGCAATTGGTTTTACCTGAACTTGAAGATGGAGAATGGGTTTATTTATCTGAACAACAAAAACAGCTCGCTCAAAATATCATTTGAGAAAACAATGGAAGGTTTGGAACTCGCTATCTCGAATAAATCCCATTTGTTCATATAAACGATGAGATTCATGGTTGTTGCTTTGAGTTTCCAAACTAATCCGTAAAGCATTCTCTTGTTTTGCAAATAGGATTGCTGTATCGATTAGCTGTTTAGCAGAACCTTGACGACGGAAAATAGGCGTAACATATACATCATCTAAGATATAGTATGTTGAACATGCAACTGAAGAAAAACCTAAATAGAGTAAAATAAAACCCGTAATTTTGTCGTCTTTAATATGAATGAAGAACACACTTTCTCTATTCTCAAAACGTTGTTTAAGGAAGTGAAGTGATTCATTAAAATTAGAAGAGGCCCCATAAAATTGGCGGTATTCATCAAATAAAACGGCGAGTTGCTCTAAATCTTCAAAAGTCGCTCGTCTAACGATCATTTGGCACTCCTTGTAACTTATCATTATGTTTTTACAAAGAGAGCATAACGAAAAAAAGAGCTTTTTGACGTTAAAACTTGTTTATAAATGCAACAGTGTTAAGTTTTGTCGCTTTCACCAAGAAGTGCATTCAATTCTTCAAATAAATCTTCATGGTCATCATCTTCAGCTAAAGTCGATGAAGTTTGGTTTAATGACGATGCTTTTGCTTTTCTCAGTTTTAATAATTGTTCCATATTAATATTCTGATTTTCGATAGCAAATGGAATAGATTTAGTTAATACGACCTGTTTAAAAAAAAGTCGTACCGCTTGGGCAGGGGTAATTCCCAATTGCTTAAAAACAGCAAAAGCCTGTTTTTTCTCTTGGGAGTCAAGTCGAACCTGATAAACTTCTGTTTTTCGCATGAATAACAAAACCAAATGATTTTAATTTTTAGGAATTCATTTTAAACCATCGCAATGTAATTTCAATGTTTTTTGGCATAAAAAATAATCTTTTTGTCATTACGGTTACATTACAATGTCAATTCAAACTCAGAATTGAAAGACATTCCCTCTTTTGTGAGGGGATCTGTAAATGAAATATGCTTAGCCAGAAGCTGTAATGGTTTTGAAAAATCGTCTTCAGTTTTGTGCTGAACTACGGGATAAAATGGATCATTTTTAATCGGGATTTCTAAATAATTAAGATGCACGCGAAGTTGGTGCTGTTTGCCCGTTGTAGGAGTTAAGCGATATTTTGCCCAAATCTGGTTGTGCTCGATAAGCTCAATATCAGTCTGGGTATTGGCTTTCACATTTTCTATAACCTGCATCGTATAAAAAGGATGGCCTTTATCTAAATGCAAATATAAGGTTTGAGGAAAATTTAAATCTTTTTTATAAGGTGCAATAGCGTGATAAATTTTATTGACTCGGCGCTCTGCAAATAATTGTTGATAAATACCACGCGATTCAACACGTTTGCAAAATAGAACAACACCCGCGGTTTCGCGGTCTAAGCGATGAATAGGGGTTAAAAATTCATTGCCTGTTTGTTTTTTTAGCCGTACTAAAAGCGTTTCTTGAACATATTGTCCTGTCGGGCTAATTGTTAAAAAATGTGGTTTATCGACCACTAATAAATCATCATTCTCAAATAAAATCCGATGTTCAAATGGAACGTGGACTTCATAAGCAAGAAATCGATAATAAAAAATATGACTATTACTTTGGTATGGACTATCTAATGTTAGTTTTTGTCCATTTGCCCCATAAATAAGCCCGTCTTGAAATCTTTGTTTCCACTCATCTGTTCTAATATGTGCAAAGTGACCACAGAGATACTCATAAATTGTTTGAGTGTCTTTTTGTTGAGGAAGATAAACTTGGCTTGCGCTTACACCATCAATCATAGGTGGCAAAAAATCGTTCGGACTAGACATAAAAAAGTGTGAATATTTAAGAAAATTGATATAAAAAAAGCCAACTTCTAGGGCTTAAGTAGGCTTTTAAGGCAGGGCAATGTTATCATATCGATTATTTCGAATCATGTTATGTGTGCTATGTCGTATTCATTGAAATTGGTCTTAAATCATGAAGAAGATACTGAGCGTCTAGCTCAAGCTTTGGCGCAGCATGTTCAGTTGGGTGTAATTTATTTAATTGGGGACTTAGGTGCGGGTAAAACCACACTTACGCGTTATTTCTTGCAAGCTTTGGGCCATAAAGGTTCTGTTAAAAGCCCAACTTATACGCTCATTGAGCCATATAAAATTAATGATAAAGAAATTTTTCATTTTGACTTGTATCGTTTAAATGACCCGTATGAACTTGAATTAATGGGAATTCGTGATTATTTAGATATCACAGATGCATTATTTCTATTTGAATGGCCATCTAAAGGTGGCGATGAAATTCCACAAGCAGATATCATCATTGACATTCAAAAGTCAGATGATGAGTTGAGCCGTTTGGTAACGTTAACTTTACCAACAGAAAATTTGTATCAGACTTTGCAGGAACAGCTTCATGACTGATGAAAAGCTGAGACAACGTCGTATTCATACATTAGACGCAGCGTTAGCGAACCAGATTGCAGCAGGTGAGGTGATTGAGCGTCCTTCTTCTGTGGTCAAAGAATTATTAGAAAACTCAATTGATGCAGGTGCAACTGAGCTGATTGTACGGATTGCTCAAGGTGGTTCGACTTTAATCGAAATCATTGATAATGGGCATGGTATTCATCCGGATGATTTAGCCCTTGCTGTCATGCGTCATGCCACAAGTAAGATTAAAACTGCTGAAGATTTACATGCGATTGTGAGTTTGGGGTTCCGTGGGGAAGCTTTAGCTTCGATTGCTGCGGTTTCAAGATTGACTTTGACCAGTAGCCAAGATGAAAGTGGTATTGGTCATCAAGTTGAAGTAAACGGTACAGCATTTGATCATCAAGAAGTACAAGCTGTTGCTGCTCAAAAGGGTACCCATATTCGAGTTCAAGACTTATTTTTTAATGTTCCTGCACGCCGTAAATTCTTAAAAAAACCAACCACTGAATTTGGGCATATCGAAGAGATTGTTCGCCGTTTGGCTCTAACGCATTTCGATATACGTTTTGTGCTTGAGCATAATGATAATATAAGAATTAATTTACCTATAGCGGATAGTGGAGAGCTACGTTTTCAGCGAGTTCAGCAATTATTAGGCTCGCAATTTGTACAAAATGCATATTGGATTGATGCTGAAAGTATTAGCATGCGTTTATCAGGTTGGCTTGGTCATCCTTCAGATGCACGTGCACAGGCTGATATGCAATATGTCTATGTAAATGGTCGTATTGTCAAAGATAAAACGATTTCGCATGCGCTACGCATGGCCTATGATGGTATTTTACATGGTCATCAACATTCATCTTATTTACTTTTTTTAGAAGTCGACCCTGAAAATATTGATGTCAATGTCCATCCTACTAAACATGAGATTCGATTTTTAAATCAAAGAGAAGTGCATGAGTTTGTAAGACATTATGCAAAAGAAACTCTCGCACAATTTCAGACAGCGAGTGCTGATCTAGCTCAAGCGATGAAAGCGGATGAAAGCTCAGATTATTCAGTACAACCTCAGCCCAAATATCAAGAACAATTTTCATTGCACCGTGCAAATGAAACTTTAAATTCAGACAGTGAAGCACGAACTCAGTCTGCACCGACAGAATTATTAACCGATTTTAACGCTAGTCGTCCGCAAGCTGTTCACTATGCAGATCAAATACCAAAATATAGTGGTTCTGCTCAATTAAATAATGCTTTAAAAACTTATTTAGCCCCACTTCGTGACCAACCTACTAATTTTTCGGTAAATGAGGAGGCTGAGCCAGTTGCTAAAGTAGATGAATTTCCATTAGGTATCGCAATTGCTCAACTGCATGGAATTTATATTTTAGCGCAGAATACTGAAGGGCTTATTATTGTTGATATGCATGCGGCACATGAACGTATTTTATTACAGCAAATGAAAAATGCTTGGGATAAACCTGAATTTTGGACATCTCAGCAACTGCTTATACCTAAGGTGATTTCCATTAGCCGTATGCAAGCCGTTAGAGTTGAAGAATTAAAACCTCAGCTCGAGCGCTTAGGTTTGGAAATTGATTTATATGGTGATGAGCAAGTTATTGTTCGCGGTGTGCCAGCTATATTACAAAAAGCTGATTTTGAAAATCTTATTCCAGAGCTTTTAAATGATTTAGATCCAAATGATGAAGCACAAGGATTACTTCAAAAAAGAGATGAGTTGTTAGCTGGAATGGCATGTCATGGAGCAGTACGTGCACATCGACAACTCAGTCTTTCAGAAATGAATGCTTTACTTCGTCAAATGGAACAAACCGAATTTGCGAGCCAATGTAACCATGGGCGGCCAACCTGGCGTGCATTCCCCTTATCTCAATTAGATAAATTATTTGCTCGAGGAGAGTAGTTTTACATGTCAAATCAATTGCCCGTCATCAATTTAATGGGACCAACTGCGAGCGGAAAAACCGCTTTGGCATGTGAATTATACGAGCGTGGAAATTTTGAGCTAATTTCTGTTGATTCCGCTCTTGTCTATAAAGATATGGATATTGGTACGGCTAAACCAACTCGTGAAGAGCAAGAACTCTATCCTCATCGTCTTATTGATATTATTACTCCTCTGGAAGTCTATTCAGCTGCTCAGTTTGTTGAAGATGCATGTAAATTGATTGATGAAATGCATTCACGTGGCAAAACTCCTATTTTAGTAGGAGGGACAATGTTATATTTCAAGGCACTGTTAGAAGGGTTATCTGGTAATTTACCAAGTGCTAATGCTGAAGTTCGAGCTGCAATTGAAGAAAAAGCTCTAAACGAAGGATGGCAGGCAGTTTATGATGAGTTGGTTTCTGTAGATCCTGCTGCCGCTATAAAGTTTAATGTAACTGATAAGCAAAGAATTATTCGGGCACTGGAAGTTTATAAAATTACGGGTGAACCAATTACTAAATTGCAGGCAGAACAACCAAAAAACGTACCATATCGATACATATTTCATAACTACGCTTTACTTCCGGATCGGGTAGAATTACATCAACGCATTGAGCAAAGATTAAGCAAAATGTGGGATATCGGTTTTTTGAGTGAAGTTGAAGCTCTAATTGAAAAATACGATTTAGACGAAAATTTACCCTCAATGCGTTCGGTGGGTTATCGACAAGCACTAGAATTTCTATTAAAAAGTGATCTAAGTCTCAAAAGTAAACGTGAAATGGAGGATAAAGCTTTATTTGCAACACGACAACTTGCCAAACGTCAATATACGTGGTTACGTTCTTTGCAAGAAATACACGATTTTAAAACTTACTTGACGATAAAGCAGGCGAAAGAAGACTTGCGAAACTCTTATGGATAAAGCAAAATTTGCACACTGTCTTTTTATAATTTTTAGTTGAAAAATAAAGATAGTTTTTTTGCGCTGATTTAAAAATTTTTTTTGGAGTTAAAAATGTCTAAAGGTCAAACTTTACAAGATCCGTTCTTAAATTCTCTCCGTAAAGAACGTATCCCTGTTTCTATTTTCCTTGTGAACGGTATTAAATTACAGGGTCATATTGAATCTTTTGACCAATATGTTGTTTTATTAAAAAATACTGTAAGTCAAATGGTTTACAAACACGCGATTTCAACTGTTGTTCCAGCACGTAACCCTCGTCCAGCAGGCGCACAAGGTACAGGCTTCCCAGCACAAGGCGGCGCTCAAGGCGGTTTTGGTGGTCAAGGTAGCGGCTTTGGCGGCGGTCAAGGCGGTGGCTTCGGTGGTCAAGGTGGCTTCGGTGGTCAAGGCGGCTTCGGTGGTCAAGGCGGCTTCGGTGGTCATCAAGGTGGTTTTGACAACGATTCTAAATTTGAAGATGGTCAAGACGACGAAAATAATCGTTAATTGAAATCTTAAAAAAAACCAGTCAGACAATGACTGGTTTTTTTATGTGTATTTAAAAGTTGATTCAGAATATTTAACTGGTCATGGAGAATGATTTGCCATGATGACTAATTTTATTTAAATAAATAGGGCTTTAATGAATGCTATTAATATTAGCTGCTGCTTTTAGCAGCGTCTTGGTATCTATCCTATTAAAAAATTTAAAGAGAAAAGGTTGTCAACCACTACAAATGATTGCATGGAACTATGCAAGCGCAAGTCTTCTTTGTTTTTGGTGGTTTCAGCCTGATATTCAACATGTTTCAATACAACATACGCCTTGGTGGTTAATCTTTGCTTTAGGAATAATTTTACCTAGTATTTTTTTATGTCTTGCTAAATCATTAGAATATGCAGGAATTGTGAGAACCGAACTTGCACAGCGTCTTTCAGTTGTTCTTTCTTTATTTGCCGCATATTTCTTTTTTCATGAACAATTTAATACCTTAAAACTGTGGGGTGTAGGCCTAGGGATTTCTGCGGTCTTACTCGTATTATTTGGGCAAATCAATTCTTCAGCAAATCACCAATCTCGAAAAGCGATCTTTGCTCTTTTAAGTGTATGGTGTGGTTATGCTGCAGTAGATATTCTCTTGAAATATACAAGTAGTTTAGGTCTGCAGTTTACACTCACTTTAAATCTTATTTTTATTACTGCTTTTATATTGTCGATTTCATATTTATTGCTACAGAAGACTCAAAAGTGGCATTTTAAAAGTACGATAGCTGGGTTAATATTAGGAATACTCAATTTTTCAAATATTGCTTTATATGTAAAAGCTCATATTCTTTTAAAAGACTCTCCTGCTATTGTTTTTGCAAGCATGAATATTCTTGTTGTGTTATTGGGAATTTTAAGCGGAGTGATTTTATATAAAGAAAAATTAAAATGGCCTACCATTTTGGGGATTCTTTTAGGAATAAGTGGGGTAGTTTGTTTAGCTAGCGCAATGGTTTGATAGTTCAAGAGAATAGAATCTCTTGAACTATAGAGATTTTTATAAATATGTGAAAATCACTTCATCTGGCAGACGTGATTTAGGAAGCTTAGCATTAAAGTCATTTTCACTACGATAGCCTAGAGAAACAATCACAGAGCTTCGTAAGCCTTTTTCAGTTAACCCGAGCTCAGTATTTAGAACTTTTTCATCAAAGCCACCCATTGGAGTCGCATCAATGCCTTCTAAGCCAGCAGCAAAGAGTAGCTGTCCTAAAGCAATGAATGTTTGATTTTCCATCCACCCGAATAAATTCTTCTGTTCATTTCGGTAGAACTCGACGTAGCCATGGCGAGTATCTTTTTGGCCTAATTTTGCTTTTTCATCTTTAAAACGGCCACTTAAATCATCTTGCTCAAGTAGTTGATTTAAGTACTCAGATGTAATATCCGTTTTTGTACAGAATACAAGTGTATGTGATGACTCAAGCACTTTAGGAGCATTGTAAGCATACTTTCCTGTTAATGCTTTTGCGATTCGTTCTTTAGCTGCAAGATTGTCTGCAACTACAAAGTGCCAAGGCTGAATATTTACTGAAGAAGGGGTAAAACGTAAAATTTCTAATAATTTATTAATTTTTTCTTGAGGAATTTTCTTTTCAGAATCATATGCTTTTGTTGTATAGCGGCTTTTAACCGTATTTAATAAATCCATACTTTACTCCATATCAGTTTTATAGCAATTGAGAGAATTTAATCTTTGCCATCATACGCTATTTTATTCAAAAACATTTCCTGTGTAGTTTGATAAAGAAATATAATTTCATATAAAGTTTTAGTAATCTATTGAAAATGATTGATTTAATACCAACAGATGCAAAGAGTAAGCTGCGGGAAATTAGAATTGTGAAAGCCTTTATCATTTTTGCATTTGTTTTGAGTCTTTTGATTTTATAGATTGAGTATCATACTCATGCATATATAAGCTGGAAATTTGTATTTATTGCCAGTCTTTGTGCGATTTACGATTTTGATTTAAATAACAAAATTAAAGAATTGAAAGTTCAAATAAAAAGTTACTAACTTCATAACTAATAATTCCAGATAATCAATTCAAGCTGTTGCATATTTGAAGAGGGATCAATTTCTAAAATATAAGCTTGATCTTCACGCCAATCGCCAAGAACAATTCGTTGTTTAGCTTGTACTTGGTGAATTGCAGGGCGATGGGTATGCCCATGAATAAGTGTATCTACATCTGTTAAAGCAGAAAGTACAGCTTGTTCATTTACATCCATAATTTCATAGCTTTTTTGCTGTTTATCAGCGGAGCTTCTTTTTCGAAAGCCATTAACCAGTTTGGTGCGAAAACTCAGGGGCGTACGGCGTAAAAAAGCCACTAAAAGTGGATTTCGAATAATTTTTCTAAATCTTTGATAGGAAACGTCATCTGTACATAGTGCATCACCGTGTTCTAGACGGTACTGATGTCCAGCAATATTAAGATAATAAATGTCGGGTAGTAATACACCGTTAAATTTATTAAGGAAAATCTGATTTAAAGCAAAATCACGGTTACCTACTTGGAAGTAAACCCGATTTCCTTTTTTGTTAAAGTCTTTTAATGCCTCAATAATTTCATCGAGCCATGGTGCCGAGTAATCATCGCCAATCCAAGCGTTAAACCAGTCACCTAAAATATAAAGCTGTGTTTGTTTATTTTGATAATGCACCAATAAATCTAAAAACCCTCGAACAAGTCGAGGGTGTTCAGGTGACAAGTGTAAATCAGAGATAAACAGATAAGTCACAGCTTATTCCTAAAATTATTCAGAAATAATTTTAGCAGATTCGATTACAACATTTTCTAATGGAACGTCAGCGTGGTAACCACGGTTGCCAGTGCGAACACCTTTGATCGCTTCAACAACATCCATACCTTCAACAACTTTACCAAATACAGCATAACCCCAGCCTTGAGCAGTTTTAGAGGTATGGTTTAAGAAAGAGTTGTTTTTTACGTTAATAAAGAACTGTGCAGAAGCAGAGTGAGGTGCTTGAGTACGTGCCATAGCAATCGTACCAACATCATTGCTTAAACCGTTGTCAGCTTCGTTTTCGATAGAATCACGAGTTGCTTTTTCTTTGAAGTTTTCATCCATCCCGCCACCTTGGATCATGAAACCATCAATGACACGGTGGAAAATAACGCCGTCATAAAAACCGTCACGTACATATTCTAAAAAGTTTGCTACTGTTTTTGGTGCTTTTTCAGTATTTAGTTCAAGAACAATACGACCTTTATTGGTGTTTAATTCGACTTGAGGAAAACTCATTACATTAATCTCCTAAACATGGGCTTATGACCATGGGTTTTTGGTTGAGAGAAGCATAAGCAAACTGTAAACTACAAGGCAAGTAAAAAACGTTAAAATCTTTGTGAAAAATGAAGATAGCGTTTAAATTTTTCGAAATTTATCTACAAAGAAGTGATTGATACACTATGAAGCCTAATGATGTTGTCTCGAGCCTGCCTAATAACCCGACACCGAATACTCATGCCTCTGTCGATTCTGCGCAGCAAGAACAACAGGCTGGCTTAGATTTTGTTCGCCAAGTCATTACTGATGATTTGGCTACGGGACGTGCAAAGCAGATCGTAACGCGTTTTCCACCAGAACCAAATGGTTATTTACATATTGGCCATGTAAAAGCGATTTGCTTAAACTTTGGTGTGGCTGAAGAATTTGATGGTTTGTGTAATTTGCGTTTTGACGATACAAACCCTGATGCTGAAGAACAAGAGTATGTTGACGGTATTGCTAACGATGTGAAATGGCTTGGTTTTAACTGGAATGGTGAACCACGCTATGCATCAGGTTATTTTGATCAATTATATGCATGGGCAGTTCAACTTATTGAACAAGGCGATGCATATGTAGATTTACAATCTCCAGAAGAAATTAAGTTAAACCGCGGTAGCTTTGTTGAGCCAGGTAAAAATTCTCCATACCGTGATGCTTCTATTGAAGAGAATCTTGCTCGCTTTGAAAAAATGCGTAGCGGTGAGTTTAAAGAGGGTGAAGCGGTTTTACGTGCCAAGATTGATATGGCAAGTACAAATGTACATATGCGTGATCCGATTTTATATCGCGTATTACATTCAGAGCATCATCAAACTGGCGATAAATGGAAAATCTACCCAATGTATGACTATGCTCATCCATTGTCTGATGCCATTGAAGGAATTACCCATTCGCTTTGTACATTAGAATTCCAAGATCACCGTCCGTTTTATGACTGGATTGTTGAAAAAGTAAAATCTAAAGCTGTTCCACATCAGTACGAATCTTCACGTTTAAACGTGGATTACACCATTACGTCAAAACGTAAATTACGTAAATTGGTGGAAGGTGCGTATGTAAATGGTTGGGATGACCCACGTATGCCAACCGTAGTCGGTATGCGCCGTCGTGGCTTTACTCCTGAAGGCTTACGTGATTTCTGTAAACGTGTAGGCGTGTCAAAAACTGACGGTATTGTTGATGTTGCAATGCTTGAGTTCTGTATTCGTCAATCTTTAGAAAATACTGCTGCACGTGGTATGGCTGTTTTAAGTCCACTTAAAGTGACTTTAACTAATTTACCTGAAGATATGGATCTTACGCATGCTCGCCATCCTAATGTCGATATGGGTGATCGTGTGATTCCTTTAACCAAGGAAATCTATATTGATCGTAAAGATTTTGAAGAAGTACCGCCAAAAGGCTTTAAACGTTTAATTCCTGACGGTGAAGTGCGTTTACGCCATGCTTACGTGATTAAATGTGATGAAGTCATTAAAGATGCAAATGGTGAAGTGATTGAATTGAAATGTTCAATTGACCCTGAAACTCTAGGAAAGAATCCAGAAGGTCGTAAAGTTAAAGGCGTGATTCACTGGGTATCTGCGACTAAAGGTATTCCTGCTGAAGTACGTATTTACGATCGTTTGTTTACTGAAGCCGCACCTGATGCAGATGATGACTTCTTGGCAAATCTTAATCCTGAATCATTAAAAGTGGTACAAGCTGTCATTGAGCCAGCTTTAGCACAAGCGAATCCTGAAGATCGTTTCCAATTTGAGCGTGAAGGCTATTTTGTCGCTGATCAATATGATCATTCACCAGAGAAACCGGTTTTCAACCGTATTCTAGATTTGAAAGATAGCTTCAAGCCTGAGAAAAAGTAAGAGATTGATTATCTCTTACTTTTTCGCAAGACGAACAACATGTTGTGAGTAAACAACAGATATAAAAAAGCCCAACTCAGTTGGGCTTTTTATTTAGATGTCTTCTCATATTTTCTTTTTCTTTATGATTAATATCCTTGGCAAATTAGCTTAGGTTGGATTAATCACATAAAAATAAAGAACCAAGATTATAAGGAGAATACATGAAAGCAATAAATAAGTATTGACCGTATTAAAGCTTTTAAGAAATTTCCAGATATCCATAGTAAATCAACGTATATTTTGTGTTACAAATTAATAATACACTGAAAATTTTATTAAATGTTTGTTAAAGGTGAATATAGCACTCTCTTTGTTTGAAAAATAAGCAAACAATAATACCAAATGGTAAAATTTAATATTCGCTCACATTCGAGTCTTTATAGTTTATCCACTATAACCAATTCTTTTTAAGAATTTTTGAATAACCTCAAATGCAGCATGTTCAAGTGCTTGAGCATATTGTAAGTTTTCTTCGCGAAGTTTCTGAATCGAAATCTTGGCATTACGAAGTTCGCATGTATGGCCAATTAACCATTTCTCAAAATTTTCTTCTGTTGTTTCAATATGAAACTGCAACGCGAGAATATTATTTCCAACTTCAAATGCTTGATTGGTATAAATCTCTGAACTAGCTAATAACACCGCGTTTTCAGGGAGGTCGAAAGTGTCACCATGCCAATGTAGAACATGGACATTATTAAGCAAAGCAGATAATACCTGATTAGGACGTAAACTTAAGCTGAGTGGACCCCAGCTAATTTCTTTTTGATGTCCTGCATATACTTTTGCACCAAGCGCATGAGCAATAAGCTGTGCACCCAAACAAATACCAAGTGTAGGTTTATCTGCTGCTAGACGTTGTTTAAGTAAAGCAATTTCGTCTTTTAAAAATGGATAATCTTCAGTTTCATAAACCCCGATTGGTCCACCTAAAATAATAGTTAATCCATCATGTGCAAAAGCAGCAGTTAAATCATCTACACCTGCCTCAAAATAACGAACGCGAAATCCGAGTTGATAAAAGACATCTTCTAATGAACCTAAGTCTTCGAAAGCAAGATGCTGAATGGCATAAATAGTTTTAGGGAAGGCGTTTGTTGTGTTCATACAAATGATTCATAGAAGATCAATAGGTGGAGTATAGCGATAAATATAAAGAAGAAAATATCTGTATAAATCGTCAATACCTGAAAATTGATATTTTTCGTTAAGATAATATTGTTATACAAGGGATTATCTATTTTCCAATAAATCTCTTTGCATATTCCATTGCTTAAAATAATAGCTTTTGAGTTTCTTCAAAATCTATATTTGAAAGTTGATGCTCATCTTTTAGATTAACTCCTGAGAAACCAAGTTGTTTGGATTTTTTCATTAAAGCGATTAACCGTTGCACTGCAACTGGAATACTTAAGCCTGCTGAACGGACATTGGAAATACAATTACGTTTAGCATCGAGGCAGCCTGAATATGCATTCAACGTGTAGTAAATTCCCATACTATCAGGAGAGCTTAAACCTGGACGCTCACCAATGAGCATCACAAGCATGGATGCTTTAAAGATTTCTGCGACTTCATCGCCTAAAGCAACACGACTGCCTCTCGCAATTGCAATTGGTGCAAGGCTCCAGTTTTCTTGCTGAATTTGTTCATTCAGCATTGTAATGAATGAGATAGCATTCGCTTCAATCGCTCTTGCGGAGAGACCGTCACCGACCACAATACAAACATCATACTGTTGCGTGTTTTCTGCATACTTCTTAATTAAGGCTTCTTTTGATGGGTTTGAAAGCTGACGGCCTAAATCTGGACGTTTAAGATAAATTTCTTTATTAGGTGCATTACTTTGTACATGAAGACTTTGCAGCTGCCGTTGTGCTAATTGCTCCGAGAGGTAGGAAACATCCATCTCTTGATAAACCGCATCTTTTGCTTGCGCATGAGACAACTGGAACTCAAGTAAGGCACGTGTTGGGATGCTACAACCAGCGCGTCCTAATGCAATGCGGGCATCAGTAAATTGTTTAAGTTTTTCCCACTGATCCTGATGGGTAGAGGATGGATATTCAATATCACGATTAAGTTTCATGGGGTTCTCCCTAGTTCATGAGCAGACGAGAGAATTGGTCAGGCATGTGGTCTGCCCAACAGATTTGAGAGTTTTGTTGTTTAAAAATACCTTGCTGTTCAAGCCAAGCTGAAAACTCAGGAGCGGGTTTTAAACCGAGGAGTTGTCTTAAATAGAGGGCATCATGGAATGATGTTGTTTGATAGTTGAGCATGACATCGTCTGAACCCGGAATCCCCATTATAAAATTAATGCCAGCGGCACCAAATAGAGTAAGGAGAACATCCATATCATTTTGGTCAGCATCGGCATGGTTGGTATAGCAAATGTCGCAGCCCATTGGTACTCCGAGTAACTTGCCGCAGAAGTGGTCTTCTAGACCTGCACGTATAATTTGTTTGCCATTAAAAAGATATTCGGGACCAATAAAGCCAACGACTGTATTCACTAAAAGCGGATTGTATTTACGGGCGACTGCATAAGCACGCGTTTCTAATGTTTGCTGGTCAACGCCGTGATGTGCATTGCTGGATAATGCACTGCCTTGACCCGTTTCAAAGTACATGACGTTTTGTCCAATGGTTCCGCGCTTGAGTGCGAGTGTGGCTTCATATCCTTCTTGTAGTAAATCGAGTGAAATTCCAAAACCTTCATTAGCTAGTTGGGTGCCGGCAATTGATTGGAACATTAAATCAATTGGCACATTTTTTTCAGCAAGTTGAATGCCTGAGCTGATATGTGTGAGAACACAAGATTGCGTTGGAATCTGATATTCCTGAATGACATGATCAAGTAATTTTAGTAGCTCTGATAAATTATGTAAGTTATCTGTCGCTGGATTAATCCCAATTACGGCATCTCCATTGCCATACATTAAACCATCTAAAATACTGGCAGAAATACCGAGCACATCATCGGTCGGGTGATTGGGTTGTAAACGGGTAGAAAGATGACCTTTTAAACCGATTGTGTTGCGAAATTGGGTGACCACTTCGCATTTGCTGGCGACATAAATCAAATCTTGATTGCGCATAATTTTGCTGACAGCAGCTACCATTTCTGGAGTTAAACCTGATGCTAAGGCTTTTAAACTTTGAGCAGTGGCTTCTTCTCCAAGTAACCAATTTCGAAAATCACCTACTGTAAAGTGTGAAATAGGGGCAAAGGCTGCCAGATCATGTTCATCAATAATTAGTCGTGTAATTTCATCAGTTTCGTAATCGACCACAACTTCATTTAAAAAAGTTTTAAGTGGTACATCGGCCAAAGTCATTTGTGCCGCAACATGTTCGGTTGCATCTCTGGCCGCTACACCTGCTAATTCATCACCTGAACGTAACGGCGTTGCTTTTGCCATCAAGGTCTTCAAGTCAGCAAAGTGATACTGTTGATTGGCGACAATATTCCGATAACTCATAGTTGCATCCTTTTTTATAGTTCTTGTTCTGCGGCTTTAATATTTGCAAACTCTTCTTCTGGTGTACCTTTCACTAAATGATAACGGCTATAGAATAAAAAGTAAGCAATAAATACGATATAAATAGCGGCAGCAATAAACCAAACTTTCGGATTAACAACAAAGCCTGCGACCACAGCTGTGACTGCTAAAATCAGTGCAATGCTTGAAGTGAAGATTCCTCCAGGAGTTTTATAAGGACGAGGCATGTCGGGTTTAGATAGGCGTAGTTTGATGTGAGATAAAAGAATCAACACATACGAAATGGTTGCACCGAACACGGCAATTAAAATCAGTGAATCGCCTTCTTTGGTGAGTGAAAGCAAGAACCCGATAATACCCGGAATAATAATTGCGAGATAAGGGGCTTTATTTTTATTGGTTAAAGAGAGTGAAGTAGGTAAGTAACCAGCACGAGAGAGTGCAAAAATTTGACGCGAATAGGCATAGATAATTGAAAAGAAACTCGCGATTAAACCTGCTAAACCAACAAAGTTAACAAAAGTCGCAAGCCAAGTATTGGTGCCATACACTTTAACCAGAGCATCGACGAGGGGAGCGCCAGAGTTTTGTAAAGTACTTGCACCCGCTGCACCTGCACCTAAGAATAAAATGAGCATGGCAAAGGCCGTTAAGATGAGCATTGCTCCGATTAAACCGCGTGGCAGGGATTTGGCTGGATCTTTTGCTTCTTCGGCTGCTAATGGCACACCTTCAACTGCTAGGAAAAACCAGATAGCAAAAGGAACTGCAGCCCAGATACCCAAATAGCCATGAGGTAGAAAATGACTTGCACCAGCTGCTGTGCCAACAGTAATATCAAATAAATTTTGTGCATTAAAGTGTGGAATCATTGCCACAATAAAAACAACAAGAGCAACTGCTGCGACAAGCGTAATGGCAAACATGATTTTTAAGGCTTCGCCCGCACCTTTGAGGTGTATACCCATAAAAATGGCGTAGCAGGCGAGGTAAATCATCCAGCCATTAATGCCAAATAGAGATTCGCAATAACCGCCAATAAATACGGCAATCGCCGCAGGAGCAATTGCGTATTCAATTAAAATAGCTGTTCCTGTTAAATAGCCTCCAAAAGGACCAAAAGCAGCACGCGCAAAACTATAACCGCCGCCTGCTGTCGGCATCATGGTGGACATTTCTGACATAGAAAGACACAGGCACAGATACATGATTGCAGCGAGTGCAGTGGCAATAAACATCCCGCCCCAGCCACCTTGGGCTATGCCGAAGTTCCAGCCAGCAAAATCACCTGATATCACATACGCTACGCCTAAACCAATCAGGAGTAACCAACCAACGGTACCTTGTTTAAGTTGACGCTGAGCAAAATATTCTGCTGACGAGACTTCTGTCTTTGAGGAAATAACGGAAGCTGTTTCTGGTTGATTCATACAATACTCCTGCGAGTTAGTTTGTATGAATTAATGCAAAAGCAATGCCTAAATAAATTGCTTTAAATATTAGCTGACGGTTTTTTATTCCACATAGTAAAAACTTGAGAACTAACAGTACAAAATAAAGAAGCCAGTAATCTAAATTACTGGCTTCTTGTATCATGAATGACCTTACTTCTTTCTAGTGATGATAGTTTGGTATCAACTTGGTGCGAAACTTAGAAGAAGCCCATTGGTTTAGTTGAATAACTCACCAACAAGTTTTTAGTTTGTTGATAATGATCTAGCATCATCTTATGGTTTTCACGACCAATACCTGACTTCTTGTAACCACCAAATGCAGCATGTGCAGGGTAGATGTTATAGCAGTTTGTCCAAACACGGCCAGCTTCAATAGCACGACCAGCACGATAAGAAATGTGAGCTGAACGTGACCATACACCTGCACCTAAACCATACATGGTGTCATTGGCAATTTTAATTGCATCGTCAAAGTCTTTGAATGTTGTCACAGCAAGTACAGGTCCAAAAATTTCTTCTTGGAAAACTTGCATGCCATTGTGACCTTTAAAAATAGTCGGATCGACATAGTAACCATCGCCTACTTCTTTACGGCCGCTACCGCCAAGTAAGAGCTCTGCACCTTCTTCACGACCAGTGTTAATACAACGTAAGATTTTCTCTTGTTGTTGCAAAGATGCTTGTGCGCCAATCATCGTTTCAGTATCAAGTGGATGACCAGTTTTAATACGTTTTACTCGTTCGACAGCCATTTCTAAGAACTGATCAGCAATGCTTTCTTGTACTAAAGCACGAGAAGGGCAAGTACATACTTCACCTTGGTTTAAGGCAAACATAGCAAAACCTTCAAGTGTTTTTTCTAAGAAGTCATCTTCTTTATCCATGATATCTTCAAAGAAAAGGTTTGGTGACTTACCGCCAAGTTCTAATGTCACTGGAATAATATTTTCGGTCGCATATTGCATCACCATTTGTCCAGTTTGAGTTGAACCTGTGAATGCGATTTTTGCAATACGTGGGTTGGTAGCTAAAGGACGGCCGACTTCTGAACCGAAACCATTGACAATATTAAGTACACCCGGCGGTAAAATATCTTGGATGAGTTCAGCCACCAACAAAATACCTACTGGCGTTTGTTCAGCTGGCTTAATCACAACACAGTTACCAGCCGCTAAAGCTGGTGCAAGCTTCCATGCAGCCATTAAAATCGGGAAGTTCCATGGAATAATTTGACCAACTACACCGAGTGGTTCATGGAAATGGTAGGCAATGGTATCTTCATCAATTTCAGAGATTCCGCCTTCTTGAGCACGTATACATCCAGCGAAATAACGGAAATGGTCGATCGCGAGCGGAAGGTCAGCTGCTAAAGTTTCACGTACCGCTTTACCATTATCCCAAGTTTCGGCAACAGCAAGCATTTCAAGATTTGCTTCTAAACGATCGGCAATTTTTAAAAGTATATTTGAGCGTACTGTTGGTGATGCTTTATTCCATGTTGCTTTCGCTTTATGTGCTGCATCTAGAGCGAGTTCAATATCTTCGGCACTAGAGCGTGGAATACGTGTGAAAGCTTTTCCATCAACAGGAGATACATTATCAAAATATGCACCCTTTATAGGTGCCACCCATTCACCGCCAATAAAATTTTCGTATTGTGATTTAAATTGAACTTTTGAGCCTGGTTGATTTGGATCGATATAGCGCATATAAATATTCCTTTGCTTTTTAGGACTAAAGACTAACAAGAACCCTGTCAGTAGGTACTTTCGTACTTTGTATAATTAGGATATAAAGAAGAAGGTTGGAGAAAGGTTGGAATAGAAATGTGGATATATAAGGAATTTACAAATGTTCACAAAAAAGGATTTATTGCAGCAACGGACGTTGATTGATCAACTGCGCACGCAAAATAGTCTCTCTCCTCAGAACGCTGCCAAACTCGGCCAAAGTATTGCAAGCTCATGGGAACGATCGGCCTCTGCCGCGATTCCTAAAGAGCGTTTTGCTGCTCCATTAGTCGAGAAAAAAACTGCTTCACAGAATGCTTTAGATATGGCTTTAAGCCAATGTGCCGATGATTTACGTCATATTGCAGAGCAATCTTCAATGGTAATTGCTGTCGGTGATATCGGCAGTACTATTATCTGGACTGCACCCAGTGCACAAATGCAAAGTGCTGCTGAGCGTGTACATTTTGTACAAGGTGGTCAATGGCGTGAAGAATTTGTTGGTACGAATGCCTTGGCTTTATCTTTAAAAACTCAACAATCAAGCTGTGTTTTTTCAAACGAACATTACATGGAGTCGATTCATGATTGGGTGTGTTATGCCGCACCGATTATCGATCCATACTCAAAACAAACGCTAGGTGTTGTTGATTTATCAACCACATGGAAGAACCATAATAGTTTAGGAATATTAGCCGCTGAACGTTGCGCATCCATTATTCAATCTGCTTTGCTAGAGCAGCAGCGTCAGCAGTTACATATTCGTGCTTTTTCGACGCCACAAGTTAAATTTAACGGCAAAAGTTTATTATTAACGCCGCGTCAAATTGAAATTTTAACCATATTGGCACTATGTCCGCATGGTTTAACTTTAGAGCATCTTTATCAGGCGCTCTATGGCGAACGTAAAGTCAGTATGGGTACGCTTAAAGCTGAAATGTCTCAACTACGAGATATTTTGGGTGGTTTACTTGGTTCACGCCCATATCGTCTGCTTGTGCATGTTGAAGCCGATTTTTTACAAGCTGAACAAGCACTCGATGCGGGATATGCGGCCTCTGCTTTACAGCTTTACACAGGTGTATTTCTGGCAAAAACTGAAAGTCCGTTTTTGTGTGCATGGCGCGATTGCCTTGAGTCACGCTTGAGCGATGCAATTTTTAAAACCCAAGAAACAGATTTACTGTTAAAGCATCTAGCTCATTTCCCTGAAGCAATTGATGCGGTAGAGCGCCTTATGGAGCTTTTACCAAGTGAACATCCTGCGCATCAACTGCTGGTGAAATACCTTGACTCACCTAAGCTTAGTTAAGTAATTTTTTGATCCAGCCACTGGAACAATTGTTGATAGACTTGTTCTCGTACTGGCTGGGCCGAAAGGACTAAGTCATGCAATCCATTGTGAATAGAGACAACCGAGACATCACCTTTAATTTTTTTACCATGTTTTTCAATGTCATTAACATCTAAAATCACGTCACTTTGAGTTGCATCGGGTCCCCATTTTTTTGGGTTTTTAGTTTGATGCGAATGCATAATCAGTGCGGGAACGTTCAGTTTAACCCCACGGTGAATCTCTTTTTGTGCCGTATGAATCGCATGTACAAAGCTGAGCTGAACTGTAGGGGCAGAGGTTGGTTTCCAGTCAAGGTTGAACTCCCATTCGCCTTTGAGCTGCTTGTGAAGACTGGTGGTGTACCATTTGTTGAGTTGGCTTGGAAATTTAACTTTTGGTAGATATTTTCCTACTCGACTGAGCATTGGAATACCAAATTTCTTTTCGACTAAACTTAAATTAAAGTCATAAAACGGACTATTTGCCCAGAGTGCTTTAATGAGGGGATGATCTGGATGATGGGCAGCATAAAGTGTTGCCGTTAAACCACCAGTAGAATGTCCTGCGAGTAAAACTTGTGTATGTTGTTCTTCGCCAATAATCTCTAATGCTTGAGTAATTTCGGCATCATATTCATTTAAATCGAGCACATTATAGAAAATTTGATGAGGCAGTTTTGAGCGGCCATATTTTCTTAAATCAAGTGCATAGAAGTCATAACCATGAGCATTGAATTGCTCAGCCATTTGGGTTTGAAAGAAATAATCTAAAAAACCATGAATATACAGCACGGCTTTTTGAGTCGATTGAGCGGCCTTTTTACGCACTAAGGTAGCTACAACTTCTCCTTCGTAATCATTAGGAAGGTTGAGTGTAAGCTGTTCGTAGCCAGTACCTAAAATATCTGGAACATAATTTTGATTAGCTGAAGATGTATTCATTTTTATCGAGCTATTGTAATTAAGACATGCAGAGTATCCTTCAATGAAATGGGCGAATTGTCAATTAGGTTTGGAAAAGGTTGGAGTATAGATTCTAAAAAAAGGGAATACCGCTGGAGCTAAGTATTCCCAAAAAAGTAAGTCAACGGTCGGAGGGATTTGACTTACTAGAGGGATATGCCATTACATCGGTATTAAAGTGCTGCTTTGAAAATCTCCACAACTTGTGCATGATTTGCTTTACGAGGGTTGGTGAGCATACATGCATCTTTTTGAGCATTATCTGCCATCACCGCAAGGTCTTCAATTTTCACACCAAGCTCTGTTAAACCAGATGGAATACCAATTGATGAAGACAGTTTACGAATGGCATCAATTGCAGCATAGGCAGCTTCTGTTACAGTGAGTCCGTGAGTATTTACACCCATTAACTCTGCGATTTTTGCGTAGCGATCTGGGCAAGCAATTAAGTTAAATTCACAGACGTGCGGTAACAAGATTGCATTACATACGCCGTGCGGGAGGTTGTAGAAACCGCCTAACTGGTGCGCCATTGCGTGAACATAACCTAAAGATGCGTTGTTAAATGCCATGCCAGCCAAATATTGTGCATAGCTCATTGCATCACGCGCTTCGATGTTTTCGCCATTTGCGACGGCAGGTTGTAACCACTGACTAATCATCGTGATGGCTTTTTCTGCACACGCATCAGTAATTGGGTTTGCTGCCGTAGAAACATATGCTTCAACTGCATGGGTTAATGCATCCATACCTGTTGCAGCGGTTAAACCAGCAGGTTTTGCAATCATGAGTTTCGGGTCATCAATCGCAATAAGTGGGGTACAGCGCCAGTCAACGATTGCCATTTTTACGTGAGTATCGGTATTGGTGATAATACAGAAACGAGTCATTTCAGATGCAGTACCAGCCGTTGTATTGACTGCAATCAATGGGGTCATCGGTACTTTACTTTTATCGATGCCTTCGTAGTCACGAATATGACCACCACCCGCAGTGACTAAACCAATCCCTTTTGCACAGTCGTGAGATGAACCGCCACCTAAAGACACAATAAAGTCACAGCCATTGTCGTTATAGGCATTTACGCCATTATGAACATTAATATCGGTTGGGTTAGGTTCTGCGCCTGGGAATATATGGCTTGCAACGCCTGCTTCAGTTAAATAGTTTGCGATAAGATCTGCAACACCAAATTTAAATAAGCCTTCATCGGTCACAATTAATGCTTTTTTTGCGCCGAGGTTTTGTGCCTTTGTACCAATTTCTTTAGCACATCCTGGTCCAAAGAGTGATACGCATGGAATATAAAAACCGTTTGTTTGATCTGCAATATTTTTAAAAGCCATGGAGTGATTCCTTCTTCCATAAATCCATTGTTTGTTATTACAGGTGAGCCTCACCATGGCCTTAGTATTGTGATGTGAAGTTTATTTTCCTACCTACCAAAAACCTACCAAATATTATTTTGTTTTTAATTATTGATTTATATGTGCTTTTTAGAAAGTTTGGCACATTCATTTAATTTTTTCGGGAAAATCGTTAAGCTATGGGCTGTTGAAGATGTACATATGAGATTATGAAACAGGAAACTGCGCTTAAACTGCTTAAAGCAGGTGAAAATGTCTTTTTAACCGGTTCGGCTGGTGCAGGGAAAACCTATACACTTAATCAGTACATCCAATATCTAAAAGCACGTAAAGTGCCTGTGGCAATTACGGCCTCTACAGGTATTGCAGCAACACATATGAACGGTATGACCATTCATACATGGGCTGGCATTGGCATTAAAGATCTGTTAACTGACGACGATCTAAAACGCATGAAAGAGCGTAAATATCTCAAGGAACACCTTGAAAATGCGCAAGTTCTTGTGATTGATGAAATCTCAATGCTACATGCGAAACAGCTTAATCTGGTCAATCAAGTTCTAAAATATTTTAAAGAAAGCGATGAAGCCTTCGGTGGTATTCAAGTCATTGTGGCTGGAGATTTCTTCCAGTTGCCGCCTGTAGGACGTAATGGTGAAGCCAATCGTGACAAGTTCTGCTTTATGTCAGATGCATGGGTCGAAGCCAAATTCCGCGTATGTTATTTAACAGAACAGCACCGTCAAGACGATGAAATTCTTAACCAGATTTTAAACGCTATTCGTGCGCAAAATATTCAACCCGATCATTTGCAAGCACTGCGTCAATCACGCTCGCATGATATTGGTGAGACCTTTACTCGTCTTTATACACACAATATGGATGTCGACAATATCAATTATCAGCACCTAAATGAAATTGATAATGAAGGGCATCAATTTAATGCTGTTTTAGATGGTAATGAAAAGTTATTAGAAACTTTAAAATCCTCAGTGCGTACGCCAGAAGAACTCACACTTAAAAAGCATGCCAAAGTCATGTTTGTAAAAAATAACTTTGATATGGGTTATATCAACGGAAGTTTAGGTGAGGTGATCGGTTTTGAAGAAGATGATGAAAATGGGTTATTGCCAAAGGTAAAATTAACCGATGGTACAACTTTGCTGGTAGCGCCTGAAACATGGTCAATTGAAAATGAAGCAGGAAAAGTCATTGCAAGTTTCCAGCAAATTCCACTTCGTTTGGCGTGGGCGATTACCATTCATAAAAGCCAAGGTATGACTTTGGAAGCTGCTGAAATTAACCTGATGCATACCTTTGAAAAAGGGCAAGGTTATGTTGCGCTCTCACGTTTGAAGTCTTTAACAGGGTTAAAATTATTAGGTTTTAATGAACAAGCTTTGGAGTTAGATAGTCTGGCGGTAAAAGCTGATCGCCGTTTTCAAGAACTTTCTAAAGAAGCCGAAGATAATTTTGCTAATGTCGATTTAACGGCTCAACATAAAGCCTTTATTCGTCATTGTGGTGGAACCTTAAATGAAACTGAAATTTCAAGAAATGAGAAAAAACTAGCGAGAGGCGAGAAGCAAAATTACGCCTCAGCGACTTTGGATGAAACTCGTGCATTGTTTGAAGAAGGCTACGAAATTGAAGATATTGCACATGAACGTGGTCTAACACCTGCAACCATTATTAATCACTTGGCTCGACTGCATAAAGAACAAAAGCTAGATATTTCGGTTGCCCATCCTGGTGAAGAAGTGGTCGAAGAAGTGCGTAAAATTTATAAGAAGTTGAAAAAACGCCAAAATCCGGATCATTTTTCTGATGATGGTTCGATCAAACTAAGACCAATTGTTGAAGCAACCAGCCCTCGAATGGGATATGATCAGGTTCGATTAGCTTTATTATTTATTGAATAAAGTTTAATTGGCTTAATGACTTATTATATAAATTGAGGTGGCTATGCCGCACGTTGTAGTTGATTATTCAGATAACTTAACTGGACTAAATGCAAAACAATTACTTGAAGAAATTAATACCACGTTGATTGAAACAGAGTTGTTTAGTCCAGAAGATATTAAAAGTCGTGCGCGTAGAGATGAGGTTTTTCTGATTGGCTTAGGGGTTGATCAAGCCTATATCCATGTAAAAGCCTATATTTTGTCGGGAAGAACTGCTGAACAAAAACAGCTTGTGGGTGAGCAATTATTAGCGGCGCTCAGCAACAAAAAATATCTACCACAAGAGTTTAATAAAGAAATTCAATTGTGTGTTGAGATTATCGACATGCCAAGAGAAGATTATTTCAAACAAGTTGTATAACTCTAAAAAGCGCAATTTCGATCAAGAATAGCAATGAGTACTATGTAAAAGTAGTCTGATCTTATTACCGACATCTACTTACTTTTAAAGTGAGTCTAGTGTAATTCAGGCATAGTTTAGGTTATGCCTGTTTATTTAAAAGTTTGATATCTGCGTATTGCTCAATCAGATTAGCATCTAACATATGGATATAATCCATAAATATACTACTAAAACTACCCATCGTTTGAGCTTGATTTGCAGCAAGTTTACCTGCAATTGCAAAATGAATATGAGCTGAAAGAGCTGCAATGGTTGGTGTCGTCACAGCGCTATATGCTGCAATTAATGCACCCAAAGCGCAGCCAGTTGCAGTAATTTTGGGTTGTAACAGGCTTCCGCCGTTTACTTGAATAACTACATCTAGCTCTTTAGATAAAATGTAATCTGACTCACCTGAAATTGCGATACAGTCGGTATGTACTAATAGCGCGTAAGCTTGTCGATAGGCATCATCACTACTTAGGGTACTATCAACACCTTTAGATTGAACTTGATTACCTGCAAGTGTACTGATTTCTGATGCATTACCACGAATAACGCTAGGCTTAAACTGTAAAAGCTCATCTGTCATTTGACTGCGCCAAGCTAAAACTGGCCCATAACCCACCGGATCAAGTACCCACGGAATGTTATTAAGCTGTGCTGTTTTTGCAGAAATTTGCATGGCTTGCATTTGTTCTGAAGTCGGGGTGCCCAAATTAATGCTTAAAGCCGATGAAATTTTGGTAAAACTTTCTGCTTCATAAGGATTATCAATCATGGCAGGTGAAGCACCAGAAGCAAGTAAGACATTGGCTGTATAGTTGGCTGCAACGCTATTGGTAATGCATTGCACAAGAGGCGTTTTTGCCTGCATGTTTTGCCAAGCGTCAATTACCTGCTCAATCAAAGTCGATGCTGATGTCATGTTACTATCCTTATTAAGCCAAAGTGATTGTAGATTTAGTGAGTAAAATAATGATCTTGATGCTTACATCTTTGGCAAATCAAAGAAACATAATCTGCCGCGTCATAATCAACACTTAAATCATTTGAACCACAATGCATACAGCGTTTAACTGAATAAAAGTTTAATCGAGGTTCAATTTTCCGCCATGCTTTCCAGACAGGTTGTACAAAGATCTGTTCGTCGTAGCCTAAGAAGCGATTAAGTAAAATATAACTCATTTTACTGTAGGGAATATTGTGAGGGCGAGGCAACATTGAGGTTTCCCACTTTTCAGCTAAGGCTCTCTCACGATATTGCTCTAAGGTTTTCTTTAACAAATTGGTGTTAATAAATTTTTCATTACGCGGCTGTAGGGCTTTTTGTTTATAAAGGTACTCAAGCGCGGTTTGAATTAAATAATAAATTTGACCAATTGCCAATGAATCCATTAAACGATAGCAAAAAGTTTGGAAATTAGAGCTTCCTGCAATTTGAATGCCCCAAGTTCGGCAATAGAACTGCATAAACTGAATAATCTCTTGGTAGAGAACCTGAAAAAGTACGTCTTTTACTTCATCGGCACTACGAAACGGAATACCAAGACTTAAATTTTCATAAAACCAGTAGCGTAATTGCTGGGCAACACTAAATAAACTTGGGTCACTATAACCATCCAAGCGAATGTTTAAATAAAAGCACTGAGGTTCATCAGCTTGATCTTGGGCGTTTAAAATTCCATCTTTATGGAGTTGCTTAATCAGATAGTTTTGAAAAATCCAGTTTGGTGTAATGGACTGATATTTAATCTGATCCCAGTGAATGTATTCGTCATGTGCAAGATCATCACGAGCATAGTCATCAAGTAGGCTGACTAAAAAAAGTTTATGTAAAAAACTGAGCTGTTCCAGACTACGTTGTGGTTGCTCTTTTGACTTGAATTGGCGTTGTTCTTGTAGGCGTGTTTGCTGTAAAAGCTTTTTCCGTTGTTTTGTGCATGTTTCACAATGACAAGTCATTTTCGTATCTTTAAATATACGGTGCTGACAATGACTGCATTCATGAAACTGAATGTCTTGTTCAAATTGCTCGGCATCTACCCAGTACATTGAAGCTTGGCAGAGAGGACAATGGCTACTTTCATCTAGCTGTTTCTGTAGAATTTGTAAGGCCATTTCGCTCCGAATGCATAAATTAGTCAGGATAGAGCTATTATACACAGCCGCATTGCCGATAGCTGAGATTGTCTTTTTGTTTGGTGCAAAAATAGAAAACCTAAAATCTTTATTATGATTTTAGGTTTTCATAAGGGGTTAAAATTTAAAATTAAACAGGGCACGGCAAGCTCTCATCATTCTGTCCAAGCTTTTTGGCATTGATAAGTGCCTGCACTTTTTTACTTGGTAATTTTACTTTACCTAAAGCGTCGTAAGTATTGACGATAGAAGTTACCTCCTGAGCAGTCATTGAAATACCTTCTGCAGATAAAAACACCGCAATCACATGGTGATCGAGACCAGCTGCGTTTAGATCATGAATCGCTTTAATATTTTCTAAACGATGAAAATGTGCTTTTAATTCCATACTGACACCTCTTGTTCTGATTGAAATATTTATATTGGTGTATTAATTAAGGCAAGAACTATGCCCAAAATGTAAGCTGACTCTAAAAAATGTTAAAAGCTGAAGTTGTTTTATTTTTATTGTATAGATTGATTATATAAGCAACGATTATCGTAAATTTGGTCTAATCTGTGCTAATAAAAGACGATTCTAATTTGAAATGTATAAATGAAGTCCCATTAATTTTATAAAGGTAAACAAACACGGTATGTATGAATGTGTATGATCAAGTTCATAAAATTCGTACAACGGTTTCCGAAAAGTATATAAGGAATAAAGATGAATATTGCGGCACAGCCTCCAGTTCAGGCAGATCAAACAGTTTATTTAAAAGATTATCAAAAACCTTCGTTCTTGGTTGAATCCATTAATCTTGATATTCAAGTATATGACGATAAAACAATTGTTGATTCAACATTAGTCATGAAGCGTCAAACTGCTGGAGACTTGGTATTATTAGGTCGTGATCTTGAGTTGCAATCTATTCAGCTCAATGGTCAAGAGCTTACTCCTGCACAATATTCACTCGATAGTGAACAACTGGTGATCACTGATGCACCAGATGAAGTCATTTTACAAACTCAAGTGATTATTCATCCTGAAACCAACACTCAGCTTGAAGGTTTATATAAAGCAGATGAGTTGTTTGTAACCCAGAATGAACCTGAAGGCTTCCGCAAAATCACGTTCTATCCAGACCGTCCAGATGTACTTTCAGTTTTTACGACTCGTGTAGAAGCCGACAAAAAATATCCAGTGTTACTTGCCAATGGTAATTTGCTTGAAACAGGTGAGGTAGGTGAAAACCGCCACTTTGCGATCTGGCAAGACCCGACCAAAAAACCAAGCTACTTGTTTGCTTGTGTTATTGGTGATTTAGCTGTTCTTAAAGACCGCTATACGACTTCGGAAGGGCGCGATGTTGCTTTAGAAATCTATGCAATCGAGAAAGACATTCCAAAATGCCATATCGCGATGGAAGCATTAAAGCATTCAATGCGTTGGGATGAAGAACACTATGGCCGTGCTTATGACCTCGACAACTATATGATTGTTGCGGTGAGCCAGTTCAACATGGGTGCAATGGAAAATAAAGGTTTAAATATCTTTAATACTTCATGTGTGCTTGCCGATGAAGAATATACAACTGACGCAGCGATTATGCGAGTACAGTCTGTAATTGCGCATGAATATTTCCATAACTGGACAGGCAACCGTATTACCTGCCGTGACTGGTTCCAGCTGTGCTTAAAAGAAGGTTTAACGGTATTCCGTGATCAGTCTTTCTCTGAAGATTTACAATCTGCTGCGGTTCAACGTATTGATGATGTCGCTGTACTTAAATCGCATCAATTCCCGGAAGATGCTGGTCCATTATCCCATCCACCACGCCCAGATCACTTTGTAGAAATTAATAACTTCTATACAGCGACAGTCTATGAAAAAGGTGCGGAAATTAACCGCATGATGTCGACCTTACTCGGTAAAGAAAAATACCGTCAAGGAACCGATGAATATTTCCGCCGTCATGATGGACAAGCCGTAACAGTAGAAGACTGGGTTGCTGCATTATCTGCAGGTTCAGGTGTCGATTTATCTGCATTCTTAACTTGGTACAACCAACCAGGTACACCAAAGCTTGAAGCAAAAGGTGAATATAATGCAGCGGCACAAACATACCGTTTAAGCTTTAAACAAAGCCTAAAAGCGCATCCGAAATATCCAAACTTAAAAGCTGTTCCAATTCCTGTTGCTTTAGCGCTTTTTAACGCTCAAACAGGGGAGCAATATACATTGCACAGTAACAGTCTATTCGTAAATGATGTTAAAGATGGCGTGTATTTGTTTGACCAAGATGAGGCAACTATTGAGTTTACAGGGGTAACTGAGCAACCTGTTGTTTCACTACTACGTAATTTCTCTGCACCTGTAAATCTGGTATTTGATTACAGTGATGAAGAATTAGCATTCTTAATTCAACATGAAACAAACGGTTTCAACCAATGGCAAGCAACACAAACCTTACTTGAACGTATTTTGCTAGAAGACCATTCTGCAGATGCTTACATTCAAGCTATTCAAAGCACATTGCCTGAGTTGGTTGGCCGCGACCCGCTTTTAGCATCACGTTTGTTTGATGTTCCAAGTGAAGGTTATTTGGGTAGTCGTATTGATCAGAACTATGCACCAGCCGATATTCATGTAAAACGTGAAGCTTTACTAAATCGTTTAGCACAAGAGTTGGGTGTGTTTTGGAAAGATACCTACCTTACACTTGACCCTGACTTGCAAAAAGAATTCTCTTTAGCCATGGGTGTTCGCGCATTAAAAAATATCATGCTGATGATGATGGCTCGTCAGGGTGATCAAAGTGCATTTGAATTAGCACATGTTCAATACCAAAACACAGGCAATATGTCTGAGCGTTTAGGTGCGCTACGTGTATTGGTTTGGCAAAACGCACCTCAAGCTCAAGAGGCACTTGCTGATTTCTATGACCGCTTTAAAGATGAAGCTTTATCTTTAGACCAGTGGTTTATGATTCAGGCTGCAAACCCAAATGCCACAACAGAAACAATCGAGTACTTAACTCAACATCCCGACTATGATTTAACAACTCCAAACCGTATTCGTGCGGTAAGTGGTGGCTTGTCAAATAATCCTGAAAATACTTGGGGCTTTGGTGTAGCTCACTTTATTAACCTTGCAGAATATCTTGACGAGAAAAACCCGATTTTAGGTTCACGCCTATTACAGGTGTTATCTCGCTGGTATACGCTTGCAGAGCCTCAGCGAACACAAGTTCAACAAGCTTTAAAAGCATTGCAGCCTAAAGTGAAATCGAAAAATGTTTCTGAAACTTTAAATAGCATGCTGAGCGTTTAATTATTTAAACTTACTAAATAAAGGTCTCTAAAGAGGCCTTTATTTTTTATATCTCATAGCTCTTCAAGATTTAAAAGAAATAAAACTATTCTTGTTATAGTTCATCTGTAGATCAAGTTTGATCATTTTATTTTTATATAAATTATAATCTTGAATACTTTATTGGAGATAAACTTTTAAGTAATAATATAAAATTACCATTAAAAGTATAGTCAGGAAATAACTAAGTACTTATGTAAATAGAATTTAATTTCATAAAGTTTGATAATTTTTTGACATATTTATTTAAATTTAAATAAATAAATTTTTTTTAAATTTTATTAAAGTTATTTAAATCAAAAACTTAAATTTTGTAATTATTGTTTTTTTGTATCCGTAAGATAGGTTTAGGTAAATTTGTTTTATTGATTAGAAATTAAAATAATAACGTGAACATGCATTTTATTTATTTTTATGTATTATGTTGGAAAGTAGGATAAAAAAATAAGCTTTAAAAGAGCAGTCAAATAAAAATGATTGTAAGAATAAGGGTTAAATTTTTTATATCTATTAATTCGATAATTTAGTTTAAAAGGTTTTGGCCATGAAAAAGACTTTTATTTATTTATCAGCAGTTGTTGCAGGAGTATTTTCTCTCAATGCGGCAAATGCAGCTACAGCAACAGGTACATTAACTGTTAGAGCAACAGTAACCAATAGTTGTGTATTGAATACCTCTGCAACCGGTACGACAACAAATGCCGTTTTAGACTTTGGTACTTTAAGTTCGCTGGCTAGCAATGTCGATGCAGATACCACAACGACAGGTGGTACTTCAATTAAAGTCCTTTGTAATAATACTGTGCCATGGACTTTGTCATTTGATGGTGGTCAGAATGTTTTATCAACTCAACGTCGTATGATCGGTGGGGCGACTAGCGACGAATATATTCCTTACAACCTTTTCTCTGACACAGGGCGTGCCACAGCAATTGGTATTGCAACGACTGCCTACAGTGGAACCGGAACAGGTAATGTTCAAACTGTAAATGTGTATGGTCGTATTCCTGCAGGAACAAGTTTACCAAGTGCTGGTAGCTATGTTGACAGTGTGACTGTCACAGTAACTTATTAATTTGCATAAATTAGAATTACGTTAGCCCTTTTGAAAGGGCTAATACATTAAAAAAGTTATATTTGAGCAAATCATGAAAAAAAATATTTTTATTATTACGGGATTATTCTTATCTTTATCTAGCTCTATTAACGCCGCAACAATCCGTCTTTCACCTGTAAATGTAGAAATATTAAGTAATCAAAATGCTGCTTCAATTAGTTTATATAACCAGTCAAATGAAAGTGCTGATTTGCAGGTGCGTGTATTTGAGTGGAGGCAAAATGCTGGACAAGATCAATTAGTCCCTACGGATGAGATTGTAGTTAGTCCACCATTTTTAAAACTACAACCTAATGATTCTTATAACTTGCGTGTAGTTAGGATTAATCCAGAACCTATTTCTGGTGAAAAAACTTATCGTATTATTATTGATGAGTTACCAAAACCAATTGATAGTCGTAAAGCAGCTCAGGGAGTAAATGTATTACTTCGCTCATCATTACCTGTATTTGTAGTCAATAAGGATGCAATTACCAAACTGAGTTGGAAAATTGATGTTAACCAGAACACACCTTCTTTAAATATTAGCAATATAGGTAACCGACATGCGCTGTTAAATAGTCTAATGCTTGTTGATACAACTGCGAATAAAAGTTATCCGATTAAAGTAAATACTGTGAATGGTTATATTCTTGCTGAGAAGTCGAAAAGCTACTCGATTAGTAACTTTACCTACCAACCAAATCATAAATACAGCGTATCTCTAACAGTTAATGGTAAGAAAACCACACTTTAAGAGGCTTATATGAAATACATTATAGGTGTCTTATGTGTTGCGTATTTTCCTGCATATTCTTTTGCCGAACAGTTACTAGATCATACCAATACTGCAGTTCCCAGTGTTCCTAAATCTGTAGGTAGCAATAGTGAATATACACAAGTAGGAACGAATGAGCAGGAGCAAGATCTTAATTTCATTCATCTATTTTTAAATATTTCGATTAACTCAAATGCTTCTGAAGATTTGGTTGCTGTAAAGCAATCTAAGGATGGAAAACTATATATTCGTTCTAGTACCTTAAAAAATTTAAGAATAAAAATAGATGAAGATATCCCAGATAACCAGTGGGTGTGTATTGATGATCTAAACGGAATCCAGTTTAAATATCTTGAGAATGAGCAGTCTTTAAACTTAAAAGTTCCATCGAACATGTTAACGGGTTACTCAGTTGACTTAAGTGGCCAGCAGATCACTAGCCCACATTTGCTAAGAATGAAACCCTTAAACGCAGCCATTTTGAACTACAGTCTGTATAACACCATAACCAATGACGAGAACGTTTTCTCAGGTACAGCTGAGGGGATCTTTAATAGTTCAATCGGTAACTTCTCATC
This sequence comes from Acinetobacter sp. WU_MDCI_Abxc222, assembly GCF_025514755.1. NCBI lineage: Bacteria > Pseudomonadati > Pseudomonadota > Gammaproteobacteria > Moraxellales > Moraxellaceae > Acinetobacter > Acinetobacter sp. WU_MDCI_Abxc222. The sequence continues at coordinate 197,985 of NZ_JAHPVG010000003.1, forward strand.
AGGGGTTTTATATAACGGTAGTAATGAAAATAGCTATAGTCATGAAAAATGGGTACGACTGGAAAGTAAGTGGCAGTACGTAGACCCTGAAAAGATCAGGATATATACCCTAGGGGACTTTATTTCCAATAGTCCTGACTGGGGCAGTAGTGTCCGTCTTGCCGGTTTCCAGTGGTCGAGTGCTTATAGCCAACGCGGTGATATTGTCACCTCGGCACTCCCGCAATTCTCCGGTTCGGCAGCATTGCCTTCGACCTTAGATTTATATGTCAATCAACAAAAGATTTATTCAGGATTAGTGCCTTCAGGCCCATTTGATATTAAACAGCTCCCATTTATTTCAGGAAATGAAGTCACCCTGGTGACTACCGATGCAACCGGAAAGCAGAGTATTACCAAAAAGCCGTACTATTTTTCATCTAAGATTCTCGCAAAAGGCATAAATGAGTTTTCAGTAGATGTCGGTATTCCACGTTATAACTATGGGATGTATTCAAACGATTATGACGATGCCACTTTTGCCTCAGGTGCGATCCGATACGGCTACAGTAACTCACTGACTTTAAGTGGTGGTGCAGAAGCTTCAACAGATGGCCTGTCGAACCTCGGTACAGGATTTGCCAAGAATATTTTTGGTATTGGGGTGATCAATGCTGACATTGCAGCGAGCCAGTATAAAGATGAAAACGGTTACTCTACCTTGCTGGGTTTAGAAGGGCGCATCAGTAACAACATTTCATTTAACACCAGTTACCGCAAAGTATTTGATAACTATTTTGACCTTGCCCGTGTGTCTCAAGTTAGATATTTAAAAGATAATCAGATCAATGCCGAGTCACAGAACTATCTGAACTACAGCGCACTGGCAGATGAGATTTTTAGGGCAGGGATTAACTACAACTTTTACGCAGGCTATGGGGTTTATCTGGGCTATAACCAGATCAAATATAGCGATAACTCCTATAAGTTAGTGTCTACCAATTTAAGTGGAAGTCTGGACAAGAACTGGGGTTTTTATGCATCAGCGTATAAAGATTATGAAAACCATAAGGACTATGGAATTTACTTTGCACTGCGATATACCCCATCTAGTAAAGTGAATGCGATCACGAGTGTATCTAGTGACAGCGGTAGCCTACGGTACCGCCAAGAAATCTTCGGTTTGTCAGAACCCCAAATTGGTTCATTTGGCTGGGGTGGTTATGTTGAGCGAGATGAGGATGCGAATGAAAACAATGCATCGGTCTATGCATCTTACCGAGCACGGGCAGCTTACCTGACGGGACGCTATAACCGATTTGGAGACAACGATCAGGTTGCACTTTCAGCGACGGGTTCATTGGTTGCGGCGGCGGGACGCATCTTTGCGGCCAATGAAATAGGAGAGGGCTATGCGGTCGTAACCAATGCAGGGCCGCAAAGTCAAATTATAAATGGCGGTGTTAATCTGGGAGAAACTGACAAGTCTGGAAGGTTTTTGATTCCTAGTCTCATGCCATATCAAGTGAACCATATTTATTTAGATCCATCGTATCTTCCTCTGAATTGGAATGTTAAATCTACAGATCAAAAAACAGTGGTGGGTTACCGTCAAGGAACTTTGGTTGACTTTGGTGCTCATCAGGTCATTTCAGGATTAGTGAAACTGGTTGATCAAAACAATTCACCGTTAATGCCGGGTTATACCGTTCGAATTAATGGTCAGCAAAATGGGATGGTTGGCTACGATGGTGAAGTGTTTATTCCAAATCTTTTAAAGCAAAACAAACTTGAAGTCGATCTTCTTGATCATGGCTCCTGCCAAGTTGACTTCACCTATAACAGTAATCAGTACTCAACTAAAAAATTGGGACCTTATGTATGTCATTAAATATTATGAATAAGGCTCAAATAGAGAGCTATAAGTTTTTTCCATTTTTTTTAAAATATTTTGTAGGCATTTGCTTATTTTATCTCGTTTATGCATTTTTTAGTCCGGCACATGCAGCTTGTACGGTAAGTGGGACCACAAATAACACTTTTACCTACACTGCAGCAAATATTAATAGTGATGCAACCGTAAACCTTTCAGGAACAATTACTTGTACGAATTTAGGACTTCCCCAGATTTCTAATTTCATGTGTATGAAAACCGTATTTACGGGAACCACAAATGCAATTAACAGTGTTTCATTACCCTATACAGTTACTGCAACTGTAGGCGGAGCTGGGTCTTCTACCACAAATCAAACCTCCAATGTGTGGTATGGCCCAGTAGCAACAGTCGCATCAAATAATATTGTGAGTTACTCGATAAATATAAAAGTACCAGCTCGAATGGGGTCTCTCATTGCATACCCTCAAGGAACATATACGGCTTCGGTTCGGTTGTATTGGGATATGGATCTTTTGGGTTTGTCATGTGGTGATTTACTTGGTGGCTGGGATTCAGGCGATACATTGCTAACAGCAAACTTTGTGGTCCCAAGTCTTTGCCAATTAAACTCAACCTCAACTGTTGATTTTGGAAATATCAATGATATTAGTACAACGAGTCGTGATTACACAGCGCAAGGAGCAGTGAATACGACCTGTAATTTTGGAACGCCATATAGTATTTATTTAGGGGATGGAAACAACCGTATAGCTGGGGGCTTTAGGCGTATGATCAATAGTAATAATGAATTTATTCCCTATCAGCTATATAAAGATTCTAACTATAGTACGGTATGGGATGCCACGGGAGGCGTAACCAATGTTGGGGGAACAGGGGGAGTCTCAAAAACAGGTACAGGAAGCGCTCAAACGACTACAGTTTATGGAAAGATTCCGCAAGGTACCGCCATTGCAAGTAGACCTGGCGTCTATTCTGATAGTGTTGTTGTTACAGTGACTTATTAATTTTCTAATCTATTATGTAGGAAGTTCTTTTTAAGGCAGAGCTTCCTATAATTCAAATTATATCGCTTGAAAAATGTTCTGAAATAAGTAGTAAAAATCAAATAATTCTTAGCTTTCGGAACTTATTCGTCATCAAAAATAGTTTGACTTAAAAAAACATTCTGTATATTTATTGATTAGTTCTAAAAGAGAACTAGATAAAAGGCAATTAAAAATAAAGGTGAATAAATGTCGAATATTATTTTGCATCAATGGGAAATTTCTCCATTTTGTCAAAAAATTTCAAGGGCTTTGAGATTTAAGGGAATTCCATTTGACACAGTTAACTACAACGGCATTCTTGGAGCGAAAGTTCCTCTGCTAAGTAAGGTGGGTAAAGTACCTGTCATTGACCATAATGGTCAGCGAATTCAAGACAGCACTCGGATTGCACGCTATCTAGATGAAGCTTTTCCAGACACACCTCGGCTTTACCCTGAAGATCCAAATCAAAGAGCACTTGCAGAGCTGTGGGAAGACTGGGCGGATGAATCTCTTTACTTTTACGAAATCTATTTACGTGTAAATGACTCAGAAGCTTTAAAAGAAGCGATTCGCATTAGTAGTATTGGTCGTCCAGCGTATGAAAAACCATTGGTAAAAGGTTTTATTTTGGCTGAATTAAAAACGCAGCTTTTCTTTCAAGGCTTAGGACGAATTAAAGCTGAAAATGTTGAAGAAGAGTTTATAAGACACCTCGACCGTATTGAGCAAGTTTTATCAAAAAGTGAATGGTTAATTGGAGACAGTCAAACTATTGCAGATATTGCCGTAGTTGCTCAACTCGGTGAAGTGATTCGCACAAGTAAAAAATTTGGTAAAGAAATTTTGGATCGTCCCTTTATTGCAGTATGGTATAAAAAACAAACAGGATGAAACGTCTATGACATCAGCAATATTAGATAAAAAGCGAGATTGTGCAGTTGTTATTGGCGTCGGGGCATCACAAGGTATTGGTGCAGCCGTGAGCCGTCTTTTTGCAAAAGAAGGCTTAAAAGTCTATGTCGCTGGACGTACATTCCAGAAAATTGAAGCAGTCGCTGCCGAAATACATGCAAATGCAGGGGAAGCTGTCGCGTTCCGTTTAGATGCAGAAGATATACATCAAGTACAGGCCTTATTTGACACAATCACGAGTCAAAATGAGCGTATTAGTGTTGTTATTCATAACGTGGGAGGAAATATTCCCTCGATATTTTTACGCAGTCCACTGTCGTTTTTTACTCAAATGTGGCAATCCACTTTTTTATCGGCCTATTTAGTTTCTCAAAGCTGTCTAAAAATCTTTAAAGATCAAAATCACGGTACGCTTATTTTTACTGGAGCAAGTGCATCTCTACGTGGTAAACCTTTTTTCGCTGCTTTTACGATGGGGAAATCTGCTTTAAGAACCTATGCATTAAATCTAGCTCAAATCTATAAGACACAAGGCATACATATTGCTCATGTGATTATTGATGGAATGGTCAATGGCGATAGAGTGAATAAAGCATTATTCGGTTTAGGGCGGTTAGCCCGTCTTACCCGTGGAACTGGTGGACTCAATATTGATGCAATAGCAGAAAACTATTGGATGCTTTACCAACAAACTCCACAACTCTGGACACATGAGCTAGATTTACGCCCTTATCAAGAAAAATTTTGAGAGATTAAAATGCTAAAAAAAATATTTCAAAGATTTCAAAAAAAGCAGGGCTGTGTTGTCGTTGCTGGTCATGACCTTCAACTGATTGAGCATGATTTTGTAATTTTAGATAAAAATGGGCATTTTCCCTTACATCTTTATCAAGTTGTACATGATTCAGCTGTAAAAAAAATACAAGTTCATTCTTTAAATGATGGTGTGACAGTAGTTCACTTAAATTTAGTGAATGTAGATCATTTAAAATGCTTGTTGCGTTATATTTCAAGTCATGGACATATCATTGAGCTTTGTGTATTTCAGCCGAGTTTTTCATCTTCATCAAATATCGAAGCGTTATCTTTAGAAGAGATTGAACACAGTTGGCAGACCACAGGTTTAAGTGCCGTGAGTGTCGCTCAAGCTGTGATTAAGCCTATGCTTAAACAACAGCGAGGCACAGTTATTTTTCTTGGAGCTCCATTTAATAACTCACCCCATTACGATGTGTTAAGTCAAAGCATGTTTGCAAGCATTCGTGCTTTAGCGCAGTCATTGGCGAGAGAGTTTCAACCTAAAGGCATTCATATTAGTTATTGCATGGTTGAAAAATGGGAGGGGCAAGACCAGCACTTTAGCTCATCTCTCAAGCAAGTATGCCAACACATCTATCAACAACCTGATTCTGCATGGAGCCAAGAGCTCAGCCTATCTTAAAGTTTTACTTTAGCATGTTCTTGAAATACAGTACTGAGCTGAAATGATCATAGAACAATAATTTCGGTAGGTTTTAAATGGTGAATATAAAGAGTTTTCAGCGAACTGCTCAGATCGTGTCGACCTTGGCAGCTTTTATGTGTATTGCTTCACTCGCCCAAGCATATCAATATGATCAAACTGCTCGTTTAGTTAACGAGCGTTTAGCTTATATGAAAGATGTAGCAGGTTATAAAGCAGAGCAGCATTTGCCGATTGAAGATTTAACTCAAGAAAAGAAAGTTCTCGATCAATCGCTTTCTGAAGCTGAATCTTTTGGCTTAAACAGCGAAACAGTAAAGCCATTTATTGTGACCCAAATGAATGTTGCCAAGGCCATTCAATATCGATATCGCGCAGATTGGTTGTCGAGTCCTGAAAGCAATTGGAAGCCACAAGATTTAGCTGAAGTACGTTTAAAAATTAGTTCTCTAAACACTGAGCTTCTAAAAAATATCGCTTATGAACTTAAGAAAAATCATAACAAAGCACCTCATAGTTGTAGCTATATGTGGTCTGTTCAACATCCTCAACTTAAAGAAGCTGACAAAAAAGCTTTATGTGTGGCATTAAATAAAATTCAGTTAAAAAACTGAATTTCTTAAATATGAGTATAAATTGCTGATTCAATCCATATTAAATCAGCAATCTTTTCAAGCTTATGTTTACCAGCCAATAGTTAAACGTGTGCTGATATTATTTAACTAAAACACGGTTTCTTGAATTTTTATTAATCTCTATTCAACACCAACGACAGTCGTGATATAGCTTGTTGTTAAAAGGATGGCTAGGCCTAATGACATTTCAAATAAAATAGCGTAACTCAACTGCTTTGCAAATTTTGCATGCTGTAAGCGAGGGGTGAAATACCATTTATTAAAGGCAGCTAGTAAGAAAATAGATAGAACGAAGACTATTTTTATAATGAAGCCATGTCCATAAGGTGTATTGAGCAATGTATTAAAATCTTTAAGCAAGAGCAGGGCAACACTAGCACCACAGACAATTAACACCCCTACAATAAATGCAGCGATTTTTCCAAACAGATGCATGCTTTCTTTTAATGTCAGACCGTTAATTATTTTGCTTGTTTTCCATAAGGGGTAGAGTGATCCCATCCATAAAGACATGGCTAATACATGTATTGAAAGCAAAATTTGAGCAAATAAAGATAAATTCGTGACATGGCCTAATTGAGAAAAACTAAAAACAATTGGGATGAGTAGAGTGGCAAAAATTGACCATTCAATTTTAGTAATCTGGTTAGCCCCACTGTTTAATTTTATAAGCATAAGGAACAATAAAAGTAAAAAGCTCACTGACCGAATGAGATGAGTATGTCCAATCGGTGTATTAATAAGTAGGTTTATATAATCACTATCCAACATACCGGATAGGCCAGTATTTGCGAAACTTCCGATGAGAATAAAGAAACCAAAAATACTTGAGAAAAGCCCTAAACCTGCCCCAACAGTGACGTATTTGATAATAATTCTTTTGAGCTCTATATGACTTTTAAGTAAGAGGTAGCAAAATGCTCCTCCAATAACAAATGCGGTCCCCAAATATAAAAACACTTTAACAAGCCATGTGGCATATATCCAAGTTTCAGGAACCATATACTTCTCCCTATACAATATGCCAGCTAATGACCGGCATATTGCTTATTAACAATTTATTTTTATTTTTATTTTGTTGATTGGATCGTGAAATTATATTCACCACTCATATGGTGGCCATCAGTGCCCATGGTCGTCCATACGACTGTATATTTTCCGTTTTTTAGTTTTGGTACAGCGACTTCAAATGATTTTTTTAAATCATGACTAACTTGGTAGTTTAAAGGGATATCTCGACGTTGGGCATCGAGCAATTTAACATTCATCAGCATCACTTCACCGCCAAAATTAAGCGTAATACTTTTTGGCTGGCTAGCTATAGAAGCATTAATAGTGGGGGTGGCACTTTCAAGTTTCACATGTGCGAAAGCACTTGAAGCTGTAACAACTATCGTTGTACCCACTAAAATATTTCGTAGAACTGACATTTTGTTGTGAAAAAGCTTCATGTTTTCATCCTCGTAAAACTGATTAACTAAAATAAGAGACTTGCTTTATTGGTCACACCTTTTCTATGCCTATTATTAAAGATAGAGAGAAACGCGTTGATGACTTCAAAATTACATTTTTGTCATTATTAAAATTGAAAACGTACAAGTGCTACACTTACTCTAAATAAGATAGTGGCTACTAAATAGACAATTAAGAAAAAGTTAATGCATTTATAACTTTAGAATTAAACATGCAAGAGGTTTTTATGGACCATCATCATGAAGATAAAAATGGCAATAATACCCATATTGATCCTGTCTGCGGTATGGAGGTAACAGAAGCAAGTAAATTTACTGAGAAAGTTGATCATAAAACTTTTTACTTTTGCAGTGAAAAATGCCACATAAAGTTTAAAAATGATCCTGCTTTTTATATGAATAAAGTCGAAAAAACGAGTACAGCAAAAGAATCTCAAAACATAAATAATATAAATTCAATTGAAGTTAATCAGTTAGCAAATGCGAATACTTCTACAATTTACACATGTCCAATGCATCCTGAAATTCGACAGAATCACCCAGGAAATTGTCCTATTTGCGGTATGACATTAGAACCTTTACTTCCAAACTTAGATGAAGCAGATGAAAATCCTGAGCTCAAGGATTTTAAAAGAAGATTTTGGTATACCTTACCGTTGACCCTGATTGTAGTATTTTTGGCGATGTTTGGTCATCAGCTCAATTGGTTTGAAATGGGAGTACAGAGTTGGATTGAACTCGTGCTTACGTTACCTATTGTTTTGTGGGCAGGGTGGCCTTTTTTCGTTAGATGTTGGCAATCAATTTTAAATCGCAGTCCCAATATGTGGACTTTGATTGGCATTGGTACAGGGGCGGCATTTATATACAGTCTTGTTGGGACTTTGTCACCACAAGTATTTCCAGATTCTTTTATTTCTATGGGGCGTGTCGCTGTATATTTTGAAGCTACAGCTGCCATTATTTCTCTAACATTATTAGGTCAAGTGCTTGAGTTAAAAGCTCGGTCACAAACCTCGGCAGCAATTAAATCTCTACTTGGACTGGCTCCCAAGACTGCAAGAAAAATTAATGATAATGGGCGAGAAGAAGACATTCCACTTTCCCATGTACATGCGGGAGATTTACTACGAGTACGGCCAGGTGAGAAGGTACCAGTTGATGGAGTTATTACCGAAGGTTCAAGCTCTATTGATGAATCGATGTTAACAGGAGAACCTGTTCCGGTTACAAAACGAGTAGGCGACCAAGTGATAGGTGCAACAATCAACATGAATGGTTCATTAGTAATGCGTTCAGAAAAGGTTGGATCTTTAACTGTACTTTCCCAAATAGTTCAAATGGTATCTCAAGCTCAACGTTCAAAAGCACCCATGCAAAGAATGGCAGACCAAGTGGCAGGATGGTTTGTTTTGGTTGTCATTGGTATTTCTATTCTTACTTTTTTCGGTTGGGGAATATTTGGACCAGAACCAAGTTGGGTCTATGGACTAATCAATGCGGTCGCTGTTTTAATTATTGCTTGCCCATGTGCGTTAGGCTTAGCTACACCTATGTCGATTATGGTGGCAACAGGGCGTGGTGCTTCAAATGGCGTACTTTTTCGGGATGCCGCTGCAATAGAAAATTTAAGAAAAGTTGATACTTTAATTATTGATAAAACAGGTACTTTAACAGAAGGTAAGCCATCCTTTGATAAGGTTATTGCTGTTTCAGGGTATGAAGAAAATGAAGTTCTTCGATTAGCTGCCAGTTTAGATCAAGGTAGTGAACATCCTTTAGCAGATGCAATTGTGCGAGCTGCCCGTGAAAGAAATCTTGCACTGACCAAACCGACATCTTTTGAGTCAGGCTCTGGCATTGGTGTTAAGGGCGAGTTAAATGGACAACAATTATCTTTAGGTAATACCGCATTAATGGAACAACTGGGTATATCCGTTGATTCATTTATACCTCAAGCTGAAGAATTAAGATCAGAAGGTGCGAGTGTTATGTATTTAGCTGTTGATGGGCAACTAATAGGATTATTGGCTGTTTCAGATCCAATTAAAATAAGTACACCTGAGGCTGTTCTTTCATTAAAAAATTCAGGTCTAAGAATCGTAATGGCTACAGGGGATGGCTTAACAACAGCTAAGTCAGTTGGTAGTCGCTTAGGGATTGATGAAGTTTATGGGGAAGTTAAACCCGCAGATAAACTGCAACTTGTGCATAAATTGCAAAAAGAAGGAAGAGTGGTTGCAATGGCGGGTGACGGAATTAATGATGCTCCAGCGTTAGCTCAAGCTGATATCGGAATTGCGATGGGAACTGGCACAGACGTTGCAATGAATAGCGCCCAAGTTACTTTAGTAAAAGGTGATTTACGAGGTATCGAGACTGCTCGTTCGTTGTCAGAAGCAACCATTAAAAATATGAAGCAAAATCTTATGTTCGCATTTCTTTATAATGCTTTAGGTATTCCTTTGGCTGCGGGTATTTTATATCCATTTACTGGCTGGTTGCTTTTCCCAATGATTGCAGCTTTGGCTATGAGTTTAAGTTCAGCATCAGTAATTGGTAACGCTTTAAGGCTACGGAGTCAAAACTAGTTGTTTCCGACTACTCATTGAGTTCAGCAAGTAAAAATGAGTAGTCATATATTTTTTACTATAAATTTTTAAAGATAATTTTAAAAATAATATGCCCATCATCATAGTTGGCTTGAATTGTAGCGCCATGTACATCAAGAATTGATTTGGTTATTGCTAGACCTAAACCTGTGCCTTCTTCAACACGCTGTCTTGAAGCATCTGTACGATAAAAACGATCAAATAATCGAGTGAGTTGTTCTTGTGATAGGGGCGAGCTTTCATTTTCAATTGTTAATACAGTCGCATCATTATTCTGTTGGCAATTAATTTTGATGATTGAATCTGATTTACCATATTTGATTGCATTGGATAACAGATTGCTAAGTGCACGACGCAACATTGAAGGATCGCCCTCGACGTAACCTTGACCGGTCTGTTCTAGGGACATGCCTTTTTCAGCAGCAATCGCATCATAAAAATCAAATAATGCTGAGACTTCTTTGACTAAATTCACTCGCTGTAAGTTTGCTCTATGTAAGCCATGTTCTGCTTTTGCAAGAAAGAGCATGTCGGACACCATTCGGGCTAAACGTTCAAACTCTTCTAAATTTGAAAATAGAATTTCCTGATAGGTGGTGATATCTCGAGTACGCGATAAACAAACCTGAGTTTGAGTCATTAAGTTGTTAATAGGTGTTCTCATTTCATGCGCAAGATCAGATGAAAAATCCGAGAGTTTACCTACCGCTGTTTCCAGTCGGTCTAACATATCGTTGAATGCAATAGCTAATGACTTTAGTTCAGTTGGTGTATTGTCGACTTCTAACCGCTCAGAGAGATGCTGAGCTGAAATACCTTCTGCAACCTTTGCCATTTTTTGAACTGGACGGAGTCCACGCCAAGCAGCAAACCACCCTAAAAGCATTAAACAAATTGTACCGATAATACCGATATATAAGAGTTGACGCCTAAACTCATTTAAGAAATGAATATGCTCCGATGTATCAACTCCCACAATAATTTGAGCTGTTGAAATGCTATTATTTTGATCAGAAGCTTTGTTGTAAATTAATCCACGATAAGTTTTATTTTCTATTTTCCATTCAATCCAAGAATTATATTTAGATTTAATGAGAGATTGAGAGTTAATAATTGCAGGGGCCGAGCTAAAAATAATTTGTCCGGTTGGACGCTCAATTTGAACGATTAGATCATGATGACCCACTAAGGCATCTTTTAAATAGAGATTTAAATCTTGAGAGTTGGATGGGTTTTGTTCAAGAAGGTTATGGAGAAGCTGAATTTTACCTTCTAATTGGGTACGGTCCTGTGTTTCGAAATGATGCATGACAAGTTGGTGAATCACCAATCCCATAATCATTAAAATAACTACAGTGGATAGCGTAAAGATAATTGCGATACGAAAGCTAATCGCATTAAACACTTTATGCGTCATCTTCGACCTCTAGTACATAACCCATTCCACGTATATTCTGGATTAGCTTAGGGGTGAAGTTACTATCAATTTTATTTCTTAAACGCTTGATTGCGACTTCTACCACATTGGTATCACTATCAAAATTCATGTCCCATATTTGAGAAGCAATGAGAGTGCGAGGTAAAATTTCTCCACGTCGACGCATGAATAATTCCATCAATGCAAACTCTTTGGCTGTTAAGTCAATACGATGACCAGCACGAGTGACACGTCGCTTACGCAGATCGAGTTCAAGATCGGCAATTGTAATAATATTGCTGTCTTCTTTTTGCTGCCCACGACGAAGTAGGCTCTTTATTCTGGCAAGAAGCTCTGCAAAAGCAAAAGGTTTTACTAGATAATCATCGGCTCCGAGTTCAAGCCCTTTAACTCTGTCTTCAATTTGATCACGGGCCGAGAGAAAAAGAATAGGCATGCTTTTGCCACTTTTTCTGATGTCGCTAATGATCGTCCAACCATCTAATTTCGGTAACATGACATCCAGAATAATCAAGTCATATTCTTCAAAAAGAGCTTGATGTTTACCTGATATTCCATCAGTAACCCAATCGGTAATATATCCAGCTTCAGATAGGCCTTGTTTAAGGTAATCACCCGTTTTTATTTCATCTTCAACCAATAAGATTCTCATGTATAAAAAATCTCATATCATCCATTTAGAATATAATAACGTTATAAACACATGATTCCGCGTAGATTACAAAAATGTCATTTTCAGGTCACATAGATGTCCGTTGGCAAGCGATAGGGTATTTATATATAGCTAATTTTGGAGCAAAAAATGAAAACTCTATTTCGTCGTAGTTTAACAACGCTTATGTGTGTTGGTGCTTTAATCACTGGAACCCAATCTTGGGCAAGCGATGCTAAGCAAACAACGGCTGCAAATGCTGAAATCAAGACTTATTCTAAAGCTGATGAAAAATGCTTAAAACCTTGTTGCATGAAGAGTGAAGGAAAAATGCAGCATGGGAATAAGGCAGATATGTCAAAAATGGATCATTCTAAAATGAGTGAAATGGACCACTCAAAGATGATGAATATGGATCATTCAAAAATGGGTGACATGGATCATTCCAAAATGATGGATATATCAAAAAAATAAAAGAGTGTAGAGCACTGTTTTAGTAAGTACGGTTAAACAGTGCTCTTTGCGGATGTTATTCTAACCCATTGAAAAAATTAATTAATGAGCTTTTTTCTAGCCCATATCACATTGACTCATCAAATCTCTCTAATTATTATCTGTGGTGGAACGGAAGGAGGACACTTTCGAGTGTGCTGATCCTTGGGCTATCAGTCTGTCAACCCTTCTAGTCTTGCCACCATTATTTGACAGTAATTGGTAAGACTCTTCTAAATCAAAAGGAGTCCGCCGTTATGCGTACTAGTTCTTTATTGGCCTCTGCCAAAATCTCTCTATTCATCCCACGTAAACAGTCTTTAAAACGGTTTAATCGACTCTAGGTTTCGCACCTTAAGAATCGTTACGACTAAAAATCATAGCAACAATAAATCTGAGATAGGCGAGCACACCATTATTTGTGCGGCTTTTGCATGCCTGTTTTTAGCGCTCATTTTAAGAGTGACGGCAATTCTATCTCTTTTACTTACAACAAAAAATTATTTTATACGGTATAAAAATGCCAAATTTAGAAGCATCATTTAGAGCACTTCGCGTACTACACGCGGCAAGAGATTTGTTTAATCAATATGGGTTTTACATCGGGATTGACCGAATTATTACGGATGCCAAAATTCCCAAAGCCACTTTTTATAACTATTTTCATTCCAAAGAAAGGCTCATTCAGATGAGCTTAACTTTTCAAACAGATGCATTAAAACATGAGGTGTTTTCAATTACTCATTCGTACCGTGAACTTATGATGTTTGATAAGCTCAAGAAAGTTTTCTTTTTACATGCAAACTTAGGGGGCTTTTATCGTTTGCCATTTAAAGCCATTTTTGAAATTGAAAAGCTTTATCCAGCAGCTTATAAGGTCGTCAGCGACTATCGAAAGTGGTTCATAAATGAAATTTATAAACTGCTTTTAACCGTAAAAGTTACCGCTACAGTTGAAGATGCCTACATGTTTTTGTTTGTGATTGATGGGGCAATGACCCAACTTTTAAGTGCAAATAAAATCGATGAAAGAGATAAATTATTAGAATATTTTATATCGATGCTCGCTTAGATAGGTTAGTACTCTAAAGTTTAATTCTTATAAAAAAGCCCTCCGAAGAGGGCTTTTTATTCAATTTAATTGGGCTTTAAAAATCAAAAGAGGTTTGTAGATAGAACGTACGTGGCAGTCCTACATACTTACCGCCTGTAGAGTCTGTTGAGCGAGTAAAATATTGCTTATCAAAGACGTTTTTGATTCCACCAGCGATTTTTAAACCTTTAACTTGTGAACTTAAGTCATAAGAGGTACGTAGCGCAAAAGTGGTATAACCTGGAATATCTCCATATTTACCATCAGCAGTTTCTTCTGTTTGATAGACATTACTATCTGGAAGATCTGGTGAATGCTGCTTAGATTGAGCAAACATATCCGCATTTAAAGACCATTTATCTACTGTGTAACCTAACCCAACATTACCGACATGACGTGAGTAAAACGGTAAGTCTTTATCTTTGAATTGACCAGCTTCAGCGACTGCTTTGGTGAAAGTATAGTTGCCATATACTTTTAAGCCCTCCAGTGCATCGGATAATTGACCGAAATCATAGCTAATACCTGTTTCGACACCTTTGTGACTGGTTGCCCCTAAGTCTGTCCAAATCCCGTTATTACCAGCATCGCGAACCAATGAAAGCTCTTTATCAAAGTCTAAATAGAACACGGTAAATTCGGCATTTAAACCATTGCCCAAATATTTGGTTCCAATTTCATAGTTGTTCGACTTTTCAGGATGTAACCCTTCGGTTGTAGCCGTTGCGGTTGTTCCTTCAAGACGAGCTAATTGACTGTATTGCTGTGGACCGAAAGATACGCCTGCGTTTGCAAATATATTCCAGTTTTCATTTGCTGAGTACATCACAGACAAACTTGGTAAAAATTCGTCTGAATCAATTTTTGGATAAACAGTATTAGCTTGTCCTTTGTTATAACCTGTGAAGTTATTATGGGTTTCCATTGATTCGAAACGGACACCCGGTGTGATTGTCCAACGGCCGAGTTCCATACGGTTGTCGATATATACAGCATGAGCTTTAGTACCGCCTTCGCTGCTACTACGCGGAGCAAAATCTGGCACTGATGAACCTGCTGCATAAGACGCAGTACGTCCCGCAAATTCAGAACTTTCTTCTTTTAAATAGCGATAACCAACCGTTACTTCATTTTGAGTATTACCAAGTTCATAAATGCGAGAGTAACGCGGTTCAATTGCATAGACTTTATAATCACGTGGAGCAGAGTCGAGGCGCTTGTCACCACTTGCTAAAGTAGTTTCAAGATTACTGGTACGGAAAGAGTCGATGTAGTAACTCAAAACTTCGAAGTTATTTTTTTCATCTTTATGGTTATAACGTAAAGAGACATCAGTACGTCGTCCTGCAAAATAGTTTTTTTCACCAG
Source organism: Acinetobacter sp. WU_MDCI_Abxc222 (assembly GCF_025514755.1). Lineage (NCBI taxonomy): Bacteria > Pseudomonadati > Pseudomonadota > Gammaproteobacteria > Moraxellales > Moraxellaceae > Acinetobacter > Acinetobacter sp. WU_MDCI_Abxc222. The sequence goes on from NZ_JAHPVG010000003.1 coordinate 213,025, forward strand.
AAGATTGATAAGGGTTTTCAGCATATTGCGCCTGAGTTAAACCCTCTGGCATTTCGCCTCGACCTTCATAATGATGCAAATTTAAAGCAACTGAGTCTTTATCATTAAATTGATAAGCAGACTTTAGCATTACATCATCGATATCAATCTTGTTATTTGCTTCTCGATAACCGTTTCCTTTAGTCCCTGAATATAAGAGGGCAAGGCCTAATCCATTGTCTAAAGTTCCCCCCACAAATAAATTAGGGCTCAGTTTTACTTGGTCAGTACCAGAAGCATATTCTGAAGTTAGGCTAACAGTTCCGCTAAAATCTTGAGGAATTGATCGAGTAGCAAAGTTAATAATTCCGCCTACGTTTTGAGGCCCAAAACGAACTGACCCAGCACCACGTACAACGTCAACTGACTCAATATTTCCAATTGAAACAGGTGCTAAAGATAACTGTGGCTGACCATACGGTGCAAATGAAAGTGGAACACCATCAACAAGAACTGTTGAGCGAGGTGATAGGCGGGATGCTAAACCACGAACCCCAATATTGAGTGAAACATCACTACCACCTGTGCCACTACTGTCTTGAGCCTGAACGCCAGGAACTTGCTTTAGAGCTTCGCGCAGTGAAGTTGCCGCCGTTTCATCTAAACGCTTACGGTCAATAATAGTTCGAGCGCCAGCATGTTTGTGAACAGTTTCAGCGTTTGCTTCTTCTAACCAGTTACCTTGTGCCTTAATGGTAATAGTCGGTAATGCACTAGTCGTTGTATCTTCAGCATGTGCAGGAAGTGCGAGATAAGTACAAGCAATTCCGATTGCATAGCTAAGCGTAGAAACTTTGAACTTAAAATTTGGTAGTGAAAGAGGGGTTGAGCGGTCCATGTTTATGTATCGAAATCCTAAACGATAATTATAATCATTATAGCGAAAAAGTAACAAAATTTTATAAAATGGCTTATGTTTTTTCTTAGAATTCTAAACAATTTCTAAAATATTAGATTTCTACTCTCATAATTTTAATTCGCATCATCTAAGATAAGTTTGTAATAAAAGCACCTACAACAGAACTTTATGCTGTTCGATAATTTCCACTAACTTTTCACATGACTGATTTATTTTCAATATAGGTGATGTGGCAACACCGAGCATTAAACCTGAAACAGCTTTTTTAGGGTCTTGATACCAAAGAGATAATGGAACGGGAGCTAGATTGAAGGCTAATGCTTCATGAGCAATTTTTTGATCAGATAAAGAAGGCGGTAAATTAATAACTACTGATAAGCCAGCCGTATAGGTTGATAGATTAAATCGTTTTAAAGATTCAATTAATTGATCGCGCTGAGCACCATAATTTCTTTTTGTTCGTCTTAAATGTCTTAAAAAATGTCCCTCATGCATAAACTCTTGGATTGAAAGTTGTAAAGACGGAGATGGAGCGGGTACTAAAGTTGCTGTCGTTTCTGCAAAGTGATTAATCATATGAAAAGGCACAACTGCAAATCCAATTCGCAATTTGGGACTAATTGTTTTACTAAAGCTTCCCAGATGAATAACTCTTCCAGCAGTATCTAATGAAAATAAGGCTGGTGCTGCTCGGCCATCTAATTGCAATTCTCCTAAATAATCATCTTCAATAATCCAACTTTGATTTTTGTGAGCCCAATCTAGTAATTTTAATCTTCTAGCTAAAGAAAGTGACATTCCTAAGGGCGACTGTTGCCCAGGTGTGACTAGTGCGAGGGACGCATCTGGTACACTTTTTATTGCGAACTCTACATCAATCCCATCCTGATCAACAGGAATTGGACATATCTCCATTCTTCCGATTTCAAGAGCATGCTTAGAAAAAGGAAAACCTGGATCTTCAACCCAAGCTTTTTTCTCTGCTAATCCTAAAACGTGTAATGTAAGACCAAGTCCACCAGAGAAACCCGAAGTAATAAATACTTGATCTGGCGTACATTGAATTCCTCTTGATAAAGCCAAATAAGCAGCAATTTCTCGGCGAAGATCATATTCACCTCGAGGATCAGGATAATTGGGCCATCCACTTGACTCATTACGCACAGATCTAGATCTGATTTTTGCAAATAACTTTGCAGGAAAGATTTCCTTTGCGGGAATACCTAATTGAAAAATACCTTGCACAGATGTCATATCTAAATACATCTGTGTAAAAGAACTATTTTTATGACCTTCTTGAGTAGAGTGTAATTTAACTGCTTGATAAGCAACACGTGTACCTTGTGATCTAGATGCAACGATAAATTGACCATCGGCAAGTCTTTCATATGCAACTTTTACAGTACCTCTAGAAACGCCGAGCTGACTGGCCAAATCTATCCATGATGGTAAACGATCACCTTGTTGTAGTGTTCCAGAAATAATGGCTTGTTCAATCCCAAGGCGTATTTGTTCTGCTAAGGGTGTCTTCAATTTACGATCTAAATTAATTTTTAGATGCTGGTACATGCGTAGTACAGCCTTTTAGTACTTTTTTGGTTCATGAATTTATACCACGGATCTATAAAATAAAAACTACCCCCCTATCTTTATGTAGGTTTAATTTAAAATGGAAAAGATCAAAAACAGATTCTTTTTAGGTTTAGCTGTAATGCTTGCAAGCATTACAGCCTCTATGGCACATGAATTAGTTGAAAAAGTTACACCTAATTTTGAACACAAAATTCCTAATATACCGGGCAAGTCGCTTATTGCTTTAGAAGTCGATTACCCACCAGGTGGTGCCTCTATTCCTCATACTCATGCGAAGTCATCTTTTATATATGCCTATGTAGTAGAAGGCAGTATTGAGTCTAAAGTGAATAATGAGAAGCCAAAAATTTATCAAGCAGGTCAGAGTTGGTTTGAAGAACCGGGAGCGGTTCATTCTATTAGTCGTAATGTAAGTAAGACTAAACCAGCAAAGCTATTAGCAGTATTTGTTGTTGATACTGACGATAAAGAATTAGTTACCCCAATAAAATAATTGAAAGTGAATAGGTGTCTATTATGGTTCAACGTATTGATTATAATCAGGTCGCTCCAGCAGGTGTTAAAGCTCTAGGTGGTGTGTATAGCTATGTGATGCAAAGCGGTTTACCAACAGAATTAGTTGAATTGGTTTATCTACGAATATCGCAGATTAATAACTGTGCATATTGTTTGGATATGCATACCAGAGACCTAATCAAGAAAGGCGTAGCAATTGAGAAACTTGCCTTAGTTCAGGCTTGGCAAGAGGGTGGTCATCTCTTTGATGAAAGAGAAAGGGCAGCTCTAGCTTGGGCAGAGTCAGTAACTAAAGTGTCTACGACAGGAGTACCTGATGATGTTTATCAACTTGCTCATTCTGTATTTGAAGAAAAAGAATTGGTTGACTTGACGATAGCCATTAGTTTGATGAATGCCTATAACCGTATGGCGATTAGTTTTAGAAATCCTCCACAAGCTGCAAAATAATATTCAAAAGCCCTCCGAAGAGGGCTTCAAATCTATTTAAAAGTAGGTTGATTTAAGATTTTGTAGACCTTTTCTTTATATACATCATTAGAAATAACACCTTTATCTCGCTGTTGTTTTAGCGATCTAAACTGTTGGCCACGAATTTCTCTTTGAATACCCACATTATCATGATTTCTAATGTAGTAAAGGCTACGCTCATGATCACTCATATTCACTGTTTCATCAGTAAACGAAGAAGGCTTTGCTTCATTTTCTTGATATTGTTTTGCAATTTCAAAAAAATCTACGTTTTGAGAATGAGGAGAATTAAATGAATTTTGCTGTTCAGTCAGCTGATGGTTCTGAGTGTTAGCATTTACTTCAAGCATACTTTTATGCTGATTAAATTTAGGGCGGTTATATTCTTGTTTCATTTGAAATGTGTTTGTTTCAGCAAATGCGGAAGAAGAAAAAAGCCCAATATTTAAAAATAAAAAAGTTAATAAAAATCTATTCATTTCTTTGGAAGTCCAATTGAAATTGAGTAAATCACTGTATTATAACATTAAAATTTATTTTTTTGAAGGTTTGACTTCAAAACTGCTTGATCAACTGGTAAATAATAAGATCTGTAGCGGAGCGTAAAAGCCAATTTAAAAGGCTTTTTACACTCGTTTTTTTAATGTCGTTTTGAATATTCTTCTTTCAATTTATCCAGAAAAATAAAGAGGTTTTGATTCATTTCTTGATAGTCGTGATTTCGTAATTCTTCACGAGTATTCACAAATTTATAATTATGAGCGTCATTTAACTCGACTTCTGAATGTTGAATCAGCAATTCAACTACTTCTGAAGTTAATTCCATATGACATTGTAGGCCATAAACTAATTTGGAATATTCAATAATCTGTCTTGGACAGCCTGCACTAAAAGCAATAATTTTTGCGTTGGGAATTAAACCCGGCATGTCATTATGCCAATGGCCAACTTCGGTCATTTTTCCTAAGTGAGAAAACTTAGAATGTGTTATTCCGTATTCTGTAAGCATAATTGGAAACTTACCAATTTCTCGCTCAGGGCTATGTTCAAATTTGGCACCTAAAGCTTCACCGATCAATTGAGATCCTAGGCATACCCCAATAACCACTTTATTTGCTTCAATTGCTTTTTTAAGCATTGCTTGTTCAGCTAATGAATTAAAGTGAGGGCACATATCTAATGTAGTATCGGGACTTTGTGGGCCACCCATTACAATAAGAAAGTCGATGTCTTCAACAGAAGTTGGCAAAACTTCATTTAAATACACTCTTGAATAGGTAATTTTGAAGTTATTCATTTTGCCCCAAATTTCATATGCGCCAGGCGCTTCAAAATCTTCATGAACAATAAAATGTAACCGCATAACAATCCTTAAAATCTAAACATTAATAGGTAGATCATTGGTTAAAAATCAAGAAAATATTAAAAGTAGAATAGGGCCTTTAATACATCCAGTTTTGAAAACTTATATGGGCCAGCTTTATTTGTTTTTATCGAAGTTGAAATTAATTATTTGTTTTTAAAATACATGCGATATATTTATTGTTAAGTTAAACTAAATTATTCTGGTGTGACAATAGCAGTTCAATTTGTTAAATTGTGTAGTTTTATCAAAGTGGACAAAATTTATGAAGACATTTTTAGTTATATCTTTATTGGGTTTTGGGCTGATTGGTTGTGCTTCATCTCCATATAATTCTCAAGAAAATTATTTGAATAAACCTCCAATAGTTCCAGAGAATAAAGCTTTTAATAGTTTTAAAACACCTGAACACGGGATTTTTACTGATCGAGATGTCTATAATATAAATATATCAGAAAATTCGAATCTAAATTTTCGTTATGAAGTTCCTTTTTAAAGAAAAATAAAATATTAACCAAAAAGGACGGAGCAAAGGTGGCTTAACACCTTTGCTAACTCATAATAATCAATGATTAATACAATCTTTTGGGTGGTTTTTTAAATTTTAAACTGTTAAATTTTAGTTATTGAAAACAAGGTATTTTAAATGAAAAACTTCACTATTATTGCTTCTTTATTTTTATTGGTTGGGTGTACTACTAGTCACAAACAAATCACTCCTGTACAAGTGACTGAAAATAAAATTGCTTCAGAAGCTGAAAAGTATAAAAAACAATATCAAAAGAAAATTTATAAACTATGGGAGATTCCAACATCTTCTTCAGGGATGAGTGCAAGTGTTAAAATATTTTTAAGTGATCGTGGTGAAATTGAGCAAATCATCTTTTTAGATAAAGAAGAACAAAAATTTAAAACTAGTATTGAAAAAGCAATATGGCGTGCAAGTCCATTTGATTTACCTTCTAATCCTGAGGCAAGAAAGCAAGCAAGGAAATTTAATATGAAATTTCAAGTAAAATAAATGAGTTCTTTTTAAATGCTAAGAGCAAATTTATAATTTTAATGGAAATTAAATTTGCTCTTTAGAAGCTTTTTAGTATTGAAATAGTGGATTAGTATGGGCTAGAAAGCCTAAAAAGAAAATTTTTCCTCCCTCCGAAAAAGGCAACATTTCAGTCTAGAAATAGAGTATGACATTTTATTTATAAATTAAAAAAATATAAAAGTTTGTTACATTAATATCAAAAGGTAACATAAATAAAACTTTAACAGACTATGAAGTTATTATAGAAAATAAATAATTCAATAAGAGTTTTAAGAAAAATATGAGTGAATCAAAGAAACCTCATAATGAAAGTAAAGCTGCAAAGGTTGTAGCGTGGTGTGTAATTTTATTTGGAATTGTTTTGGGAATAGCCTTTATTATATCGTATGGGAAAGTCGAAACAAGAAATGATAATTTAGACATTATTCAAGTTTGGTCTACGCAAATGGTAACAATAGGGCTTTTTATTATATTTAATGGCCTACTGTTCGGTTATTTATTTTTAAAAATTAGTAGTATTTTGTACCATCTTGAAAATAATAAAAGATAAAATTTTTGAACAAAATCAATATCTATATTAAGTAGTGCTCAGATTTTATTTGAAATATTTTTAAATGGTATAAAAATTGAAAGTAAATTTTTCAATAACTCTTTCTATTTTGTGAAATAAAGATAATTGATTGGCATTTATTTGGTTAAGTGTGATGTGCTTCATTATGTAATTTCAAAAAACTTGTACTTCTTACATTTAGTTTATGAGTTTTACCCTATCTTACGTAAAAAAAGAATATTTTAAAAAAATATATGAATATACGCATGAGAAGATAGGAGGTTAAGATGCCAAAATATCTAGCTATAGCAGAGAAGGTTTATAAAAAAATTAAAAATGACAACTTGTTTTCTGATGATGTGATAGAAAATTTAAATTGTTTAGTTGGTCTTATTCGTAATGCGATAAAAGGTACTGAATTTAAATTAAAGTATAATTTTATCAATTTTGAAGATTGCTTAACCAAACCCCTTGAGCAATCATCGGTCAAAATTGATTTTAGCCTTATACCTAAGTTTGAAAATGAAGGTGAGTTTATTTTGTGGCTTGCTGGATTTATTGAAAGAATCACTGATGGAGGTAAAGCTCATCTTCCTCCCATTTCTCAGTTGATTCCTCAAGGTTTTAGTATGGGGAGTGAAAGCATTCCAGTAAATCCTTTACCCGCAAAAGAAGAAAATGCAGAAATGATTGTTAATTATTTTAAATCAGATGACTACATTAAAAATAATAAATTACTTTCTTAAAATATAAACAGTTATAAGTTCACTGTACTTTTATTTCTAACTGGTTAGAAATAAAAAACCGCCTTATAAAGGCGGTTTTTTTAGTGATATGTAACTTAAAATGTCTGTTACATAAATGATGATTGTTTCGTGTTGAATGTATCAGCCAATTATCTGAGCATGGAATAACACAAGTTAATAAATAAAGGATGAATCTCATGATAGATGAAGAAAAACCCTTGAATTTTGACGATGAAGAAGAGCCTCTTGATTTTTCAGATGAAGAATTTATCGATGATAAAAAAGAGGATGAGTTATATAACAGCATTACCAAAGATGGTTCCAGTGTAGATCCTGCCGATGATGGTGAGCGACACATTCGCCCTGAGGATGGTGATCCCATAGAAATTGAAGAATAATTCATAGCCCAATTTTATATTGGGCATTTTAATCTTTAGTATCTTAAATAGTTACCTAACGGTATGAGTGTAAATTATGCTGTCTATAGAGCGGATGTACGCTCCCTATTTCAAGAGGATATACGCTTTGGGTTACCGAAAAAAATAAAATAGTAGGGCATTAAATGCAAAAAATATTGAATTATCTCCGCAAGATTTTTAGTGCCAAATCTAGGTCAACTGTTGCGACAAATAGCTCGATTGCTACAGCAATAGACAATAGCGATGAGGAAATTGGTTTTGCAAGTGATGAGTTGTCTCTCAGTCAAGTTGGCTTAAATCAAATCTGTAATTTTGAAGGTTTAAGGCTCAGTGCTTATGATGATGGCGTAGGTGTCTGGAGTATTGGTTATGGTACAACCAGATACCCAAATGGGTCGAGGGTTCAAAAAGGCGATACATGTACTCTTGAGCAGGCACAGGCATATATGAAACATGATTTGAAAATATTTGAGCGTGCAGTCCACAGCGCTGTAAAAGTTCCTTTAAAACAGAATCAATTCGATGCCTTGGTTTCTCTGACTTATAATATTGGGGTTGGTGCTTTTAAAAACTCGACTTTACTAAAAATGTTAAATTCAGGAGATTATAAAGGGGCTGCGAACCAGTTTGATGTATGGATAAACGCAGGGGGTAATCGTTTGTCTGGGTTGGTTAGACGCCGAGCAATTGAAAAGAAATTGTTTTTAGCTTCGTAGTTTTTTTAATTCTTTATAGGGTTTTATCAGAAAAGCCATTCCGATCTTTAATAAAATATAGGCATAAAAAAGCCTGATGCTACGAATCAGGCTTCAGTATTCATCAACAATAGGAGTTGGTGAACAAGACCAATCTAACAGACCTGCTCAGTAAAGGCAAACCGAGGGCTGAATTGCTGAGTCAGATAAAAGTAATTTTCCAAATCATACACATTAAAAAAGCCCTTGCTCGAAAGCGAAGGGCTTAGTCATTCATTGATCTACCAATGAACTATATAAGGCTCATCTCATACTCAGGTCAGTATATCTGAAATTGGAGCAACAGAGAAGGAAAGGGTAGAAATACCTTTCTTATTTTACCTAAACTTAATTTATTCAAGCATGTAGTAAGTTACATCATTGGTAAATCAAGACACAAAACTTGCACTTTGCATTCTTAAGTATGTGGTATTTGTGTGTAGGCCTGATTGGATTGGCTTTGAAAATAGAACAATAGCCGCCTCTAAATTATTCAAGATAAAGTTTTGAACGAACATATTGAAGAGTCTGGTGCTGAATGTAAGCAAGGAAGTAGATATGAATTTGATTAGATTAAAAGAACTTTCATTGATGAGTAATGCTGTTTTGACACCTCAATTAAATAATTGGCCATGTGTTCAATCAGCAAATACAGACGATGCTTGCTCTCACAAGCAGAGAGATAGTTTTTCAGAACAATCTGATAAAAATTTTTATAAAGAATGGCGTAAAGAACAAAAGAAAATACTTAAAAGTATTCCGAGTAATGCTGTTTTACTCAGCATAAAAGATCCTATTTAGTTTAGATGTAAGGCAAGTTTGTAAATATATCCATTTCAGAAATTAGCTTTACTTTATAAAATTTTATAGTGTTAACTAAATATACACACTTAAACAATTAGTTGAAAAAAAAATCCATAAGCTATCCGGATAGCATGCTAAGTTTTTCTCAATCATAAAAATTTAGAAAGGATAAAAACATGAAATTTTCCTACCAAGATCTTGCCGGAAATAATATTGAAGTGGAATGTGAAAGTTATATTCATATACCTTCAGGAACAGCAATAAAATCTACAGAGGGTGGTAATTATCATCTTAATGAAAACTTCAGTTTTTTTAAGAAAACTGAAGCTGATTCTATGCCCGTCTATCGATTTGCTATTGATCGTAATTCTAATGTTTTTAATAGCGATGAGCTTCCAGCATTAGCTCAAATTGGTAAAGATTGGAAAAGTTTAGACTAGTCTTTAACTCAGCATAAAGCCCTCAGTCGAGGGTTTTATAATGTACCTTAAATGAGTTATTTCTTTTTAAATACAAGCGTTAAGCCTATTAAAATTGCAATCATTCCTATTAAGCCTGCAAGCGGCAACTTGTTTTTTAAAATTAAAAAATCTAAAAGTGCAGTAACAACAGGGACTAAATAAAATAGGCTTGTTACATTTACAAGATTGCCCTGATTTAGAAGACGGTAAAGTAAAAGTTGAGCAACCACAGAAATTAAAATTCCAAGAAATAACACCGAAATAATGAGTTGTGAATTCCACGTTATTTCAAAATGTTCAAATGGAACTATAAATAAACAAACTAGAAGGCTAACTACATATTGGAGCGGTAAAACATCTGTAGGGGCTTGTTGAATGTTTTTTTGCATGATGGCACCAAAAGTGATACAGATCAGTGCTGCTAAAGCAAAGAATATTCCGATTGGAGCGATAAAAGACATAGTTAAGCTTTTCCACACTAAAAGTATGAGTCCGGCTAAAGCAATCAATAGACCTAATAATTTCTCTTTTTGTAAATTCTTTTCTAAAAGACAAAGCGTCAAAATTGGCTGTATTCCCATGATTGTGGCCATTAAACCAGGGGTGACTCCGTGAGCCATGGCTTTAAAATAACAAATTGAATAACCTGCAATAATGAGGAGTCCAGTTAATAAAACTTGCTTTCGAGTTCCACGCTTAGGTAAAAGTCTTTTTCTAAAAATAGCAATTAACAACAGAACAAACAAAGCTGTGGCAAAGCGTAGAATTAATAATGCTATAGGTGAGGCACTGTCGAGTCCCCATCGAGTAAAAATCGCAGCACTTCCCCAAAGTAAAACGAAAGTGGATGTCGCACTTTGTGACGCAAGCATCTGTTTATTTAGGCGCATAAAACCTCCTCCTAGTGCGTAATACCTAAGAAATACGAAGTGATAAAATTGTTAGTAAGGACAGTGATTAACGAGTTATTCAGTTGTTAATCAATTTACTGTTAGCGACGTTAAAAAATGAATTGTTTTAACTTCTTATAAGTTCAGTATGAGAGAGACAATAAATAAAGAAAAGCGCATAATTCTTTTATATACTATTTGAAAATCGAATAGATAAATACTAATGACTTTAAAAAATTTACAGATTGATTGGCTAAAGTGTTTTGTCACCGTAGTAGATACAGGCTCGTTATCAAACGCAGCACCGGAGTTATATCGGTCACAGTCAGCTGTTAGCATGCAACTAAAAAAACTTGAAGAAGCTCTACATTGCCAACTTTTAATACGAACGCACCGACAAATTGAATTAACGTCTCAAGGACAGCTACTTTTAGGTTATGCGCGCCGTATTCTCGACTTACATGCAGAAGCCCAAATGGCATTTCACGGAGATGAGCTGAAGGGGCGTATACGCCTTGGGGTGCCCGATGATTATGCTGCAAAATATTTAACGCCTGTACTTAAGCGTTTTGCTCCACGTTATGGAGGTGTTGAAATTGAATTAATTTGTGAGCAGTCTACTTCGTTAATACCACGGGTAGAAACTGGGGATATAGACTTGGCATTAATTTCGAGAGATAACGCTCGTCAAGGAACACTTTTATTTCATGAACCAATGGTGTGGGTAGGCTCTCCACAGTTTGAACTCTGGCGAGAAGATCCACTCCCAATTGCAGTTTATGAAAGTACTAGTCAAGCCAAAAAGAGCGCTATTAATTCATTGGCCTTACAGGGACGCCGTTATCGGGTGGTATACAACAGTTCAAGTTTAGCTGGTCAAATTGCAGCGGTGGAAAGTGGTTTAGCAATTGCCGTGTTCACACAGTGTAGTGCGCCTGAGCATTTAACTATTTTAAGTGCTGATCATGGCCTAGGACCTTTAGAACCTATGGAGGTCGCTGTTTATCGGAGTCGGGCATCTTTGGAGTCTAAAGCTGTAGATCACTTATATGACTTACTCCTCAAAACGCTCAGGCATTCAGTTAATATTTAATTTAAGTTTATGTTAGGTGCTCGGTTTTGAACTTGTTGAGTTAAATTTAAATGAGCGCTTAAAGTCAAAACTAAATAGCTTTACATTTTTGCGCTAAATCTACAAAAAAGCCTAGAAACCTATGCTGATCGTAAAACTAATAAAAAGTATTTATTAACTCATCAATCTAAACAATTCATGAGGTGAAACATGACAAAAATTATAGCGACCTTGGGTTTAGCCGCCTTTATTTCTTTGAGTGTGAGTGCTTGCCAAGGTGAAAACGACACAAAACAGCAAGATAAAACCACAACTCCTCATTCAATGGATAAAGATTCATAATCTAGTTGAATGCCCAAAGCCCATCGTAAGATGGGTTTTTTATATCTTTTTATTTTTGTCTTAAAGTGTGATTTGTAACTCAAAATATTTATTTTTAATGGCGCTGTTCAAAATATGTTGACTAATACACTTGGTTTTAAATATATTTAAATTAGAAACTCATTATTTTAAATAGAACTCTATATTTAAAGTAAATTGGTTCAAATATCCTCAGATCAGAAATTTAACCTTTAAGTTTGATTATAAAAATATTAACTAATCAAGGAGGTAAGTATGGACGCTAAATTTCATTCTGAAAATGAATATGGTTTTATTTTAAGTATATTGAACAACTATGTTGTTATAAAGAAGACATTAAAAGATGATCATTATCCTTATGATTCATTCGGTTATCTTCTTGCTCTTTATCAACCACTAAAAGTCTATATTCCTCAGCTTCCACATCCAAAAATTTATATTGAAGTTGGTGGAATTTCTTATGACAGAATGATTGTTATGCAAACCGAGGACGAGACAGAAGCCATAAATATTTTATTGAGTTTAGGACAACTTGTTGCCTAACAATGAAATGATATTTAAATGCTGAGTTTAATTTACTTAAGAAAAAGCTTTCTTAAGTAAATTCACGAAAAAATAAAGGCCATAAAATAGTTGTTGGAAAAGAGAACTTAAAGAAATTTTTTAATGTTACTATTTATTCTCATTAAACAAAGAACTTAATAAGATACAAAAAGCCACAAAAGCTAAATCTATAACTTTAAAAGAATTTGTTTATATAACTAAGAATATTAAAAAGTAGGTAATCGTCATGAAAAAAATACTTTTAACAGCATTGGCTGGATTTGCTTTATTAGGAAGTAGTGCTGTGATAGCTAAACCAGATGCTGCTTTATTAAAAGAAGCAACAAAAAATGTAGTCACAGTGTCCAAAGTAAAAACTTTGGCTGATGAATCTGGAGTAACTTTAACTGGTACGATCGTAAAGCATATTGCTGGGGATCATTTTGAGTTAAAAGACGCTACGGGTTCAATCATAATTGATATCGATGATGACTTATGGAAACCTCTTGAACTAAAAGCAGGGGATAAAGTACGTGTCGTTGGTGAGGTAGATAAGCATAGAGTTAAGCCTACCGATATTGAAGTTTTCCAAATTGAGCGTGTTAAATAAAAGGTAATATTTTAAGTAAATATTGTTCAAAACCAATGAAAAAGAAAACTCCTATTTTTAGGAGTTTTCTTTTGAAGATAGTAAGTTTTTATTATTGCGTTGCATTAAAAGCCTCATGGTATTTGACATTAGCTTTTGGAATATTGCCCGAGAAAGTTAGAGCCTGAAAATATTCACTCGGTACATCAGGCAAAATTAGCTGAGGATAATTTTTAAAACCAAATCGGCTGTAATAATTTGGATCACCTAATAAAACACATCCTTGAGCGCCAAGTTGTTTTAATTTTTCTAGTGATTTATTGATGAGAAGAGAGCCAACACTGCATCCTTGTTTATTTGGATGAACTGAGATAGGACCTAAACCATACCAACCTATTTCGCCTGAGCTAATCTCAACCGGAGAAATAGCAATATGTCCAATAATAGACTCATCTTCAATTGCAACTAGAGAAATAGTAAGTTGTCCGTGATCTCTTAGACTATTAACAATAAAATGCTCGGTATGACTTGTATGCTCAGCATTTTGAAAAGCTGCTTTTGTCAATTTTTCAATGGCTTCAATATCTTCGGCTTGCTCATCACGAATAATAATATTCATTAAAAATTCTTCCAGACTTATAGATTATCCATATACTTTAACTTTTAAATAATTATTGAAAAGAAAGATAATTAAGATTTCTAAGATACTTTATTTGTTACTGGTTATAAAAAGCAACTACTACTCATCAAAATCATACATAAAGTAAAATTTTATAAAAATTATTTTTAATATAATCACTTTAAAATAATTTTGAGGGTCAATAAGTTGAGAAAAATCATTAAAACATTATTACTATCTACGCTTATTTCAGCTACTTCGTTCACTATCTATGCCAAAAATAATGAGCAAAAAGTTAATTTTTTACAAAGTTCACCACATACCATTTTAACTGGAAAATTTCAGGGCTACGATGATGTAAGGTATAGAGTTTATGCAAAAAAAGGCCAAATATTAAAATTTGATATCAATAGTCTGGGGAATTTAGCCTACATAAATATTTTTGCACCTGGTAAAAAACCAGGTAAAGATAATGCACTATTGATTGGCTCAACTATAGGTTTTAAAGGAGAGCTTACTTTACCAGTTGACGGTGACTATATTATTCAAGTTTATCAAATGCGTAATAGTGCTCGTAAAAATAAAACTGTGAAATATACTTTAGACCTCGAGTTATTAAGCAAAGTGAAACAATAATAATTGATAAAATTTACTAGCTCTCGAGAGCTAGTAAATTTGAAACTTGGTATATTACTAACTATTATATTAAAGAAAATGACTCATGAATGCCTGAGCTTTCAACAAACAGTTGATCATGTGAAACGAGCAATACCGCACCTTCATAACTCTGAATAGCATTAGCAAGTAGCTCTCTAGATTCAATATCCAAATGATTTTCTGGTTCATCTAATAACAGAAGTTCAGGTGCAGGTTCTATCTGGCTAAGGGCCAATAAAGCTACTTTTAGTTTTTCACCACCACTTAGCTGAGACAATAGTTGGATACCTTTATCTCCACGAATTCGAAGTTGACCTAGCAAATTTCTCCATTCGAGTTCTGAAAGTTCATTATTCAGGTGAGATAAATTTTCAATAACAGTCATTTCATCGCATAAAAAGCTAAAGTTCTGGTCGAGATAGAAACACTCTACAGATAGGTGAATGCTGTCACAGGGTTGATTGTTCTGTGCATGAATTGCCTTAAGTAAAGTTGATTTTCCAATACCATTTTGTCCTGTTATATGAATTTTTTGAGCCGCTTGTACTGCTAGATCGATGGGTTTTTGAGTTCCATGTTTCAGTTTCAATTTTTTAATCCGCAGAATTTCACCAGATTTCTTATGAAAAGACGGGAAGACAAACTGTTGAGGTTTAACGGTTTCGAGAAGCAATTTCTTATCTTTTAAATCATTTTGACTGTTTGAAATTTGTCGCTGATGTTGAGACTGTATAGCAGCAATGCTTTGGCCTGCTTGTTCCTTTTTAAAGTCGAGCAAAATCTTGGCTTGAGAATTTGATTCTCTTAATTTATTGCCAGCACGCTCTCGTTTTTGAGCTTTCATTAATACATCATGTTGCTTTTGCTTCATGTGCTTAACTTCACGTTGGCTCTGTTGAATAGATTGCTCTAGAGCTGCAATATTGGTTTGATACGGCCCATAAAATTTTTCATAATTTCCGGTGGTGTGATGTAGACCATGTTCATTTAAATGATAAATATGGTCGACTTCATTTAATAAAGTCCGATCATGGCTAATGATAAGACTACCTGCTGGGTGTTTTTTTAAATGATCGATTAACCATTGTCTAGACTGCTGATCTAGATGATTGCTAGGCTCATCAAGTAATAGATAGTGGCCTGATTTTAAAAATAAACAGCTTAGAGCCAATTTGGTTTTTTGACCTTCACTTAAATTTTTAACTGGGAAATCTAAATCTGTTGGTAAACCAGCTGATTCTAAGAGGTTGTTCCATAAAGTGGGCAGGTCCCATTTACCTTCCAATAAATCATAATCATCGAAGTCGGCATTACCTTGTTCAACTCTTTTAAAAGCGTCGTAAATATCTAAAATATCTAAGGCTTCAGCAATTGTAAGTGCTGTCAAACGATGCGATTGAGGTAAATACGCATGTTTTACATGCCAAGATATTTGCCCTGATGTAACAACTGAATCTAATGCAAGTGTCTCATTTAACATTTGCATAAGCAAAGATTTGCCTTGGCCATTACGACCAATTAGGGCAGAGACCTGATTCGATTCAAGACTAAAATTTAGATGCTTAAACATTACCTTTGAAGGGAACTCTAAGGTAAGGCGCGATATTACACATGCCTGCTGAGTCATAAAAAACCTCATAAATACAGGATGTACAAAATAGGAGAATGATAATTTTTAATAGAGACGGTAAATCACAAAAATAGTCTATTTTGCACATCAAAAAAAGAAAAAATTGATGAGAAAAAAGACTTACTTCATTGGCGTGACTCACGAAATTGATGGAATAGTGAACTATTCTATAGAGTTTTTTACTGGGTGTAAAATTTCTATAAGTTATTTTATTAAAAAGCCCAATCTAATGATTGGGCTTTTATCTTTCAAGAATTTTACTCTTTTACGACTAAAACTTGAATCTTGGTGCTATTTAAAACATCTTGAGCAAAACTTCCCAAAATTAGTTTTTGGAAACCTTTACGGCCATGCGAACCAATCACAATCAAATCAGAACCTAAGTCTTCTACGGCTTTCAAAATACCATCTGAAGAAATTTCACCTTGAATGATTTGAGTTTCTGCATCAATGCCTTCTTCAGCACATAAAGCTTTAACTTTTGCGAGAGTTTTTTCTGCATTAGCACGTGCTTCAACAAAATAATCTTTTACAACAGGTGAGATGTAATAAAAATCTACGCCACTAAAAGGATCTACCGCAACCAAACTAATGGCGGTCAATTTACTACCAAATGCTTTTGCAATATGAGCTGCTTGTCGAGCTGCTGCTAAAGAAATCTCGGAACCGTCTACTGGTACAATAATATGTTGGTAATTCATGATGTTATTCCTCTTATTTACAGTTGTTATATGTATGAAGCTTT
Organism: Acinetobacter sp. WU_MDCI_Abxc222; assembly: GCF_025514755.1. Lineage (NCBI taxonomy): Bacteria > Pseudomonadati > Pseudomonadota > Gammaproteobacteria > Moraxellales > Moraxellaceae > Acinetobacter > Acinetobacter sp. WU_MDCI_Abxc222. The sequence continues at coordinate 229,730 of NZ_JAHPVG010000003.1, forward strand.
ATTAATTAAAGATTAACATATTTCATTCTTTGGAGACATCTATTCAATTAAAAGTAATTGAAATTAAATAAAATAAATATAAATCAAATAATTGAGTTGATTACTTTGCTAGTTTTGAACTGGTAGGTAAGCTATAGACCTATAATTATTAATATTTACATGAAAATTACAAAAAATTACGGTTCATATTTCTGTCACAAAGAAGCCGTATAACAAAATAGTGAATTAAGGGGGGACTAAGGAAGATGGCAGATTTAACAGCAAAGAAAGTCAATAAACTCATTGAAGAATTCCGTCAAACAGGTAACGAACCGCAAAAGTTAATTATTGGTTACAAAACATATGCCAGACTGATGACTGAAGATAAATTTGCAGAAAAAGTTGTACCTTCACTAGAAGATTCAAAAGAACGCTTATATAAAAACCTAAAAATTAAACTTGTGACTGAAAAGCATTACTTTGAAATTAAATAAAAGTTATGTGAATTCCATCACTGTTTATTAAACTAAAGTAACATTAAATAAGTTTAATAACATGATTATTGTATGAAGATACAAATTAATAGTGTAATCAACATTTGAAAACAGCAATCGTTTATAAACTCGATAGAATAAATTGCTTTTATTTTAAGTAGTGGAATAAATTGAAATGCCAACATTCAGTGTAATTATATTTTATATTTTAGCTATATTAGGCACCCTAGCTATTATTGGTGGAGTAATCAGTTTAAGTGTTTTTTTAATTATTATTGGATTAGGTCTGTTATTTGCAGCACTTTTATTAAAAAAAGAGTTTAAGATAGATGTTTTATTTTGGAAATAAATATAATATTTATTTGTAATTTAATCTATTTATAAAATTATTTAAATATAACTGACATAAAAAATGTCAGTTTTAAAAATTAAATTATTTTTCATCCTAATAGAATATTTAATAGCCATTATTTGATCAAAATAATTACAAAAAAATATCTGATTAGAATATTTTAATTTCATTTAAGTATTTAAAAATAAAAAAGTTTCAATTAGGATAAAAGTAAAGTAGTAAGACCATTTTAGCTATTAAACAATAACAAAGTGAGGTAGGCATGACTTATAAGTATGAGTATGCGGGGTTCTGGTTAAGATTTGGCGCAATGATTATTGATAGTCTTATTCTTTGTTTAGCAATTATTCCAGCCGCATGGATTTTTTATCGGGGAGATTACGACTTAGTATTTGCTACAGGCTTAAGTAGTCAGCCACAAAATTATTGGTTCGACTTAATTGTGAACTACGCATTTCCTTTTTTATATTCAATTTTATGTTGGTTGTATTTTGCAGGTACACCTGGCAAACGGTTGATGCGATTAAAAGTTTTAGATGAAAAAACAGGTAATAAGCTCACAGTTATGCAGAGCATTATTCGATATATTGGCTATATTCCATCAATTTTAGTATTTGGTATTGGTCTTTTTTGGGTGGCATTTGACGCTAAAAAACAAGGCTGGCACGACAAAATGGCAAAAACAGTCGTAGTAAGAGAGTTATAAGAAATTATACTAAAAAGCGTTCATAGCATTGAAAATAGGGAGCTATGAACGCTTTTTTTATTAGCTTTTTTTGGCTTTAAATTTGAGCACAACAAATACAATAATTCCGACAACCAATCCCCAAAATGCTGAGCCGATCCCGAAGAATTGAATACCCGAAGCGCTACATAAAAAGGTAAATAATGCAGCTTCACGTTCTTCAATTTGAGCAAAAGCAATCGCAATGTTGTGGCTGATCGTACCAAGTAATGCAATACCCGCTAAAGCTACAATAAAAATATGAGGGAAAGACATTAATAAACTTGTAAGTGTTGCGGCAAACAAACCCATTAAGATGTAGAAAAAACCACAGCTTATACCTGCAATATACCGTTTGCTTGGGTCAGGATGAACTTGGTCGTCTAAGCTTACGGCAGCACTAATCGCAGCAATATTTACGCTATAACAACCAAACGGTGCAAGCACAACTTGGGTTAAACCTGTCCAGCCAATGAGTTGATTCACGTGTGGTTTGTAGCCATAACTTTTGATCATGGCAATACCTGGTAAATATTGAGAAGCCATACTAATCACAAACAGTGGCAGTGCTAAGCCCAAAAGTGCTGACCAGCTAAAGTCAGGGCTAATCCAAACAGGTTTTGCTAAAGACCACTGAATTGTAGGCATATGAAATTCTAAAAAGACAGGACACAGGGCAATACCTGCAATTACGGTAAATACAATGCTATAACGCGGCCATAATCTTTTTGTAATGACATAAATACTAAGTAACGATAAAACGAATGCCCAATCATTTTGTAAACTTGCGAAAAGTGAAATACCAAATTTGAGTAGGACGCCGGCCAGCATGGCACTTGTTAAACTTTGAGGAATGTATGACAGCGCTTTTTGAAAAATACCTGAAAAGCCTAAAATCGCTGTTAGTAAACCACCAACTAAGAAAGCACCAATCGCTTCATTTAAACTATATCCACTACCTGTTGCCATAATTAAAGCAAGACCTGCGGTTGACCACGCCGTCGCTACAGGATATTTAAATTTCCAAGAAAGAATGAGTCCTGATAAGCCAATACCCAAACCCAAAGCCCAAAACCATGAAGTGATTTGTTCAGGTGAAGCACCTAAAGCTTGAGCCGCCTGAATCACTAAAACGGCCGAAACACTAATACCAATGAGAAAGGTAATAAAACCAGCAAATACTGCTGGAATTGAAAAATCTTGAAGAATTTTTTGCATGATACGTGTTCTAAATCCAAGAAAAATTAATAGGCTTCTGCCATTGCTTCCAGTTGGGGTGAATTTAACAATTTTTTTTAAGAAGGTGCTTTCTATTTTTGGGTTAAAAAATAAATAATATTTTTAAATTATTAAATAATGCTATTATTTATTTCATAAATAACAATGGATCAAGAATATTATTTTATGGATGATAAGGCTGAAAATTTGACCCCATTAGAGCTGAAAATTATGCGTGCCTTACAGGAAAATGGGCGTTTAAGTAATGCTGAATTGGCAAAACTAGTAGGTATTAGTACATCATCTTGTTGGAATCATACTCAGCGTCTTTTTAAGATTGGAGCAATCTTGGATGTTCGTGCTCGGATCAATCCCAATACGGTTCAACGTGGTACTGTGGTGTTAGTTGGTGTAGTTTTGGACCGTTCAACTCCTGACAGCTTTCAAGCATTTGAACAAGCGTCGGGTGATTTGGAAAATGTTTTAGAGTGTTATCTGGTGGCGGGAGAAGTCGATTATTTTCTAAAAATTCGTGTTAAAGATTTAGCAGCGTTTAATCGATTTCATAGTGAAAAGATTATTGCCTTACCTGGAGTAAGACAAGTCAGAACTTTTTTTGTACTTAATGAAGTTAAAACAGATGGCATGCTGGACTTTTAGCAGTTCATTATGTTTTAACTTTCTAATGCAAAAGTTATTAGATTAAAATAATTAAATTGTAGAGGTTGCTAGTTTTAAACCAAATCCGAAAAATAGAATTCCGACTAAAAAGATTCCGCTTGCTGCAATTTTATGGTTCTCTTTAAAAAATGCCGAGAGTTTAATTCCAGAGAAGATTAATGCAGTTAAATAACTAAAGCTAATGATCTGTAAAATAATTGCTAAAATTAAAAAGCTTAGAGCGGGGTAGGCATAGTCGGGTTCAACAAATTGAACAAAGAAAGATAGGAAAAATAAAATTGCTTTAGGATTGAGTAAACTAATACTGAGTGCTGTTTTATAAGGATGAATTTTATCTAAAGCGGGTAAATCGGCCATTTCTGGTTGACGTTGATTAAGTTGTTTCCAGCGTTGAATACTGCCTTGTAACAGTTTAAAGCCTAAGTAAGAAAGATAAAGTGCACCTGTTAATTTAAGAATAACAAATACCCATGGGAATGCCTTAAGTAGAGAAGCAGCTCCGAGTACTGTACATAGCATTAAAATAAGGTCACCGGTGAAAATACCGAATGCACCCATATATCCGGTTTTAATCCCGTAGCGCGAAGCGATTGACATCACATAAAGAGAATTGGGTCCGGGCAATAACACAATTAGGAATGTACCAATAATATATGTTGTTAAATCTGTTATGCCGAACACGAGAAACCCAATAAAAAACCGATTTTTGTCATGATAACAAAAATCGGCAATTTTGTATGAAAAGTGCAGTTTTTTAAGATTTTATTTCCGCATCAATTCCAAAAGACTGACGTAACAAAAGGCTTAATTGGTCACGTGCTTTAATAAAGCCATCGACACCACCTTGTAAAAGTTGGAATGCCATTAAGTCATGGTTAAGTTCATCTTTAAAACTTTGCTCATCTTGAGCTGGTCTAACAATGGCTTCTGCTTGTTTTGCTTGAGATGCATCAAGTGCCGCATCAACTGTACGGGTATCTTGCTCAAGCTGGGTAAGTAAGCTTGGCGAGATCGTCAGTAAATCACATCCAGCTAGACCAAGCACTTGATCAATACTACGGAAGCTCGCACCCATCACTTGAGTTGGAATGTTTTGCTGCTTGTAGTAAGTGTAGATTTTCTTAACTGAAACCACACCTGGGTCTTTTTCGATTGGGTAAGCGTCTACACCTTCAGCTTTTTTGTACCAGTCTAAGATACGACCTACAAATGGTGAGATTAAAGTCACTTTTGCATCTGCACACGCTTGGGCTTGATGTAAACCGAAAAGGAGAGTGAGGTTACAAGCAATCCCTTCAGCTTCGAGCACTTTGGCAGCTTGAATACCTTCCCAAGTCGATGCAATTTTAATAAGAATACGTGACTGATCAATACCATAACCTTTGTAAAGTTCACATAATTCATGCGCTTTTTTAATGGTCGCTTCAGTATCATATGAAAGTGCAGCATCAACTTCTGTAGAAACACGGCCTTCAATCAGTTTTAAAATTTCTACACCAAATTTTACAGTTAAAATATCAATGGTTCTTTCGATTAACTCATCGTTGCTATAGCCTTCTTCTTTGGCTTGATAATAAGCATCTTCAATCAGCTCTTTGCTTTCTGGTTGTTCTGCTGCTGCCGTAATCAATGAAGGGTTAGTCGTTGCGTCTAATGGACGGAATTTACGAATTGCATCAAGGTCACTACTGTCGGCAACAACGGTCGTTAATGTTTTTAATTGGTCAAGTGCTGTATGAGTCATTGATATTCAACATCTTCGGTAATAAATCTTATCTTTTCTTTATAGCACAAAGTCTATTCATGCTGTCGATATATCAATTGTTATATTTCAAAGAAAAACGTTTAGGTTCTGCATCTAATTTGAAATATTTTTAAGGTAGTGGTTGCATTCGTTGCTTACGGATATGTTCAATCAAAAATCTAGCAGCGGCACCGAGTTCACTTTCTCGACTCCATACCAAGTCGACATAATATTCAAATCGGGGAGTGAAATCTAATAAATCCAATACCTTAAGTTTATTTTTTAATTCAGGATTTTCTTTAAACATTTCTTGAGGAAGTACACCCCAACCTAAATTGCGCAAGATCATTAAACAAGCAGAGTGGTGGTTGTCGGTGCGCCAATAGTGTTTTGAAAATAATAATTCTGGTTTTAAAGTCTCATCTCGGCTTGCAACTACTATTTGTCGTGTAGTGAGAATCTGCTCATAAGAAACCTGATTTTGGCTTGCGAGAGGATGGCTATTTGAAATAACTGGAATTAAAGCCTCACGTTTAAGCTCTACAAATTGTTCTCTGTTATCTAGATGCTCACGTTCAAACATCAGTGCAAGTTGTGCAGACCCATCTAATAACATTTGCAGAGCATCTTCTTGTGGAGCAGACACAATATTAATTTGTAGGTCAGGGAAACGACTCTCTAAAAGACAAATATAGTCGGTCCAATTGGTATGTAAAAGTTCAGACACAATCACAATAGTTAAATTAGCTTCTAACCCTGTACTTAAGGCGTGAGCATGCTGTTTCCATTGATTCATCTCAATCAAAAGCTGAGAGGTCTTTTCATATAAAACCCGTGCTTCATCAGTAGGGATAGGTTCGCGGCCTTTACGGTCAAATAAAGTTAAGTCCAAATCAATTTCTAAGTTGGCAATAGACATGCTGACAGCCGAAGGAACTTTGCCAAGTTTACGGGCTGCTGCAGAAAAAGAGCCGGTCTCAATCACGGCTTGAAACATGAGTAGTTGTTCTTGATTAATGTTCATCTGTCAAAAAAACTGAAAGAACCTGATTGGATTAATCAATATTATAAAAATAAAATGCACATTATCCAAGTTATTATTGAGTATTTAAAAATGTTGATTTCCAAGAGAAGACTCATTCATGCAATCAGTTATGAAGGAATTTTATTGGTCATCATTGCGATTGCATTAAGTTTTATTTTTGATATGCCGATGGAAGTAACAGGAATACTCGGTGTGTTTATGGCAGTGGTTTCAGTTTTCTGGAACATGATTTTTAACCACTATTTTGAAAAAGTAGAGCATAAATATAATTGGGAAAGAACGATCCCTGTACGGATTTTACATGCGATTGGTTTTGAAGGTGGGTTGTTGCTTGCAACAGTACCGATGATTGCCTATATGCTCCAGATGAGTGTCATTGATGCATTTATTTTAGACATTGGCTTAACTTTATGTATTTTGGTTTATACCTTTATTTTCCAGTGGTGCTATGACCATATTGAAGATAAATTTTTCCCAGATGCAAAAGCTGCATCACTTCATTAAGCCAATATACTGAAATGAAAATAAGCACCCAAATGGGTGCTTATTTTATTAGGTCGATAAATAGAAATTATTTTTCTACAATCGCAACCACACCTTCACCACCTGCTGTACAGATAGAGATTAATGCACGGCCTGAACCTTTTTCATTAATCAATTTAGCAGCAGTTGCTAAGATACGACCACCAGTTGCAGCAAATGGATGGCCTGCACCTAAAGATGAACCATTTACGTTTAGTTTAGAGCGGTCAATTGAACCCAAAGGTGCGTCTAAACCAAGACGTTCTTTACAGAATTTTTCATCTTCCCAAGCTTTCAAAGTAGATAACACTTGAGATGCGAATGCTTCATGAATTTCGTAGAAATCGAAATCTTGAAGTTTAAGGTTAGCACGCTTAAGCATACGAGGTACTGCATAAGCAGGAGCCATTAACAAACCTTCTTTAGGGCCGCTCTTACCAATAAAGTCAACAGCTGCTGTTTCAGAGAAAGAAAGATAAGCTAAAACTTCATGACCGTTTTCTTTTGCCCATTCTTCAGAAGCAAGCAATACAACAGAAGCACCGTCAGTTAACGGAGTTGAGTTACCTGCTGTCATTGTTGCAGTTTCGCCTTTACCGAAAACTGGTTTTAATTTAGCAAGTTTTTCAACTGTACTGTCAGGACGTAAGTTGTTGTCACGGTTAAGACCTAAGAATGGAGTCATTAAGTCATCAAAGAAACCACGCTCATAAGCAGCAGCAAGTTTTTGATGGCTGCTTGCAGCTAGCTCGTCTTGTGCTTCGCGAGTGATACCCCATTCTAAAGCAGTGATTGCTTGGTGCTCACCCATTGAAAGGCCAGTACGCGGTTCACCGTTGCTTGGTGCATCAAGAAGCTTCTTAAAATCAATTTTTGTTAAAGCTTTAAGGCGGTCTTTACCTGTTTTAGCTACATTGAGCTCAAGTAAAACTTTACGTAAACCATCACCTACAGCGATTGGTGCATCAGAAGTTGTGTCTACACCACCTGCAATACCTACATCGATTTGACCAAGCGCAATTTTGTTTGCAACTACAAACGCTGCTTGTAAACCTGTACCACAAGCAATTTGAATGTCATAAGCAGGAGTTTCAGGAGCAAGATCTGTGCTCAATACAACTTCGCGAGTCATATTAAAGTCACGGCTGTGTTTTAATACAGCACCAGCAACGACTTCACCAATACGCTTACCTTGTAAGTTAAAGCGTTCAACCAAACCATTCAATGCTGCTGTCAGCATGTCAGAATTTGACGCTTTGAAATAAGCAGTATTTGAACGTGCAAATGGAATACGGTTGCCACCAATAATTGCAACGCGGCGAACAGTGTTTTGGCTCATGGTTTTATCCTGTTGAACAGAAGTTTTGGTTTTTGTTGCTTTTGGTGCTGCAGCTACATTTGAAGATGTAGACGAGGTTTCTGAAGCAGCGCTCTTGGTACGAGGGCTACGTGCAGGTGCAGTCGTTGAACGAGTACGTGTCGTTTTTGATGTATTAGTTGCTGCTTTAGGAGTAGTGCTGTTACGCTTAGCCGTGTTAGAAGCCGACTTTGATGTATTTGACACTTTTTCCTGAGCAGAATTCTCGACTGCTGGATTTTCTTGAGTTGTTTTGCTCATAAGGCTTTTCCAAGCATAATAACGATATTCTTGTAAGCTACCTTAACACAATTCAAATAGACCTGTATTGACTAGAATGACATTGTAGATAGCATTCAGGTCAAGACATCCAAAGATGAAGTCAAGTATGATTTGGAGTAACTCTAATGAACGACTGCTTTCATATTGTTTCTATCCATCTCATAACATAATGAAGCCTGTCGTAGAAAATTCATTTCTTTGAGAGATAATAATCATGACTGATCAATACCAAGCATTTACACAATCTCCTATTGGTAAATTCGTTGTTAAAAATCTGGGTTTACCATCGCCAGTTGTATTAGAGCGTTTTGAAAGTGCTCAGCCAGTAGTGAATGGTGCAGTATTGGTTGGCGCAGCGCCGTCAAGTGTATTGTCTGGTGCGATTGCACAAGTACTTAGCAATGTTCATGCAGATAGCTATGTAGGCAATAACGTTGCTTTGCAACAAGAAGCTGCAAAAGTTGGTTTAAATTTACGTCCATTCAATGCAGGCGATAAAGAATCAAAATTCAAAGCAGTTGTATTTGATGCATCTGGTATTCAAAACTCAGAACAGTTAAATGAACTTTATAAATTCTTTAACCCGATTGCACGTCAAGTTGCGACTTCTGGTCGAGTGATTGTGATTGGTACAACTCCTGAAACTGCGAAAACTGTAAAACAAGCGATTGCTCAGCGTGCACTTGAAGGCTTTATCAAATCTGTAGGTAAAGAATTTAAAAAGGGTATTACCGCTCAAGTTGTTTATGTAGATGAAGGTGCTGCTGCAAACCTTGAATCAACATTACGTTTCTTACTTTCACCACGTTCAGCTTATGTATCTGGTCAAGTGATTCGTGTATCTAAAGCAGATGTAGTGGATGTTGATTGGGCAAAACCGCTTGCTGGTAAAACTGCGTTAGTAACTGGTGCAAGCCGAGGTATTGGTGAGGCAATTGCACATGTGTTGGCACGTGATGGTGCGCATGTTATTTGTCTAGACGTACCACAACAACAAGCTGACCTTGACCGTGTAGCTGCTGACATTGGCGGTTCTACATTGGCAATTGACATTACAGCTGCCGATGCAGGTGAAAAAATTAAAGCTGCTGCAGCAAAACAAGGCGGGTTAGATATTATTGTTCATAACGCAGGTATTACACGTGACAAAACTTTGGCAAACATGAAGCCAGAGCTTTGGGACTTGGTAATTAACATTAACTTGTCTGCTGCTGAACGTGTAAATGACTACTTGTTAGAAAACGATGGTCTAAATGCAAATGGCCGTATTGTTTGTGTATCATCAATTAGTGGTATTGCTGGTAACCTTGGTCAAACGAACTATGCTGCGTCAAAAGCTGGTGTGATTGGTCTAGTGAAATTTACTGCGCCTATCTTAAAAAATGGTATTACCATTAACGCAGTAGCACCTGGTTTTATCGAGACTCAAATGACTGCTGCGATTCCATTTGCAATTCGCGAAGCTGGTCGCCGTATGAACTCAATGCAACAAGGTGGTTTACCTGTTGATGTAGCAGAAACGATTGCATGGTTTGCATCAACTGCTTCTACAGGGGTAAATGGCAACGTTGTGCGTGTATGTGGTCAAAGCTTGTTGGGCGCTTAAGCACTTTTAGCTAAATAGGGGTGCTTGTGCATCCCTTTTTTATTCAAGAATCTATAAATTATAAAAGGTTAGGTATGAATACTCGTCATTTTAGCCAGCTACCAAAAGCGGCATTGGCTTATCCAAAAGTTGTGCAAGGTTTAATTTTTAAAAAGCCGAAAGGTCCAAAAATATTACCGCAAGTTGAATATGTGGTAGATACTTTAGAAATTGATCAGAATCACCTCAAAGCTTATAACGAAGTATGTGGCTTTCAAAATAATGGCTTTGTACCCGCAATTTATTTGGCGGTGCTTTCTCAAAGTTTGCAAATGCACATGATGACAGCAGAAGCCTTTCCATTTCCAATTTTAGGTTTAGTGCATATCCGTAACCAGATTAAACAAACCAGACCAATTGGTGTAACTGAAAAACTCACTCTGTCATGTAAATTTGGGGAACTAAAACCGCATGATAAAGGTGTTCAGTTTGACTTTATTACCACGGCAAAAGTTGGCAGTGAAGTGGTGATGGAAGGTTTAACGACTTATTTATCTCGCCAAAAAGTCGAGAAAAGAGTAGGTGAGAAAGCCAAAGAAGAACAAGCACCAGCTTATGTTCCAAAGGCAGAGTGGAATATTTTAGAAAACACAGGTCGCCGTTATGCGAAAGTGTCTGGTGATTTTAATTTAATTCACATTCATGCCATTACTGCAAAAGCATTTGGCTTTAAGCAAGCCATTGCGCATGGTATGTGGAGCAAAGCTAAAGCATTAGCAAACCTTGAATTACCAGATGCTTATGAAGCAGATGTGTGGTTTAAGCTGCCAATGTTCTTGCCATCAAAAGTTGAGTTTTTAACTGCCAATACAGATAAAAAGACTGATTTCTTGATTCGTAATGCCAAATCACAAAAACCGCATGTTGCAGGAACTGTAAAAGCGTTATAAAAATATCAGCAGCCTGAACAGAGGTTTGGGCTGCTTTTGAGCAAAATAACAAAAAATGCAAGGAACTTCATGTGATTAAAGAGATTTTACTGGCCGATACCCATAACTATCATGGTATTTTGGATGAACGTTTTATTGATTTAGCACACCAGTTTAGCCGTCTTCAAGATGCTAGAACGGGACAAGGTGGAGCTGCTTTAGCGGTTTATTTTAGAGGTCAGAAAGTTGTAGATATCTACACCGGTCTAAAATCACAAACTGAAGCTTGGCAACCTGATACATTGGCAGTTTGCTATTCTACAGGTAAGGGCATACTTGCAACTTTAGCGCATATTTTAGTAAGTGAAGGTTTTTTAGAATACGACAAACCAATTTCGACTTATTGGCCTGAGTTTGCTCAAAATGGAAAAGAGCAAATGACATTGCGTCATGTGCTAAGCCATCAAAGCGGCATGTTTGATGTGCGAAATATCATCGAAAGTGCGCGAGAAATGCTCGACTGGTCACATATGTTAGATGTGGTCGCGGCGACTAAGCCAAGATTCCTTGCAGGAGAGGGTAATGCTTATCAAGCTTTAACATTTGGTTGGCTTGTGGGTGGTGTACTTGAAAAAGCAACTGGTCAATCTTTAGATCAACTCATGCGCAATTATCTTGTTGAACCGTTACAGTTAGATGGAGCATATTTTGGAACGCCTGCAAATGAGTTGGAACGTGTAGCACGTTTAATAATTCAACCAAAACCAGAAAAACCAGCGTCTACTCAAGTTGAAAAACCTAAAAAGCCACAGAAGCGCAAGAGCTCACTCTCTGAAAAAATGATTACTTGGACTGGACAAGACCCTCAAGATTTTCAAGATGCAATGATTCCAAAAGGAATGAAACATCTTAGTTTCTTTAGTGACGAGGGGTTGCAAGCAGTCATTCCAGCAGCAAACGGCACATTTACTGCAAATAGTCTTGCTAAAATTTATGCGATGCTGGCAAATCAAGGTGAATGGGACGGACAGCAAATCATTCGCCCAGAAGTATTTAAAGAGCTTAGTACCATTCAAAGTTATGCACGTGATCGTGTTATGCCAATTCCGATGAATTGGCGTTTAGGCTATCACCGTATTATTACTATGGGTAAACGCGCTAAAAATGGCTTTGGACACATTGGTTACAATGGTTCAGGCGCATGGTGTGACCCTGAGCGCGACCTGAGTTTTGCCTATACTCATAACTTCCAAATTGGTTCAATCACAGGCGATTATCGTTTGTGGGGCCTGACTCAAGAAGCCTTACGTTGTACCGATCAAATTTTAAAAGGTCGTAAAGGCTGGTTCTAATTTTAGTATTTTAAAGCTGGCATTCTAATCAATGCCAGCTTATACATTTATAACAATTCTAGGCGAATAATCGCTTCGGTATGGCGTTTGAAATCTTCCTCAGCTAAACCTTGTAAACCAAGTTTATAAATACCTTCTAAGCCACAAACAAAGGCAATGAGTCGCCATGCAATGTCTGTGGAATTTGATCTGTTTTTAAGTTCGCCTTCTTTCTGACCACACTCAATCGCTTGCACAATCGTTTGATGCCAATTCTGCATAGCAAGGTTATAAGCCTTTCGTATTTCAACATCTTGTTCAATCAAGAGTTCAGCTTCATTCCATAAACGTAAGTAGGGCTGAAGTCTATCGATGTTTTCTGCGCCTAATAAGATGAATAGCCTTTGAAATTGGCTAGTTGTTTCTAGGGTTTTTTCAATTTCATCAAGCTGTTCCATCAGCTGTAAAAAAGCTTCAGCTTTTAAATGAGATGCCGAAGAGAAATGGTGATGAACTTGTCCGGTTGAGGTTTGTGCCTCCGTTGCGATTCTACGTACCGTCATGGCAGTAAAACCTTCAGCCAAAGCAACTTGCATGGCAGCTTGCAGAATCATTTCTCTGCGTTGATCGCGATTAAGATAGGCCATGTTTCTTTCACCTGACTGAATTCGACACAAATTACATTAAAACTAAAAGTTGGACAAGTGTCCAATTGTGTATATAATAACCATGATTTGAACACATGTCCAAGTTTTGGATATTGAAGAGCGTTATGCAAAAAAAATGGTTAATCCTGACAATTATCGTCCTTATTTATTTACCCGTTACGATTGATGCAACGGTGATGCATGTTGCAACACCATCTTTAAGTGCAGCATTGAATTTAACTGCCAATCAGCTTTTATGGGTCATTGATATTTATTCACTGATTATGGCGGGTTTGATTTTACCGATGGGTGCACTCGGTGATCGTATCGGCTTTAAAAAATTATTATTTATTGGAACCGCAGTTTTTGGTGTTGGTTCGTTAGCTGCGGCTTTTTCTCCAACTGCCTATGCCTTAATTGCTTCTCGTGCTGTCTTAGGGCTAGGGGCAGCCATGCTTATTCCTGCCACTTTATCCGGCATCCGTAATGCCTTTACCGAAGAAAAGCAGAGAAATTTTGCACTTGGTCTTTGGTCTACAGTGGGTGGTGGCGGAGCAGCTTTTGGTCCATTAGTGGGTGGGTTTGTGTTGGAACACTTCCATTGGGGAGCTGTATTCCTCATCAATATCCCGATTATTTTAGTGGTTCTGGTTATGATTGTAATGATCATTCCTAAACAACAAGAGAAGACTGATCAGCCAATTAATTTAGGACAAGCTTTAATCTTGGTTGTAGCCATTTTAAGCCTGATCTATTCAATCAAATCGGCGATGTACAACTTCTCGGTACTTACAGTCGTGATGTTTGTGGTAGGCATAAGTACTTTAATCCACTTCATTCGAAGCCAAAAAAGAGCTACGACGCCAATGATTGATCTAGAGTTATTTAAACATCCAGTGATTTCTACCAGCATTGTTATGGCTGTTGTTTCCATGATTGCTTTGGTTGGCTTTGAATTACTCTTGTCTCAAGAGTTGCAGTTTGTACATGGGTTTTCACCATTACAGGCAGCCATGTTTATAATTCCATTCATGATTGCGATTAGTTTAGGTGGTCCATTAGCCGGAATTTGTTTAAATAAATGGGGGCTTAGACTTGTATCTACTGTTGGTATTTTAATAAGTGGATTCAGTCTCTGGGGGCTTGCCCAGCTTAACTTTTCGACCGATCACTTTTTAGCATGGACATGTATGGTCTTTTTAGGATTTAGCATTGAAATTGCCTTACTTGCTTCAACTGCTGCGATTATGTCATCTGTACCTCCGCAAAAGGCGAGTGCAGCAGGTGCTATTGAAGGGATGGCTTATGAGCTTGGGGCTGGTTTGGGCGTTGCTATATTTGGGTTAATGTTATCTTGGTTTTATAGCCGCTCAATTGTTTTGCCAGCCGAGCTTCCGTCAAACTTAATTGAAAAAGCGAGTATCTCGATTGGTGAAACCATGCAATTAGCCTCTAACCTTGAAAATCCTTTAGGAGGGCAATTAATTGCAGTTGCGCAGCAAGCTTTTAGCTATGCGCATAGTTGGGTGCTTACTGTCTCAGCTATTTGTTTCTTCCTTTTAACTGTATTTGTCTGGTTTAGCTTTCCAAAGAAAGTAAATTAAAACTAAAGGATAAAAAGAGAGACTACCTTTCTTTTTATCCTTAAATATCTTTTTAATATTTTCTACATATTAAAAATTGGTTATTTAATTCTCATAAACAAACTATTCTTTAAAAAGGTTCATATTTTTATTTCAAAATGATTCAGTAGTCATGTAATTGAAATTTAATAAAAAATTAATTGTTGTGAAATTGACTGCGTAAAAATGGTTTGCTAACCTGCTATTCGAAAAATCTAAAAACAAATAAAAGAGGCTGCTGTGAATTTTAAATTAAAAACATCACTCATTATTGGAGCAATTGTTGCATCTTCACTTGTATATGCCGCAACTGTACTTTCACCAAATCAGAATAATAATAGTGGATCAATTCCATCCGGTTATTCAGATTTAGAATTTAATCTAGCAAATGGGAATTGGGTCAAAAACCTTACTTTACCAACAAGCGCTAATAATTTGGACAAAATTACAATTCGTTCTAGTGCTGCTTATAGTAGTTATTTAGATACTTCTAATACCAATATTCCGTTAGAAGTATTAAAGATAAATAGTGGAGATGTTTATCAATTCATCTTTAATAGCAGTCAAAATAAATGGATCGCTCAGTTAGCGACTGTGAGTCCTACTAATGGTGCGACCTATGAAGTCGTTCCATTAACAACTGCATCTATGCAAAAAGTAATCATTCAAAATGACAAATGGGCACAAACCATTGCTTTACCGAGTGACGTACGTGATGGAACAACCGTACAAGTTGTTTCTACAGCAAGTACAAGCTCGGACATCGATAAAACAAACTTACTATTCCCGAGCAGTTTTATATTAAAAAATGGCTCTGAATATTGGTTTAAATATTATTCTGCTTTAGGAAAATGGGTTCCAGAATATATAAAACCACAGAAGCGAAATGTTCAGCAAATTGGAACATCTTTAGCGGCAGTAAATAGTCCACTTACCGAAGTTTCATTTGGAGATGGAAATTGGGTTTCCAATTTCACTTTGCCGACCACTGCAAGTGATAGGGATAGAATTATTATCAAGTCTACAGCGACTTGGTCTGCAAAAATTAATAATACCAATATTAATAGCCAAGCGACTTTAACGCTTAAAACAGGTGATCAATATGAGTTTATGTATGTAAGTGACAAAGGATATTGGCAGCTGATCTCTTCACCAACAAAGGTGATTGATTCTACAGCAACAATCCCTGCAACTTTACCGAATATGACTCAGCCCACTTTAAAGGTGAAACTGTCTACATCAAATTGGCAGCCGACCTTGCAGCTACCTGCTAAAGCTCAAGTCGGCGATAAAGTTGTTATTGTGTCTAATGCATCGGCAGACACCTATATTAATGCCGCTAATGGCTTGTCTACTGCAATTAAAAATGGTGAAAATCGCCGTTTTATTTACACCGCTCAAGGCTGGACAGTAGATAGTTATACAATTGATATGTTGTTGGTTTCTAGCCCAGAGGTAAACTCAATTTTAGGAGAAAGCGCTGCAAAACTTAGAATGATTGAAGGCGTAAATTTAACGAATTTAACTGCTGAAAATTCGAATGCGCGTTTTTACTTAAGAGATGTAGGTTACCTAACTTACAAAATTCCTGCTGCCACGTTAAAAGAAGCAATCTCTATTGGACGAGATGACACGACGGTACAAAATGAGCGAAAACGTGTATTGGCAGACGGTGTCTATTATCAAGGTAATGAACCAGGTGATGGCGGTTGTGGTTGGGCTTGGATTAATGCTTCTGCATATAACATGATTGGCGCAAATGATATTGCAGGTTGTTCTTTCGCGGCCATGCGTCATGAAGTCGGGCACAATCTTGGTCTGTACCATAATGGTTCAACTAATATTGGCTCAGGTTTTGCCCATCCGTTAGGAAGTACTGCAATGGGTGGCAATAATATTAATTTCTATTCGAGTCCATATCTATACAACCCGAAATATGGTGTACGTTTAGGTGTAGAAGGAAAAATTGATGCGGTCAGTGTTATTAACCTGAATGCACTGAAAATTTCTCTATATAACTAATTTCTATTTTTAGCTCTAAATAATGAAGAAAAATAAATTGTTAATAGGAACTGCTATCGCTTGTGTGGCGTTAGCAGTTTTAATCTGGTTTGCCTTTTCACAGCAAAGCTCTTCTGCTTTAACGTCGTCTTCAGAAAATGGGCAAGGGACTGGGCAAAAACTGGCAGATAATCAGAATGAATTGGCTCGTCAAAATATACTGAATTTGAGTCCGTCCGAAAAAGAAAGATTGTCTCAGCAACAGATTATTTTTAATGAAATAGAAAAGGATCAACTACCTTCTAATGTTAATTTTCCACTAATTAAAAATGCAGAAGGTATGGTCATTAAATATGATCCAAATGTGATTGAGCTTAAAAAAGTGGGTGACACTGTTAAGTTTCAAATGTTGGAATATGGCATTAATCGCACGGGTAAAATTGTAGAGATCGAACCTGTTGACCAAGATATTGTTCGGTGGACCGGTAAATTTGATCAGGGCGATCCGAATCAAAATTTCTTTACCATTACTCAAAGTCAAAAAGACCACTATACAATCATGCAAATTTTTACCGAGAAGGGGAATTATTCGGCTGAAATTAAGGATGGTGTGGGGCTCGTGCAAACGATGGATGAGGGTGTTACAGATCAGGAGTTACACCATGATCATCCTTAGACAAATAAACGGCTCTGGTAGAGAAAAGAAGCCAGTTCGCAGTTTATCTGTACGGATATGAGCTTTATGCGTTCACACTCTTTTAAAAACAAAGTATGCTTATGCCTGTAACAAGGAGCATACATGTATCAAGTACTTGCTAGAAAATACCGTCCACGTAATTTCAATGAGTTAGTGGGGCAAAACCACGTTTCTCGTGCATTAAGCAGTGCATTGGAACGCGGTCGTCTTCACCATGCTTATTTATTTACAGGAACGCGTGGTGTAGGTAAAACTACAATTGCACGTATTTTAGCCAAGTGTTTGAACTGCGAAACGGGTGTGACTTCTACTCCATGTGAAGTCTGTGCAACCTGTAAAGCAGTAAACGAAGGGCGTTTTATTGACCTGATCGAAATTGATGCTGCTTCAAGAACAAAAGTAGAAGATACACGTGAACTTTTAGACAACGTTCCTTATGCGCCAACGCAAGGTCGTTTTAAAGTTTATCTGATTGACGAAGTACATATGCTATCGACGCATTCTTTTAATGCGTTATTAAAAACACTAGAAGAACCACCGGAACACGTTAAGTTTCTGTTTGCTACGACTGATCCACAAAAGCTACCGATTACAGTCATTTCACGTTGTTTGCAATTTACTCTACGACCTTTAGCCGTTGATGAAATTACAAAGCATCTTGGCGCTATTCTTGAAAAAGAGCAAATTAATGCTGATCAAGATGCAATTTGGCAAATTGCTGAATCTGCCCAAGGTTCACTGCGTGATGCATTATCTTTAACTGATCAAGCCATTGCTTACGGGCAGGGTTCTGTACATCACCAAGATGTTAAAGAAATGCTTGGTCTAATCGACCGTACGATCATTTATGATTTGATTTTAGTGATTCATCAAAATCAACGTGAGAAAGTTAGTCAGCTTTTATTGCAATTTAGACATCAGGCGTTAGACGTTTCACTTGTGCTTGACCAGCTCATTTCGACATTGCATGAATTGGCAATTTTGCAATATCTACCTGATTTGAGTTTGAAATATAGCGATGAAATCAATCGCAAGATCATGCAACTGTCTAAGTTGATTTCTGCTCAAGATTTACAGCTATATTACCAAATCGCATGTAAAGGTCGTTCAGACTTGCAACTTGCCGTGACGCAAGAGCAAGGTTTTGAAATGTGTGTTTTACGTTTGTTGGCGTTCCGTCCTTTAGCACCAAATGAAATTGTGGTGTCAGAGCCTGTTCAACAAAATGGACAAGCAGAAGTAGGTCTAAATTCACAAGCTCAGCCAACGGTCCAAGAGATTACTCCAGTAAATACGGTTCAACCTGTTGAAGTTATTAACCAGCCAGCTATGGTTGAACCTGAACCTGAACCTGAACCTGAACCTGAACCTGAACCTGAACCTGAACCTGAACCTGAACCTGAACCTGAACCTCAGTCTAATCAGGATTTAATGGTATTTGACCCAAATCATCATGAGTTGATTGGGCTTGAGTCAGCAGTTGTTCAAGAGACTGTTAGTGTTCTGGAAGAAGATTTCATTCCGGTACCAGAACAAAATTTAGTACAAGCTCAGGCAGAAACCCAAGCAAAACAAATTGAACCAGAACCAGCTTTTTCTGCTGAGCCTCAAGGTTTGTTTGAGACATCTAGCGCTGAATTTTCCCTTGATCAAGATGCGCCTATAACTCCTGATTTGTCTTCTGAACCTGTTGTTGAACAACAGTCATTTGTACAAGCCGAAGTAATGGTTCAAACAGAAACAGTTGCCGTTGTAAAAGAGCCTAGTGCAGCTGATAACGGTCAGTTGATGCCTCAAGATATCTTGAAGCTGGCTCCTCAAGTTTTAGAAGGTGAGTGGACACTTGAAAAATGGGAATACTGGTTTAGAAACAGCCAGCTTTCACCAGCCGTCCAAGAACTTGCGCAACATGGTGTAATGACCGGTGAAATTGGCGGCAATACTATTTTCCATATTCCTCAAGAATATGAAAATATGCTGACCCAATTGCAGCAAGGCCTTATTGATGCATTAAATGAGCAATGGCCGAATACTCAATTTACAGTTGAATATGGTGCTTTGAATACATCTACACCCTATACCATTCAAAGTGCGCGTAAAGAAAAAGCCTTTCACCGAGCAGCCGAGCTGTTACAGCAACAGCCAGTTATTAAGAGTCTTATAGAGACCTTTGATGGCGAACTACAAAATATTCAATTAAAGCCTTAAATTTAACTGAGTTTTGATCTGGTGCAGAATATGAAAATAATAGAATTTTCATATTTTTCACTGGATTGAAATATTTGGGTCATGTCACTGTCATTGTACTTTTCTATGTTAGCCATTTTAGATTTTAAATGGATTGTACATAGCAATGAAAAGGCAATGCTCAGGAATAACTTCCTTTAAATATTCATATTTTTTATTAATCGGCGCGATTCTGCTGAGTGGTTGTAACGACTCGGCAAATGATAATTCAAATACACCAGATACAGGGAAAAAACCTGTAATGCGCTGTGCTCCATAAGCTTAAATAATAAAAAGAACCTAATCATGATTACACGTCGTAAATTTTTAAATTACTCTTTAAATATGGGTTTTGGTGCTGCGGCATTGGCAGTGTTCCCATCTAGTATTCAAAAAGCTTTAGCAATTCCTGCAAATAATAAAACTGGAACCATTCAGGATGTTGAACACGTTATTATTTTAATGCAGGAAAACCGATCTTTTGACCATTACTTCGGAACATTAAAAGGCGTTCGAGGGTTTGCTGATCGTTTTACGATTCCTTTGCCAAGTGGTCGCCGTGTTTGGGAGCAGCTTAGAAGTAATGGGCAAGTTCTAACGCCTTTTCACTTAGATGGTACAGCCAATAATGCACAGCGTGCAGAGGGTACGCCTCACACATGGGATGACAGTCAGCTGGCTTGGGACAATGGGCGTATGGCGAACTGGCCAGCCCATAAAACTGATATATCTATGGGTTATTTTAAAGAAAAAGAAATTCCATATCAGTTTGCACTTGCGAATGCTTTTACGATTTGTGATGCCTACCATTGCTCTATGCACACTGGAACAGATGCAAACCGTTCTTATCATTTAACGGGTACTAATGGTGCAACACCGACCAAACGTTCATTTGTAAACAATGAGTGGGACTGGATTGATGGTAACCCAGCGACGGCAGACCGGGGTTATACATGGAAGACTTACGCTGAGCGCTTAGAAGAAGCTGGAGTAAGTTGGATTTGTTATCAAAATATGCCGGATGAATGGGGCGATAACATGCTTGGGGCATTTCGTTCATTTAGAAAGGCCAACATTGCATCTGGTTATCCGGTTGCAAGTGGCGGCGAACCGAATAAACCGTATGCGGATACGGGTCAAAAACTACCGTATAAAGCCTATGATGCTGAAACGGATAATGCCAAAAATCCATTATATAAGGGCATTGCAAATACGCTACCGGGCAATAAACCAGAAGAATATCTTGACGCTTTTAAACGCGACATTCGTGAAGGGAAGTTATCTCAAGTCTCTTGGATTAACGCGCCATCGATTTATTGCGAACATCCAGACCCTTCAAGCCCAGTTCAAGGGGCATGGTTTATTCAAGAAATTATTGATGCTTTAACAGCCGTGCCAGAGGTTTGGAGTAAAACAGCACTTATTATCAATTTCGATGAAAATGATGGTTACTTTGACCATGTACCATCACCGTCAGCGCCATCTCGACTTAAAAACGGCCAGTACGCAGGTAAATCGACATTAAGTAGTGCCGATATGCAGGACGAATATTTCGATCATGCTGCACCTGAAGGAAGCCATTCTCAGCCTACACCTGATGGACGCGTTTATGGTCCAGGTCCTCGTGTTCCGTTATATGTGATTTCTCCATGGAGTCGTGGTGGTTGGGTGAACTCGCAAGTTTTTGACCATACTTCCGTGCTCATGTTTTTAGAAAAACGTTTCGGTGTGAAAGAGCCGAATATCAGTCCATACCGCCGCGCAGTATGTGGCGATTTAACCAGTGCATTTAACTTTAAAACACCAAATGCAGATGTTTTACCTCAACTGAATGGTAAACAAACACGTTTGCAGGCAGATACACTAAGAGAAAATCAAGAAACTCTGCCAGCTGTTCCTGTACCTACGGATGTAAAGTTACCGATCCAGCAAAGTGGTATACGTCTTTCGCGTGCGCTACCTTACGAGTTGCATACCAGTGCACGCTGTAAAGCCAATGGCAAAGTACAATTGATTTTCTCTAATACAGGTCAGCAAGCAGCGGTTTTTCATGTATATGACAAGCTCAATTTAGACCGTATTCCAAAGCGTTATATTGTCGAGCCGAATAAAACTCTAGATGATGAATGGGATGCTTTAAACGATAACTTAGGCCGTTATGACCTATGGGTACTTGGCCCTAATGGTTACCATCGCCATTTCAAAGGGGATACTCAACGTATTCTCGATAGTGGTATTAAACCCGAAATTCGAGTGTGCTATGACATTGCAAACGGTGATGTTTATGTCGAACTCATGAATGAAGGAACCAAAGATGCAGTTTTGACGGTAAAACCTTGTGCCTATCGACAAGATGCGCCGTTACAAATTACCGTAAAAGCGGGACAGATTGTTAAGCAACATTGGGCTTTGGCTGATGTAGGGCATTGGTATGATTTTGAAATCACCAGTCAGAGTGATCCATATTATTACCGACGTTTTGCTGGTCGAGTCGAAACGGGTGAAGACTCCTTTAGTGATCCTGCAATGATGTAAGTTTAGGTGGGCAAAAAGAAAAGATCATTTTCTTTTTGCCCCATTTTTTATAATAAATAACTTTTTAAAGCTTCACGAACTGACTCAGAAATTGGCACAGTCTTACGTGTTTCGCGATCAACAAACACATGTACAAAATGTCCTTGAGCTGAGGCTTGATCTTGACCTTGTTTAAAGATTGCCAATTCATAACGTAGTGAAGTCGTACCGATTTTACCAATCGCCACACCCACCTGAATAATTTCTGGAAATGATAACTCTTGAAAAAAGCTACACGCTGAATCAACCACTAAGCCAATTGATTTTGCTTCATGAATATCAAAACCTGTTTTTTGAATAAGCAAAGCATTGGCGGCTGTATCGAAGTAGCTATAGTAAGTCACATTGTTAACATGACCATAAATATCGTTATCTGCCCAGCGAGTTTGGATGTCTAAAAAGAACTTAAATTGATTACGGGTTTTTAAAACTGGTTTAGTCATTAATGAATCGCCTGATAAATTGCCAAAGCAGCGGCTTCTGTCATGTCTCGTGGGTTATTTTGTAGTAAACGGGTTTGCAACATGGCATCTTGAGCAAGCCTTGGTAAGCTAGACTCTTCAATACCCAAATCACTAAGTCTTAAAGTCAAACCACTACGGTCTAAATGATTCTGCATATGGTCAATAAACAGATCGCATAAACCATCGGTGCTGCCATTACTATATGGATCAAGCCATTGCATAAGCTCTGCATAGTATTTTTTTGCATTTGGTGCATTAAACTTTAATACTTCAACCAGCACCAAGGCATTAGTATGTCCGTGCGACAAATGAAAATGACCACCTAGTGGGTAAGCTAAAGCATGCACCGCGGCAACTGGCGAGTTTGCAAAGGCTTGACCCGCGAGCATTGAACCAAAAAGCATGTTTTGACGTGCTTCTAAATCGTTACCATCTTTAAGAACTTTCGGTAAGTTATGATTTAACAACTTTAAAGCATGCTTGGCTAAAATATCCGTATAAATATTTTTTTTATGTTTAGAGGTATATGCCTCAATAGCATGGACCATCGCATCAATACCTGTGGCGGCGGTAATATGTGATGGAAGATTTTGAGTAAAAGTAGCATCAAGAATTGCAGTGTCGGCGTACAGTACTGGAGAGACAATCCCCATCTTTGTCGTTTCACCTGTGGTGACAATCGAGATAGGTGTTACTTCTGAGCCTGTTCCGGCTGTTGTTGGAATTAAAATAAGCGGAAGACGAGCTGTAGTGACCTGATTCACGCCGTACATCTCTTGCAAACTTTGGGTTTGGTTAGGGTGTGCGAGTAAAGCAATAACTTTTGCAACATCTAGAGAACTACCACCACCAAAACCAATAATGGCATCAACATTTTGTTGTTTTGCATAATTGGCTGCATTTAGTACTACTTGTTCAGGCGGATCAGCTTGCACATCGGCATAGATGACATATTCAATATTGAGGTTATCTAAAATTTGAAGAATGGGACGGTGTAATTGATTTTTAACCATGCCTGCATCGGTGACTAGCAATAACTTACGGTAAGCTTTTGACGACAAAACATTTTGTAATTCTTGTATAGAGCCTAAGCCAGAGATGATATTTGGAACGGTTTGAAATTGAAAATGGCTCATATACATTATTTCCTTTTTTTTGAACATTATTGTTGAATGGTTCTACAAGATTCGATCTTCAAATAACTTAGCATAAGACACCTCAAAATAAAGTAGTTCTGAAGTGATTATGTTTTCCTTGATGCTTCGTGCTGTGCAAAATAAACTTCTTTAGATTGTAGGATTCGAAATGTAAGTAAGGCCGTCAAGATATTAAAACTCTGTTTGAAAGGTGGGCTTTTTGTTATTTATAGGGTTCTACAGATTTTCTAACAAACTTCTAATTTATATAATACTTTAACAATTTATAATTTTATTCGGTTCTAAAAAGTGAAAATTTCTAAAATTTTACTCAGTGTTGTTGGATGTGCTTGCTTCATGGTTAGCTCGGCAGCAATGGCGAAAACTAGCTCTAGCATCTATTCGCCGAAAAAGGGCGTAATTTGTGATAAATATATTTGTGCTGACAAAAAAGGTGTATCTAAAAAGCTTACAGCTAAATACTTAGGCACTTATAAAGCGAATAAAGCATTCTCTCAAGGTGATTTTGATACATCCGCGTTTACGCTCTCAAATGGTGTGTTCTGTGATACTAAAACAAAACTATGCCATGTTGATCGCTACTTTGAGAATGGGCATCGCAGTAAAATTGATAGAACTATGACAGATAAGCTTTTTAAAAATAAATAATTTTTCTATTGCAGAAATGAGGTAAATATCTCTGATAGATGAGTCTATAAAAGTAAAATTAAATCGCAAAAGCCCCCGCTAACTATCGACTAATGGCGGGGTTTTTTATTATTAAGTATTTCTGTAATATCAATTTAATAGTATAAGCATAAAAATGCTGAATTATCGGGGTAAACAATTAATAAGGGAGAGTTTAGTTTTTTTGAATGCACATATTTTAAAGGGATTCTTAGCTTTTAAATTATTGAATTAATGTGTTTTTAAATTTTATTTATATTGAGAGGTATAGGCGTTATCCAATCATAAAGTTGGAAATATGACTGCATATATATTTCCAGTTTTACAGTTAGATGCCTTTTTTCACTAGAACCTTTTCTGATTGAGAAGGTAAAAAGGATCTTTTTATCATTAAGAAAAAACATAATTTTTGAGGTGGAATTTAAATAGTGATGTACACAATTAGATATGTTCATCGGAACAACACTTACTATATTGCTTCTAACAACGAAGGAAATTTTATTATTCTTGAGTCACTTGATTCAGAGTTTCGAATGGGGCATCAAATTTCATATGATGGTGAAAAAGTATTTAACCTGACACTAAATGATGAAACAGATGCAGTCATTAAGTTGGAAAGTAATGAAAAAGGAGCCTATGAATACTTACATTCAGTTAAGTAAATAAGCTTTTTTATTCTTAAGTATTTCTGTAAGATCCTTCCGTTGCTTTAAACAACAATAAACCTTAATGATCAGCGCAAAAGTCATAAGGGGAAAGCCTACTTGAAAGAGTAGGCTTTTTTATTTCTTTATAAAAGTATGCTGAGGACTTTATGATCAGTGTAGCTAAGTTATAAAAATTTATTTTTTGCAATGAATGAGCTTAAGTTCCAAATTCTTAAAATCTATAACTTGGTTAAAAGAATCAACAAGTTTTAATTTAAGTTCATCATCAGTACTCTTATTAAAAACTTTCACCACATCTTTACCAGCTTCAATAAAATTAGCGCCAGATTCAAGCATGGCGAGTAAAACAATATTTAGACTTTTACCTTTTTTAGTAAGTAAGTATTCTTTACGCTCTCTCACACCAACGTCTTTATAAATTGACAGTTCAAATATTTCTAATTGGATGAGGTGCTTTAGACGATTAGATAAAATTTGCTTTGATATACCTGTATTTTCTAGAAAATCATTAAATTTTGTTACCCCATAGAAGGCTTCTCTTAACAAGAGGATCGTCCATCTGTCATTCAATATTTCTGTAATTTTAAAGATCCCGCATACATCTACTGGAAATTTTTGATCCGGAATAATTTGATTTGACATCAGAGGGAGCTCCAATTAGTATGAGTCTATAATTTAGACCTAGCATTAATTCAGGTAGCATTATGCCATTTATAAATATACAAACTATAGAAGGTTTACTAGATAAAGATAGTAAGGCTGAGCTTTTTAAGCGAATAACAGATTTATTTGTAGAAATTGAAGGAAAGGGAAATCCTGCTTTTCGAGAACATGTATGGGTCAGAATTGACGAACATCCTCCTGAGCATTGGCAACTAGGTAGCTTAAGGCCTACGAAGGAAATGATAGAATTAATCACCGCATCTAAGTGATGTAAAGCCCTATAAATTAGGGCTTTATTTTTATTTAATAGACATTTTTTTAATTTATCCAGTCTAATGAACTTTAGGTTGCAATCAAAAGAACACTCTTTGGATAGCTTTATTTAATTACTGCAAAAAATACAAGATTAGCTAATTTATCGCCTGATTTATCAACTTTTAATCTATTGATAAACATTATTTTCCTTTTCAACCCAAGTGAGTTTTGACAAAATGCAACAAGTCACAATGGTCAATTCGGTTCTCACAAACTTATAGTCTGTTAAGATTGTGCATGATCCTGTTTATTTTTATGTAATTCAAATGTTTGGAAGTAATTTCTAATGGAAACACAATATAAGGTGTTATGTGTCTGTTTAGGAAATATTTGCCGTTCTCCCACGGCTGAGGTGGTTTTCAGACATTATTGTGACGCACATCAACTCAATGTCATTGTCGATTCAGCTGGAACGAGTAATTATCATCCAAATAAATCGCCAGATCAGCGTAGTCAGTTGCATGCTCAGAAAAGAGGCTATGACCTATCATCTTTACGTGCAAGACAACTTTCAACCCAAGACTTTTTAGAGTTTGATTTGATTTTGGCAATGGATCATCAAAATTTTGAAGATATTCATGACGTGTTGCAAAGAGCCGTTTCTCAATTTGGCGCAGACCAAATTCGTGCAAAAGTAGCTTTAATGAGTGAGCATGATCCTGAATATCCACAACAAGCGTTGCCTGATCCTTATTATGGCGGTGCTGATGGTTTTGAACGTGTACTCAATCAATGTGAGTCCAGTAGTTTGGCGTGGGTTAATATTTTAAAAAAACAATTGAATGTTTAAGAATAGGTTTTTCAATACAATGCAAATTCAGAATCAAGTACAGCTTAAGCCATTCAATACTTTAAGTTTAGATGCAACTGTTTCTCACTATACTAAAGTTGGCAATATTCAAGATATTGAAGCAGCTTTAGAGTTTGCTGAGCAGCATCAGTTAAACGTACTTGTACTATCGGGCGGTAGTAATATGCTATTGCCGCAGCAGATCAATGCTTTGGTGATTCATCTTGATATTCAGGGAATTGAAGTTTTATCAAACGATCATGATTTTGTGCGAGTTAAAGTAGGCGCAGGCCAAGTCTGGCATGATTTTGTTTTATACAGCACTGAACAGAACTGGTTTGGTTTGCAAAATTTAGCCCTTATTCCAGGCTTAGTCGGTGCTTCACCCGTACAAAACATTGGGGCGTATGGGGTAGAGGTAGGCGAGTTTATTGAGTCAGTACAAGTGTATGACCGTAAATTGAAGCAAACTCAGACAATTTTAGCGGCTGACTGCCATTTTGCTTACCGCCATAGTATTTTTAAAGATGATCCGAACCGTTACATTATCACGCATGTCACTTTTAAATTGCTTAAACAGCCGCACTTAAAACTAAACTACGGCGATTTGAAACAAGCAGTTGGAGACAATCAGACTGCCGAAAATTTACAAAATCAGGTCATCCATATCCGCCAAAGTAAACTCCCTGATCCAAAAGAATATCCAAATGTCGGGAGTTTCTTTAAAAATCCGATTGTTAAACCTCAAGAGTTTGAACGTTTAATCACACAATTCTCAACAATTCCACATTATCCTCAAGCTAACGGAAACGTTAAAATTGCAGCAGGATGGTTAATTGATCAGGCGGGTTGGAAAGGGAAGCAACTCGATATGGTAGGGATGTTCCATAAACAGGCATTAGTTCTGGTGAATTATGCCAATGCATCTCTAGCTGATGTAAGGAAAACTTATCAGGCTGTACAACATGATGTTGATCAGCTTTTCCATATTATGTTAGAACCAGAGCCTGTGCTTTATAACAGTTTAGGTTTAATTGAAAATCATACGGAATAGTTTTATGCCAAAAGTACACTTAATGGTACGTTTAGTACAAGTAGTCACCGTGCTATTTGTACTATTAGGCTGTTTCGTGGTTTTTTTATATTCGCCATTTTATTCAAAACTTATTGTAGCTGGGCTTAACTATTTTGTACCTGTTGATGTTAATCAAGTCGCTGCTGAGAGCCAGAGACAGGCTGCATTAAGTGAGCATGATAATTTAGAGCCGGGTTCAAATTTATGGATCGCTCGTCAGGCTTATTTAAAACTGACAGAGCAAGCGTTACGTGAAAAAAGAACGTCTGATCTGACCTATATTCAAGAGAATTATAAAGCCTTGCAGCAAATTATTCTTTTAGAAGAAAAGGAGCAGGATTCGGAAGAGCAAGCAGCATCTGTAACGGTTCCTTTAGTCGCTAAAAACTCAGAAATTGATGCCGCAGATGAGGCGAGTAGTCCTGTTGACGAAGCACTTTTTATTAATAGTTCTGAAAATAAAGCGCTTACTGAGCAATATACAGAGTTTTTAGCAAGAAAACCTGTGGTGCCAGAGCACCAGAAAGCTGTTAGTGAACCTGAACAAAAAGTCGAGTATGTGCGTAAAAATCCATTACCTGTACAACCTAAAAAGTTATCAGAGCCTTATGCAATTGTTGTGTTGGGTGGCGGATTAACCTTAGATAAAAATGGTAAGGATATTGTTGTTAATGGCTATACGCGTTTGCGATTAGAAAAAACTTTAGAAGTTGAAAAACAAAATCATCTGCCTATTGTGCTTAGCGGTGTAGAAGCACCTTATATGCAAGCTTGGTTAAAAGAGCGCGGTGTTGATGCAAAGCTATTAGAAAAGCGTAGTATGAATACCTGTGAAAATACCCGTTTTAGCTCTTTATTGCTTCAGAAAAAAGGCGGGGCACCGACAGTCATGTTGGTTACAGATGAATATCATATGCCGCGTACACGCCGACTTTTTGCTTTAAATGGTATAGAAACTATTCCTGTTGTGGCTCCAATGCCAACTCCACTGACACGCTGGCAACCAAGTGTGCAAAATTACGATCATAGCCGCCGTGCAAATTATGAATTACTTGCGACAATTCGTGACATGTTGTTTGGCTCAAGTGATTGTCGAGAGGTTCCTTAATGTCAGATATTCCATTTCTCAATCCTGCCGTATTAAAACAATTAGATTTACCGGTTCCTAATCGTGATCTTACGCCGCAGGTTTTGAGTCCACTTAATTTAAACACATTAGAAGAACCTTCTCGTGATTTGCTGGCCTATCGCAAATTGTATGGTTTACATTTACTTGAATGTGACCATTGGCAAGGCTATGTTCAAATGCCTTTATTCCGTTTGCATGTGCAAGTTTTCAAACCTAAAGTAGAAAAAATACAAGGTACAGTTTGTCTATTGCATGGCTATCTTGAGCATAGCGGTATTTACCAGCCAATTATTCGTGAAATTCTTGAGCAGGGCTTTAGTATCATTACTTATGATTTGCCGGGGCATGGATTAAGTGATGGTTCACCAGCCAGCATTAAAAACTTTGATCATTACCAGCAAGTTTTGATGGCTGTTTATCAATATGTGAAACATGCAGATCAGTTACCTAAACCATGGGTCGGTATTGGTCAAAGTACGGGTGGAGCAATTTGGATGCATCACTTATTAGAATATGCTGAAAAACGCCAAGATCCGATTGTAGATCGTGTACTTTTACTTTCTCCGCTAATTCGCCCTGCAAAAACCGCGTGGTGGCATAACCCCGTTGGATTAGGCATTATTCGCCGTATTAAACGTCAAGTGCCAAGGCATTTTAGACGTAATAATCATAATCCTGAATTTTTGCGTTTTATTCGTTTAAAGGATCCTTTGCAACCCCGAATGATGGGCATGGACTGGATTTTGGCCATGTCAAAATGGATGCAAGAAATGGAAGAGCGACCTGCTTGCCGTATCCCAGTCTGGCTTGCACAAGGTGCTCTCGATCAGACTGTTGATTGGCGTTACAACATTGAATTTATTCGTCGTAAATTTAGACTCCAAACGTTGTTAATGCTTGAAGAAGGCTCTCATCAATTAATTAATGAACGTGCAGATATACGTGCGGCATTAACAGGATTGATTCCAGCCTTTTTGCATGCAAAGCCAAAACATTTTTATTATTAGAAAAATAATGCATCTATCCAAAATTCTAGATAGATGCATTATTTAATCTTTGTAGTTTATTTTGAATTTTGATAAAGCTGCATAAAGTTTTTATAAACCGAAGACTGCTTTTGTGGGCTATACATATTGCGCTCGATTGTTCCTTTATCTGTTTTGATTAAAACATTCACATTTTGAGCATTTTTAAATTCTTGTAGGAATTGACTTGGAATAACAAAGTAAGTGGTTGAATGTTTAGGTACTAATCGGCTCACATTGGTTTTTTCAGTGGCTTGAGCTGGTTCATAATTGAATCGTTTGCCATCAATATCAAAAGTCAAAGCATTAATATCATAAAAGTTATAACTACTACTTAAATGAACATCTACTCGAAGCTGATTTTTTTGATTTTCGTTCCATTTAACCAATAAGCTTGGGCATAGTTCAGTTGGTGAGCAGTTTAGTTGACCAGCTGTCTTTACCTCTTTAGGAGCTGGTGTACTAACCTGTGTGGTGCTACAAGCCGCAGTAAGTAGACATGAACCCAATAAGAGTAGAGATTTCTTCATCATATAAATTCCAAGATAGTATGTTTAATATTATTTATGCTAAGAGTAATAAATTTTGACATAAATTAACGCGTAGTTGGACCTAAAAATACAAATGGTTTTGCAATTTTAAAGGAAGAGGTGGCATCACCTGCATAGATATGGCTTTGATCGGGTCCTAAATCAAGTCTACGTGTTTTACCATCTTTAAAGTTAATCTTTTTCAAGTCGACCCAGAATACATTTGGTGAGAGGGCAGATTCAAAAAAGTAAAGCATTTGTTTGTGATCGGCAACAGTTCGCCAGCGAGTCGAGGAGATATTAGGTTCTTCTTGAGTATTCAATCCGTAAGGAACAGATGCATTGCGAATCACACTAAATACAGAGGCTTGTGCTTGTTTTGTATTATCGTTTTTAGGAATAGCGTTAATGTAAAAAGATGCCCGTGCAAAGCGATCAGATGCTCTGTTAGTACCGGGTAGCATAATCGTTCCGCCAATTTGCTTCCAATATTCAGTAAGTGCGAGTTGTTTATCGAAAGTAGGCGAGTTGGTCATGACCTGATAGCTTCTGCTATGGTGAATCACTTGTTTTCCACCAATATATTCAATAATTGCACTATCACCTGTTTTATCAGAAATAGATAAATGTAAGGTAGTCAAGCGTGTTTCGCCGGGAACATTGTCGGTAATAATAGTGTAAGGTTCTTTTTCTAAGGCCTTGACGGCCTCATCTACAGTTGCAAAATTATCAAGTACATATTGAGCCCATGCTGCAATACTTAACAAAGGTTTATCCGTCTTTTTTGCATCTGGGTATTCAGATTCCACTAACCATAAAATATTAGCAACTAAACCTGCTTCATTCATTCCATCTGTTGTAGAAACTTCATAGCCTGTAGCAATCACGCTTCCATATTTAGATGTCCATTTTATTGAATTTGGGCCTGCGCTACCATCACGGCTAACTCCGCTTGGCATAATCCATAAGTTTGTACCCGTATCAACTTTCCAGTCCATTGAGCGAGCGGTAATAATATGTTGGTTATTACCTAAATAGACAGCGCGTGTACAAGCAACAGCATAGCTACTTAAGCCTATAGCGATTGCAACAAAAGAAGAGATGAATGTTTTTTTCAACATGATGAGGTACCTTCTTGTTATAAGCATTAAAAAAATTTTTATTAAATAAAATTAAAATGTGTACGTTATTTATACTTTTATATTAGGTGAAAAATCTATTAAATACAAATTAAAAGGGGAGTGAAATTTAAGCAAAAATCACATATTAGGTTTAAATATGGAAGAGCATCACACTATAAATGTAATGCTCACGTTATAAAAATTAATATAAATTAAAAATGATTGGCATCGGCCATGTTCCACATCCGATAATAAAAATTATCATCGTCATTATTAAGTTCAGCTTGTAAAAGCTCACCTTCTTTCAAGAAAAAATGCAATTGAGCATAGTTCTTTATTTCGCGATCATTCACTCGCTGAGCCAAATGATGAGCTTTAATATCAGAAGGATGACGTAAACCAGCAGCAGCAATCATTTCTGATAACGCATGCAAAGTATTTTTATGAAAATTAAACACTCGTTCTGATTTAGTCGGTACATCAATTGCTTTTTGACGATCTTTGTCTTGAGTCGCTACCCCTACAGGGCATTGATTTGTATGGCAACTTTGTGCCTGAATACATCCAACCGCAAACATGAAACCACGTGCGGAGTTAACCCAGTCTGCACCTAGGGCAAAAGTACTAGCAATGTCAAAAGCACTAATGATTTTACCACTAGCACCAATTTTAACTTGATCTCTCAGCCCTGCACCGACAAGAGTGTTATGGACAAAGCGTAAGCCCTCTCGTAATGGAGTACCAATATTGTCACTAAACTCAATTGGTGCTGCACCAGTACCACCTTCAGAACCATCAACTACAATAAAGTCAGGAACAATTTTTGTTTCAAGCATTGCTTTAACAATACTCATAAATTGCCAAGGTTGGCCAATACACAGTTTAAAACCAACAGGCTTCCCGCCAGATAATGTTCTCAACTTCTGTAAGAAATGCATCATTTCAATTGGGGTAGAAAAACTTGAATGCTTAGCAGGAGAAATACAATCATGGTCGCGTGAAACGCCACGGATCTGGGCAATTTCTTCAGTAATTTTATGCTTAGGTAAGATACCGCCATGGCCCGGTTTTGCACCTTGTGAAAGTTTTAGTTCGATCATTTTGATCTGTGGCAATTGAGATTGTTTAGCAAATTTTTGCTCGTCAAATTTTCCATCTAGGGTACGACAACCAAAATAACCACTGGCAATTTGCCAAACAATATCTCCACCATTTTCGAGATGATAAGGACTTAAACTACCTTCACCAGTATCGTGATAAAACCCACCTAATTGTGCTCCTTTATTGAGTGCACGAATTGCATTGGCACTTAAACTACCAAAGCTCATGGCGGAGATATTCATAATGGATGCGCTATAGGGTTGAAGGCATTGCGCATTACCCACCTGAATGCGGAAGCTTTTTGGATCAGCTGGTGGACAAGGGCTTATTGAGTGGACAATAAAGCGGTAATTCTCTTGATAGACATCAATGATTGAACCAAAAGGCTTATCTGCATTTTCGTTTTTAGCGCGTTGATAAACTAAGCTTCGTTGCATGCGAGAAAAAGGTAGAGCATCTTGATCTGCTTCAATAAAGTATTGACGAATTTCGGGGCGTATATCTTCAAACAAAAAACGGAAATGTCCCATGATTGGGTAATTTTTTAAAATAGAGTGTTTATTCTGCAAAACATCATAGAGGCCTAATAAGCTTAGTGCACCTGTAACTACCCATAAACCATTAAGGAGAGTATCAGAAATAAAATAATAGATACTATGAGGGGTATATACAGTTCGAAACCATGTGATGCTGAGCGCGGTAAAAATACATAAAAACCAGAGAGAATGGCGTGAAAAGAATGTATTGAGAAATTTATGTCGAATGATTTGTGCTGGACTCGCCATATTGGAACAAATTCCTAATGTTTTACTGGTACATACATTGCCAAGAAGGAGCTAAAACCACAAGTATGGAATTGTTAGCTTAAGGACGGTATAACAAAATCCAAAGATTATTACGTTTGATTTTTCATTTAATTTTTAGAAATAGTTGAGGTAGAGATACATGGTGTTATTTATAAAGATTCGTCTCTAATCACTGAAATTTCTAAGAAAAAAAGGAAAGTGTGATAGAGGGCTTAGATTTCTTATTCATAAAATATTATTTTCTTATTCATTTAAAATATATAGAGTAATTAATAGCTTACTTTTTTGTACTTATTTTTTTGACCAAACTTTAAAAAAATATAAAATATGAGAGTCTATGGTAAATTTTAACTAATGAAAAAATATTATTTTTTTAGAAAAACTAATAAAAATGGAAAAGAAATTATCAAAAAAACATTTAACAAGGAGGCAAATCATAAAAATTTCTATAATTGAGAAATTCATCAGAACTTGAATTATTAATTGATATTTAGAATGAAATCAATATTAGTATTTTTGTTGTTTTTTTGTATGATGCGCGACTAGTAGAGTAAAAAAATAACGCTTTGAAAAAACAGTCAAAAAAGCTAGTGATTGGATTGGGGAAGGCTAGTTTTTACATCTATTAATTTTATTGGCGTAATGTAAAAAGGTTTTTTAACCATGAATAAGTCTCTCATTTGTTTATCAGCAGTTGCTATGGGTTTAATGTCGATGAATGCTGCAAATGCAGCTACAGCTACAGGCACATTAACTGTTAAAGCAACAATCACAAATAGTTGCGTACTTAATACGTCAGCTACAGGCACAACAGCTAATGCAGTTCTGGATTTTGGGACATTGAGTTCTCTTGCTAGCAATGTCGATGCAGACACTACAACGACAGGTGGTACGGCAATTAAAGTTTTATGTAATAACACTGTGCCATGGACTTTAGCTTTCGATGCCGGGAAAAATGCGCAATCGACACAACGCCGTATGATTGGTGGGGCAACAAGCAACGAATATATTCCTTACAACCTTTTTTCTGACACAGGGCGTGCCACAGCAATTGGTATTGCAACGTCCGCTTACAGTGGAACTGGAACGGGTAATGTTCAAACTGTAAATGTGTATGGTCGTATTCCTGCAGGAACAACTTTACCAAGTGCAGGCAGCTATCTTGATACTGTGACAGTAACAGTGACTTACTAATTTTTAATAAGTTTTATTGTGTCATTGCTAGCTCTTGCTTAATAGAGCTAGCCCAATTTGAGAAAAGTATTGTTGGGCAAATCATGAAAAAAAATATCTTTGTTGCTACAAGTTTATTGTTGTTTTTGCCTAGTATGCTAAATGCTGCATCAATTCGCCTTTCACCTGTAAGTGTTGAGATGTTAAATGATCAAAGCGCATCCTCAATTAGTTTATATAACCAGTCAAATGAAAGTGCTGATTTACAGGTGCGTGTATTTGAGTGGAGGCAAAATGCTGGACAAGATCAATTAGTCCCTACGGATGAGATTGTCATTAGTCCACCATTTTTAAAACTACAACCTAATGATTCTTATAACTTGCGTGTAGTTAGGATTAATCCAGAACCTTTTTCTGGTGAAAAAACTTATCGTATTATTATTGATGAGTTACCAAAACCTGTTGATAGTCGTAAAGCATCTCAAGGGGTAAACGTACTTCTACGCTCATCATTACCTGTATTTGTAGTGAATAAAGATGCGATTACTAAACTGAATTGGTCAATACAACAAGAGCAAAATAATGCTTATCTGACGATTAGTAACATTGGTAATCGACATGCGCTTTTAAATAATTTAATGCTTGTTGATACAACTGCGAATAAAAGTTATCCGATTAAAGTAAATACTGTGAATGGTTATATTCTTGCTGGCAAAGCAAGAAATTTTAATATTAGTCCTGATTTTAAATTTCAAGCGGAACATAAATATAATATTTCATTGAATATTAACGGTAAGCAAGCATCTCTTTAAAGAGGCACACATGAAATATCTCGTAAGTGCCTTATGTCTTACATACTTGCCGACCCATGCTTTTGCTGAATCTTTACAAGATAGTACTAATGCTGTTTTGCCAAGTATTCCAGAAATCACGGACTCTTCTTATCATGCATTTGGTTCTGATAAAGGATATATACAGCTATTTTTAAATATTTCTGTTAACTCAAATGTTTCAAAAGACTTAATATCTGTACGGCAAGATCAAGATAGAAAATTATATATCCGCTTTCGTGACTTAAAAACTTTAAGACTAAAAATGGATGAAGATATCCCAGATAACCAGTGGGTGTGTATTAATGATCTAAACGGAATCCAGTTTAAATATCTTGAGAATGAGCAGTCTTTAAACTTAAAAGTTCCAT
Source organism: Acinetobacter sp. WU_MDCI_Abxc222 (assembly GCF_025514755.1). NCBI lineage: Bacteria > Pseudomonadati > Pseudomonadota > Gammaproteobacteria > Moraxellales > Moraxellaceae > Acinetobacter > Acinetobacter sp. WU_MDCI_Abxc222. Next base: position 265,624 of record NZ_JAHPVG010000003.1, read on the forward strand.
CGAACATGTTAACGGGTTACTCAGTCGACTTAAGTGGCCAGCAGGTCACTAGCCCACATTTGCTAAGAATGAAACCCTTAAATGCAGCCATTTTGAACTACAGTCTGTATAACACCATAACCAATGACGAGAACGTTTTCTCAGGTACGGCTGAGGGTATTTTTAACAGTGCAATTGGTAACTTTTCATCAGGGGTTTTATATAACGGTAGTAATGAAACTAGCTATAGTCATGAAAAATGGGTACGACTGGAAAATAAGTGGCAGTACGTAGACCCTGAAAAGATCAGGATATATACCCTAGGGGACTTTATTTCCAATAGTCCTGACTGGGGCAGTAGTGTCCGTCTGGCTGGTTTCCAGTGGTCGAGTGCTTATAGTCAACGCGGTGATATTGTCACCTCAGCACTCCCGCAATTTTCTGGCTCGGCAGCATTGCCTTCAACACTGGATTTATATGTCAATCAACAAAAGATTTATTCAGGGTTAGTGCCTTCAGGTCCCTTTGATATTAAACAGCTCCCATTTATTTCAGGAAATGAAGTCACCCTTGTGACTACCGATGCAACCGGAAAGCAGAGCATTACCAAAAAGCCGTACTATTTTTCATCCAAGATTCTGGCAAAAGGCATTAATGAGTTTTCAGTAGATATTGGTATTCCACGCTACAACTATGGACTCTATTCAAACGATTATGATGATGCCACCTTTGGCTCAGGTGCGATCAGATACGGCTACAGTAACTCACTGACTTTAAGTGGTGGTGCAGAAGCTTCAACAGATGGCCTGTCGAACCTCGGTACAGGATTTGCCAAGAATATTTTTGGTATTGGGGTGATCAATGCTGACATTGCAGCGAGCCAGTATAAAGATGAAAACGGTTACTCTACCTTGCTGGGTTTAGAAGGGCGCATCAGTAAGAACATTTCATTTAACACCAGTTACCGTAAAGTATTTGATAACTATTTTGACCTAGCCCGTGTGTCTCAAGTGAGATATTTAAAAGATAATCAGATCAATGCCGAGTCACAAAACTATCTGAACTACAGTGCATTGGCAGATGAGATTTTTAGGGCAGGGATTAACTATAACTTTTATACAGGCTATGGGGTTTATCTGGGCTATAACCAGATCAAATATAGCGATAACTCCTATAAATTACTGTCTACCAATTTAAGTGGAAGTTTGGATAAGAACTGGGGTTTTTATGCATCAGCGTATAAAGATTATGAAAACCATAAGGATTATGGAATTTACTTTGCACTGCGATATACCCCATCTAGTAAAGTGAATGCGATCACAAGTGTATCTAGTGACAGTGGTAAAACAACCTTTAGACAAGAAATCAATGGATTTACTGATCCACAAATTGGTTCATTTGGCTGGGGTGGTTATGTTGAGCGAGATGAGGATGCGAATGAAAACAATGCATCGGTCTATGCATCTTACCGAGCACGGGCAGCTTACCTGACGGGACGCTATAACCGATTTGGGGATAATGATCAGGTTGCACTTTCGGCGACGGGTTCATTGGTTACAGCAGCGGGACGTATCTTTGCGGCCAATGAAATTGGAGAGGGCTTTGCTGTTGTCACTAATGCTGGGCCACAAAGTCAAATTATAAATGGTGGAGTTAATTTAGGTGAAACTGATAAGTCTGGCCGATTCTTAATTGCGAATTTGAGACCGTACTTATCTCATCATATCTACCTAGACCCATCACTCTTACCTTTAGAATGGGATATTACTTCCACGAATCAGACAGCATTTGTAGGGTATCGCCAAGGAACCTTAGTTGATTTTGGTGCTCATCAGGTTATTTCTGGATTAGTGAAACTTGTTGATCAAAACAATTCACCGTTAATGCCGGGTTATGCCGTTCGAATTAATGGCCAGCAAGATGGTGTTGTGGGCTACGATGGTGAAGTGTTTATTCCAAATCTTTTAAAGCAAAACAAACTTGAAGTCGATCTTCTAGATCATGGCTCCTGCCAAGTTGACTTCACCTATAACAGTAATCAGTACTCAACTAAAAAATTGGGACCTTATGTATGTCGATAAATATTATGAGTCATGATTTTTTGGTAAAGGGTAAAATTTTTTCATTGGTTATAAAGTACATTCTAGTCACAGTGCTAGTTTTTATTATCTATGCATTTTTTAGCTCGGCGCATGCCAGTTGTACGGTAACGGGCACTACTAATAGTACTTACACCTATACAGCAGCCACCATTAATAGTGATGCAACCATAAACTTTTCAGGAACGATAAGGTGTTTTGGTGGGCGTGCTACGCCGGAAATTTCAGGTTATATGTGCATGAAAACTGTATTTACAGGAACCACAAACGCAATTAACAGTGTTTCATTACCTTACACCGTCACAGCAACTGTAGGTGGAGCTGGGTCTTCTACCACGAATCAAACCTCCAATGTTTGGTATGGGCCCGTGAGAACAGTCGCATCAAATAATATTGTGAGCTACTCGGTAAATATAAAAGTACCGGCCCGAACAGGATCGCTCATTGCCTACCCTCAAGGCACGTACACTGGTACGATTCAGCTATTCTGGGACATGCAAGCAAGTTCTAGCACGGTATGTGAAGGAAATAGTGGTGGAGGGTGGGACTCGGGTAATACCACTATAATTGCTAATTATGTTGTACCAAGTTTGTGTCAATTAGATTCAACATCAAATGTCGATTTTGGAAATATCAATGATATTAGTACAACGAGTCGTGATTACACAGCGCAAGGAGCAGTGAATACAACCTGTAATTTTGGAACACCATATAGCATTTATTTAGGGGATGGTAACAACCGTATAGCTGGGGGCTTTAGGCGTATGGCAAATGCTAGTAGTCAGTATATTCCTTATCAACTCTATCAGAATTCAACTTATAGTACGGTATGGGATACTACAGGTGGTGTGATCACGGTTGGAGGTGCAGGCGGTGTTTCTAAGACAGGATCGGGGACTGCTCAAAGCACAAATGTCTATGGAAAAATTCCACAGGGGACCACCATTTCAGCCATACCTGGGAATTACTCGGATACTATCGTTGTTACAGTGACTTATTGAGGGATGTTTTGAGTGTGAATATTTAGCTCTGAAAGCATCCTTTCTATGAACTTGATTTTAATTGTTTTGATTTAAAAGCAGTAGATGAACTTGTAATAAAAAGAGGCTCGCAAAAGAACGGTTAACGGTAATGTTGTTTTAGGATGAGTAAAAACAGAAAAAGACAAATTAAAAAAATAAGAAAAAACATCTGATAAATATATACCTTATGAATATTAAATGTATTTTTACATAAGTTAACAGATTGTACAAATTAAATTACAGTTATCTTTGCTTTATTTATTCTTTCTTATCAATAAAAAAGCTTTTAGAGGAAAAGTTGCTTATTAATAATTTAGTTATTTGTATTGGAAAACAAAGTGTTAAAATTGTAGGGTTGGGATGTTTTGAATATATAATTATCTCGAATTTTAACCTATTGAAAATACTAAGGTTTACAACTTGTTCCAACCACTTACAATCCAAACTAGACTTGGCGGATTCTACTTTTTCTACTATTCCATTGTGGGTACATTCATGCCTTATTGGAATTTATATCTACAAGATCAAGGATTTAATTATCAAGAAATTGGTGTCTTATCATCAATTGCTATTGTAACGCGTTTTTTTGCACCTTTAGTTTGGGGGTGGATTGCCGATAAAACTGGTAAGCGAATGTTACTTGTTCGGCTGGCAACTTGGATGGAGTCGTGTATATGGTTGGCTATTTTTATAGTTCCAAATACTTTTCAATCAGTTGCTTTGCTTATGCTTATTTTTAGCTTTTTCCAAAATGCGATATTAGCTCAATTTGAAGGGGTAACTTTATTTTGGTTGGGTGATCAAAAAGCCAAACTTTACGGCAAAATTCGTAAGTGGGGATCTGTCGGGTTTATTGTTGGGGTATTCACTATTGGAGCAATTTTAGAAATAGTGCCTATTTCAATGCTTCCAATTTTATTATTAATTATTGCTTCACTGGCATTCATCTGGTCTTTCACCATCCGCGAACCTGATAGTGCGCCTAGCTCGCAAAAACATTTAGAGCCTTTGCTTCCTGTTCTTAAGCGGCCAACAGTGGCTGCTTTTTTTGCAATTGAATTTATTCTACTTTTTTCACACGCCCCTTTTTATAGTTTTTATAGTAATTTTCTGAAATCTTTAAGTTTTAGTACCACACAAATTGGCTTCTTATGGGCTATGGGAGTTTTTGCTGAGATTTTTATGTTTTCAATAGCTGCAAAAGTTTTTCAGCATTTCTCATGGCGTATTCTAGTGATTGTGTGCCTCATATTAACGAGCATACGCTGGATGTTAGTTGCAGTATTTTCACATCAGTTTATGGGTCAACTTTTTGCACAGTGTTTGCATGCTTTTAGTTTCGGTTTATTTCATTTAATTGCTATGCGGGTTATTTTTCAAAATTTCTCTGCGGGACAACAGGGGCGTGGGCAAGCACTTTACAGCACGATGTGGGGATTAGGGGTAGCTTTTGGTAGTATTTTAGCTGGGCATTTTTGGAAAACTCTTTCTGGTGAAGTCATCTTTATGTGTGCAAGTTTAGTTGTGCTATTAGGCTTAGCCTTTGTAATGTGGCTTCCTAAACGAATTGATACTTCAGCATAAGTTGGCGTTACGCATCAATAAATTGGTATTGAAAAAAGCAAATAAATATAAAAATTGTTTGATGAGATATAGTCACTTGTTACGGTTGAAAAATATTGTTTTTATATGGTTATGGAGCAATGATTTTCTAAAAAAATATGCTAACTTAACTCCATGCGTTTAATGATTAATAAATCTATGAAAAATATTTATATTATTGGATTATTGTGGGCTTGTTCTGGTTTAGCTGTGGCAGAAACAGTAACAGAGAAGCCAGTCGAACAACCAGTTCGGACTGCAAGTAATCCTAATGCTATACGTATTGTTACGCGACCTGAAATTATGGGATTATGGGGAATGGAAATTCCAAATAATAAAAAATGTGTAGAATATTATAACTTTCGTAGTAGTAATGATGTAGTGATCAAAAGTGGTCAGGAATGGTCTTATGGTATCTATGAATATCAACCATCTGATGATCCTAAAGAACAGCTAGCTGCTTTAGTGATGCAAATTAAATTTGATAATAATAAAGTAGATTGTTCTGGTCAGAAACAAGACCAAACAGGTGATGTATCACAATATTTTGTACAATGGAAAAACGACCATACAATCAATTTTTGCTCGACAGCTAAAGGTGAGCAGTGCTTTGCGACTTTGCGTAGAGTGTTACCATAAAATTATAGATATAAAAAAAGCCTCTTAAAAATAAGAGGCTTTTTTATTATGCAGTTTCAGCTTTCTTTTCTTCAACTTGCTTTAACAAGTGTTTTTCAAGGTAATGGATATCCATTGCTTGAGAGCAGAAGCTCTTATCTTGCAAAATAAGATCTTTATGCAGAGGAATATTTGTTTTAATTCCTGTAAGGATCATTTCATCTAATGCTTGACGCATACGAGCAATTGAAGTTTCACGGTCTTTACCATGAGAAATCAATTTAGCAATCATAGAGTCATAGTAAGGTGGAATGCTGTATTCTGGGTAGATATGAGAATCTAAACGAATACCAGCACCGCCTGGCGCATAGAAGCTTTCGATTTTACCTGGTGAAGGTAAGAACGTGGTTGGATCTTCTGCATTGATACGGCATTCAATTGCATGTCCTTGAACTTTGATATCTTCTTGTTGAAGCTCTAGTCCTAGACCGCCTGCAATACGTAACTGTTGTTCAATAATATCAACACCAGTAACCATTTCAGTTACAGGGTGCTCTACTTGAACACGGGTATTCATTTCAATAAAGAAGAATTCACCATCTTCAAATAAGAATTCAAACGTACCCGCACCACGATACTGCATCAACTGACATGCATGAACACAAGCTTCTAAGATATCAGCTCGAGCTTGCTCTGGTAAGTTTGGTGCAGGTGCTTCTTCTAGTACTTTTTGATGACGACGTTGTAATGAACAGTCGCGGTCATATAAATGAATTGCATGACCATTACCATCACCAAGAACTTGAACTTCGACATGGCGAGGTTTCTGCAAGAAGCGCTCCATGTAAACTGTATCATCACCGAACCACATTTCTGCATCGCGCTGAGCTGCTTGAACAGATTCAAGGAGTGTATCTACCCGCTCAACAATACGCATACCACGTCCACCACCGCCAGAAGCGGCTTTAACGATAAGCGGAAAGCCGATTTCTTTCGCTTCTGCCAAGGCATTGTGGATGGTTACCGCATGGTCGCAACCTGGTACAGTAGGTACGCCTGCTTTTTTCATGGCAACAATCGCAGAAACTTTATTTCCCATAAGGCGAATATGTTCTGGACGTGGACCAATAAAAGTGAAGCCTGAGCTTTCTACAATTTCAGCAAACTCAGCATTTTCTGAAAGGAAACCATAACCCGGGTGAATAGCATCAGCACCGGTAATTTCTGCAGCAGTAATAATTGCCGGGATATTTAAATAGCTATCACTACTTGCGCCCGGACCAATACATACTGCTTCATCAACAAAACGTAAATGCATCAAATCCTTATCGGCATCTGAATAGATACCAACAGTCTTGATTCCTAATGTTTTACAAGCCCGGGTAATACGTAAAGCGATTTCACCACGGTTTGCAATTAAAACTTTTTGCAACATAGACGTCCCCGGGGTAATTACGCGCGATAACGGAATAAAGGTTGACCGAATTGGATAACTTCACCATTTTTCACTAAAATTTCTTCAATCACGCCACTTTGAGTTGCTTCAATTGGGTTCATGATTTTCATTGCTTCAATAATACCCAAAGTTTCACCAGCAGATACTGTTTGGCCTACTTTAACAAATGGTGCTTCACCTGGGCTTGGAGCAGCGTAGAACACGCCAACCATTGGAGAAGTTTCAACTGCTCCACGCGGTGTTTTTGCAACTGGTGCTTCTGCAACAGGAGCAGCCGGAAGTGCTACACCAGCCGCAGCAACGACAGGATTGCGACGAGTTAAAGCGATTGATTGATCACCTTCTTTAACTTCGATCGCTTGCAAGTCAGACTCAATCATTAAATCGATGAGTTTCTTAATTTTGCGGATATCCATGGGCGACTATTCCTAAACTAGTTTGGGTTAGATGGTTGAATTTTTTCAATAGCGTAATCGAGTGCAAAACGATAGCCTTTTGCACCTAAACCACAAATCACGCCAATTGCTTTATCAGATAAATAAGAATGATGTCTGAACGCCTCTCTTGCATGGACATTCGACAAATGTACTTCGATGAATGGAATCGCAACGCCAAGAAGAGCATCACGTAGAGCAACAGAAGTATGGGTGAGGGCTGCAGGGTTGATAATAATAAGTTCTACGCCTTCAGTTTGTGCTTGATGAATACGATCAACAATGGCACCTTCCCAGTTGCTTTGAAAAGTATCTAATGTGATTGAAGCTTGTTGAGCTTGGTTAATAAGTTGTTGGTTAATATCATCTAAGGTAAGATGACCATATACCTCTGGTTCGCGTTTTCCCAGCAAATTCAAATTCGGTCCATGAATCACCAAAATGGTCGAACTCATTCAGATTGCTCCAGCTCTAAAGTTGCAAATATTCTTTGCAAGATGTCTGCAAAGTTTGCTTATTATGGCATATGTTTCTACAAATTTTTTATAATTTGTTTTTATTGTCGCAGAAAGGGTACACCAAATTCGGCTTATATATTGTAAATTTTGCGATGATTTAGCAATGTTAAAAAATGACAAAATTTCAAGTAATTTAATGGAGCTTATTTTAAACCGAATTGACAAAAACAGTTCATGTATTTTGTGTAACGGCTATAGAGTTCTCTCCAATCACTAATAGCTCATTCCATCGAGTTAGATAATTTTTTGAACGGTGGCATTGTTTCATATGCCAAGATGGATTACGGGAATGATAACCGACTTGTAAATAGTGACTGCCAAATCGGTTACGAACTGTGCTGAGTGTTTGCATTAATTGTTGTCTTTGCTGAATCAACTCAAGAGGTTGCCATAAATCATCAATGTGATGTTGACGGGGATGCAAACCACAAAATAAGACTCCAATTTTAATGTATTTTTTATTTTCTTTATATAAAACATCAATTTGTTGCATAGCTGCTTTTGTTAATATGCATAAATCATCTGTTGCATAATTTAAGCCTATCGCCTGAGAAGATGCTTTTTTATAAGGTGGTTTATCTGTTTTTTCATAAAGCATGACTTGAACGCAGGCGCACAGCTGTTCTTGTTTCATTAAGCGGCGATGAGCTCGGTTAAGATGAAAAATAAGCGCTTGCTTAATAATTTCAATACTGGATAAAGCTTGAGCGAAACTACGTGATGCCAAAATTCGTTTTGTGACGATAGCAGGATCGTCAAGTTGAATACAGGATTGGCCTTTTAGCTCACGAATGGTACGCGCCATAACCACAGAAAAAGCTTTTGCTAGATGATGCTCATTGGCAAAAGTTAAGTCTAGGCATGAATAAATTTCATAGCTTCGTAATTGTTTGACCAATTGGTAGCCAATTCCCCACACTTCTTTGACGGAAGTTTGTTGCATGAGGTCTTCAAGAAGCAGGGGATCTAAGGTAGTAAAATTACAAATTCTATTAAAGCTTTTAATTTTTTTAGCATAGTGATTGGCTAACTTGGCCTGAGTTTTTGAATATCCGATGCCAATACAGCAAGGTAAGCTTAACCATTTTTCTAGGATTTCTACTGCTTTGGCACAATGAGAATGAATATCTAGAGATTGAAGATAAGGGGTTAGACGGATAAAGCATTCATCAATAGAATAAGCTTCTAAATCATCGGGCGAGAAAAATTCACCAAGAACTGAAAAAAAGCGACGCGACATTTCAGCATACAAAGTGTAGTTGCTTGAATAGACATGTACGCCTGCTTGGAGAGCTTCTTCTTCAATTTGGTACCATGGGATTGCCATTTTGATACCCATGTTTTTTGCTTCTTCACTGCGTGATACAACACATCCATCATTATTAGAAAGCACGACAACTGGCACGCCAATAAGTTTTGGGTTAAATAGTCGCTCACAACTGACATAACAGTTATTAATGTCTACAAGCGCATAAATTTCGCGGTGTGAGATTTCCATTATGATTCGCCCCATTAAAAATATTGGTAAAGCTACATATTTGTATGGGTTTTCATAAACACAGCGATGTGGAGTGTGAAATGAAAAGTTGGATTTTGAATATGTAACAAAATCAAGTTAACAAAAATTTTAGCAGAATGCTAGGGTAGTTCTGTGGGTTTAACTTAGGTTAACCATGGAAAAAATAGATAAGGTTTTAATATTTTTAATAAAAAAGGAGATCGCATCGATCTCCTTTTTTTATGACACATTCAACGTCAGTTTTTAATTACCACTTATGACTATAAGTTACTTTAAGCGTTGCACCATTTGCCACTAAATGGCTAGTGTTATCGCTAGTTCGTAATAATTGGCTATAGAGAGGATAATACTTGCGGTTAAACATGTTCTCTAAACCAATCGTCACAGTGTCTTTTTTGTTAAGCGCAAAGCTACTGATTAAATCTGCTGTTGTATAAGATTTTACATCATAGCGACCAAAACTATTTTTGCCATTTAAGCGGTAATCTTCTGAACCAAAGTAAGTGGCTTGTAGACGATTTGTCCAAGTTTCCGTTGGACTATAAGAAATATAACCTGTGAGTTTTAATGGTGGAATACGGAAACCTGTCATGTCTTGTTCAGCACCGTTTTGCGGCTTTTCACGACCTTTCATCCACGTAACACTACCACCAGTTCCCCAAACATTGGCATCATCAAGATAATCAAAAGTTGCTTCAACACCAGTGACTTTTTCTTTGGTTCTAGCGAGTACTAAACCATTGTTGAACGATTGCACAGCACCTAGGTCGGAAGTGGAGTGGAAGACCGCTAAACTTGAAGAGAAATTGTTGAAGTTTCCTTTCCAGCCTAACTCGTAGTTATCTACTTTTACGGGTTCTAAGAATGACGAACCAAGGTTAAAACCTTCACCAGCATTACGAATAATCAAACCAACATCAGGTAATTGGAAACCTTGGTTAAAAGATGCATAAATCGAGTGTTGGTCATTTGGAGAGAAAGTCACGTTAGCATTGTACAACCATGCATCAGCTTTCACTTTTCCGCCCTCAACGGTGTAAGGGTTGGGCTTACCTAATTGTGATAAAGGAACAAAGCTATCAATTTGGGCATAGCTGTCTTCATAACGCGTACCAGCTTCTGCTGACCATTGGTCATTAAAGCGGTGTTTTAACTGTATAAAACCACCTATACTTTGCGTGGTGAGTTCAGGTAAATAAATAAGTTTGCCAATTTTTACAAACTCTAAGCCACCAGATTGATCATAAATGTCAGGATCGAAAATATCTAAAGGCATTTCGCTTTTTTCGCGGCTAAAGTCACCACCCCAAACCAATGATGTATCACCTAAAAATTCAAGTGGTGTGGTCACAGTTAAACGGCTACCGAGTACGTTATTTTCTTGATAAATCTGATCGACTTGCTTACCACGATTCGCATTTCCACGCGCATCAAACGGTGAAAAACGTGTAAAGAAGTCGCGGTAATAAATTTGAGCATCAACCTTATTGCCAAAAAAATCTTTATGGTTGTAAGTCAAATTGTATATCTGGTTTTCATTCTTATTTTGGTCTTTAAGCTTTAAGCCTTTAATTGCTTTTGCTGGTACAGTTCCAGCAGCGGCATTCTTAACACTTGGATCAGATGCATAGTCTGAATCTTGCTCAGCATTATAGTAATTTGCAGCGAATTGTAGATATTGGTTGTCATCAATATGGTAACCAAGCTTACCGCCTACGCTGTAGCCATCGGAGTCATATAAATCACCCTGACTTGGTTCTGGTGCAACACGGTCACCACTTGCATCGTACGGGCTACCAATACGTTGATAACCAAAGTCGAACGCGTAATCAAAGGCATTAAAGCTACCTGTGAAATATTGGTGAATATCGCCACTTAAAGCATTAGAACGGAAATTTGTTAAAGGTGTTTGAAGCCCAACCACGGTTTTAGCTGTAGGTTCACCGCCCGCAGCTTTTGTAGTAATTGAAATAATACCGCCCGCAGCACCGCCACCATAAATTGCGTTACTGCCGCGAATCACTTCAATATTTGCAATACTTTCAGGATCAATTGCTGAAAGTCCGCGTGATGTGTCACGTGTAAGGTTCATCGGCACGCCATCGACTAAGATGAGGGCATTACGACCACGTAAGGTTTGACCGTAATCGGTAATGGTGCGGCTTGAATCGGACAAACCCGGTACGGCTTTTGCTAAAACAGTTGCAATACTTCCAGATGAACCATTTCTTAAAAGTTCAATTTGTTTCTCATCTAGCTTGGTGACTTGTTTGGCAGAGGTAGAGAGTTCATCTGCGCGTGAAGCAGTAATTGTAATTGTCGGGAGAGCTTCAGGTTTCTTTTCTGTTTCTGTGGTTTCAGCAGGTGAAGCAGCAAAAGCTGAATTGGAAAGAATGATGGCCCCACTAAGTGAAAGAAGTGGAATGATATTTTTAACTTCAGACTTCCTCGTAAAAAGCTTATTACTTTTTATCTTATTTCTCATTGTCTCGCCCTGAGAGTGATTTTAAATTGAGCGAATTATAAATGAGAATCATTGTAATTAACAATATTGTTCATTACTTTAAAATAATATATTTGAAATTTATTCAATTAATTAGGGGGATAAGTGTTTATTCCCCCAGAAAATTGAATAGTGATTAAATTTCTTTAAACGCATTTAGGTGATTTTGATGGGCACGGCGAATAATGCTTCGATCATCTCCAAGTACAAAAAGCTGAACAGACTGTTGTTTCCAAGCAGCAATATCTTCAGGTTGTCGGGGAATAGCACAGAAATGCTTTTGGCTGTTTTTAATCTTTGCATACATCTCTTGAACTTTTTCTTTGACCTTTGGATGGCTGGTTTGCCACGGCATTCCCATAGATTGAGAAAGGTCGGCAGCACCTTCCAGAATAATATCAATACCTTCAACTTTTAAAATTTCATCAAGCTGTTCTAATCCTTCCAAGCTTTCAATCATAGCAATGACAACCGTTTCGCTTGCTGCGTGTTGAGCAAAACTCGCTAAATCGTCCATGCCGTATCGATTTAACCTTGTCGAATTCAATCCTCTTTGACCAAGCGGCATATAGTGGCAATAGTTCACGGCCTCTTGAGCTTGCTGAGCATTTTCAATACGTGGAAACACAATACCCGTTACCCCTGCATCAAGCAGAGGTAGAACTAAATGGTTGGCGTTTAACGGTACCCTCACAAAGACATCAAGATTCATGGTTCTAGCGGCTAAAATCATGGTCTCGACTTGAGAGGTACTAAATAAAGTATGTTCCAAGTCGATAATAATAAAGTCATAGCCCGCAAGTGCTAGTTGCTCGACATTAATCGGAGAAGCTACGGAACAAAATATTCCGTAGAGCATCTCTCCATTTGCTATTCGTTTCTTAAAAGAAATCGAATACTTATTCATATTCAATTTCCTTAATGAGACTGAGCGGGTTTGGTGTGGTTTGTACTCTTAAGCGAATTTCCGGAAGGAATCGGCGGCTTGCGAGTTGTTCAATATCGATGGTGTCATCTGTAAAGTTAAATAATTCATATCGCTCAGCAAACTCTGGGTGAGCTTCTTTATGCTGATTAATAATGCTTCTTAACATGGTCCAGAATTTGATTTCATCGAAGTCATAATGTTCATTTAAGAAAATCGCTAACTCTGCGAGATTTACAAACCAAAGCGCATCTTGGGTAAAGTCTCTTAACTCATTTGGAGAGTGGGTTTCCAAGAATGAGTTTGGGTTAATCTTGGCATGTTCTTTTGGCGCATCTTGCAAGTTAGGTAAAAGCTCTGGCTCACGTAAAAGATGACGGCTAAAACGGATACCATCGTGGAAATCTTTCAATGCAGCTTTAATTGGTAGACCATTTTTATGAATCAGTACCATGTTTTGTGCATGTGACTCTAAAGCCAGACCGTGGCACCATAAAATATGCATGATAGGTAAATAAGCGTTGGTAAGTAATTTTTCTAACCAGAACTCAATACCGTACTCTTGAATCCACTCATCGATTAGTGGTTTTTGGTCCGTATCAACTTGCATTAGACCCGTTACTGGTGTTGCTGATTCGCCTTCTTTTAAGTAGCTGTAAATACTTTCGCGCCAAATGCAGGCGAGTGCGCCGTATTGAACAGGTAGCGCAATTTGCTGGTTAACTGAAAGACCGCCAATCTCTCTTAAAATAACAGGCTTACGCTGTTTTTCTAAAATATGGTCTTGTTCAACAATGTTATAAAGCCAGTCACTCATTTTGGCTGCATTTTGAACAGTATGTGGTGCCAATACACGAGAGGTAGAAGTATTGACCAAGTTCATTGCCAACTTGAGAGAAAGCGCTGATATATCACTAATGTTCGATAAGGTCCGAATCGACTGTTGCGGTAAGTAAGTCGGACCTTCAATATCTAACGGGATGATCAGTTGGTTGCTAATCGCATCTTGATAATATAATTCAATAATTTTATCCCACTGCCATGGATGAATTGGGGTCAGGATATAATCTTTAAAATCTACATTTTGCTCTTTCAATTGATCATTAATAGTTTGTAGATCTTTTTCTGAAAAATGCTGCTTATAAAGCTGCTCTAAGTTAATGGTTTCACTTAAAACCAGTTTGCATAAGCTGTTGTGAGTCGCTACCCATTTAACCGTAAAACCTTCAGAAAGCTCGGGTGCATATTTTTGATTTTCTTTTAAATCGAAGCCGATACGAGACTTAAAACTCGGATGATATAAATGTGCATTGGTAATCCGTGCTTCTTGTTCTAGGTAAGGCAAGGTTCTTAAAGGTTGAGCAGGGGCTTGGCTCAAAGTTTGCGCATGTTTAACGTATGTTAAATTGAGTTCATCATTAAAGTTTTGCCATTTAACTGGGTCAGCTTCAATAATATTTCTTAGATCGGTAAGTAGCGTTTTTAGGTTAGGGCGAGTTTCAGTGTCTAACGTAATATCAGAACGAATTAAGCTTAAAGGATCTAACTTAATTCGTTTAAAACTAAAGTGTCGTTTAGCCGAGCAAGTATAAAAAACGGTATCGGAAATATAAAACTTGATCTGACCTTTAGAAAACTCGTATTTAAAAGTATTTTCAAAAATGAGTGCTTCTAATAATTGGCCTATCACGCGATTTTCCGCGAGGGTTTTATAATTGGTTTGTTGTGTTGGTTGAAGAGGGCAAAGCGCTTCTGCGCCGCGATATTTATAAATAGGGTTTTCAACTTCAATCCAGATTGGATTGCCACCACTGTGGTAGAGCGTATTTAACATATTTGCCTTAATTGGTAATGTGAGTGAATTAATTAATAAATCGCGATATTGCTGACCTTTGGTGGTAAATTTTTTTTGTGTGAGCGTAAGACGTGTTGCTTGCCAAAGTTCAGATTCTTCAATCACGGTAACTCGCGCAATTGCACTGATGAGATGAGCAATGTGATTAATTACGAGGTAGTATTTTAAAAAGATCCATGCATCTTTCTGAGAGAACCAAACCGTACTATCTTCAGAAATAGATGAGTCATCTTCTATCATTTCTGGAACAATGCTAATGCCTTCCATGTCTCGAAGAATAAGGCGATGGGGATAGCCATTTTTAAATTCCATTAAACTATTTTGCATGTGTGCTTCTACGCTAATGCCTTTATTTGCAAACAACTCAATTAATGGAATAAGCGAAACCTTAACGTACTGTTTCCACCAGAAAGTAATGAAGTCTTTCGCGTCTTTCGATTGTAAGTTTTGATTCGGTGCCGCTTGCTGAATAAAGCTTAATAGAGGAATTTCATGGTTTTCGTTTTCTTCAACCAAGCCGCCGAGCATTCGGGTGTTATCTAATACCTCTGGCGTAAGACCTGCTCTATAAATAATGCCAAATGAACTTTCTAACTCTGGAATTTTGACTGTTTTTGCCTCTAACTCCGGCAGAATTACAAGGTCAGGATATTGCTCATTAATCTTGTGATTAATAATAATTTTGCTCGCATCAATCGCGCGTTCCATCTCATCCATTGGGTTATTACGAATGAAACTGGTAATTCGCACATCAATAGAGAGTTTTAAGAATAGGTTCGATTGAGGTAACCACACCGTGCGAACAGATGAGGTCGGCCATACCGTTTGACCTAACGCTCCCAGATAGATCACGTCTTGGCTATCTAAATGTTTCTTTAAAGATGGATGTTGACGTAAGAAATTGGCTTGCCAAGGGTGGGTTGGCATGAGCTCATAGTTTGTGAAGTTCTCTCGCAAATGATCTTTTGCTGCTTCTAAAACTTCATCTTCAATACGGTGAGAGGGCTGTTCTTCACTTACGAGCTTTTGGATTAAAGAAGAATGAACCGCGAAGTAATGGAGTTGGAAACTTGCGCCTAACTCAGGGCTATACTTTTTCATGTCCTCTTTAGAAAAACCTAAATTGGCTTTAGAAGTCACATGAAAAGGGTGCCCATATAACATGCCTTGTTCAGTTGCCTGAAAACCGCTTAACGCTTTAGTTGCTGTTTGAGATGGCTTGTTTTCTAAAAAGAATTTTGTGTTCTCGATACTATTGGCAATATCAGAGTACAGGTTTTTATTTTGGTTTTTATCTTTAAATAGACTATTCAACTCATCTGTAATCAGCTTCACTAACTGTTTAGGGTCAGTGAGTGAGTCAAATCTATTGTCGTTTAAGTTTTGCAGAACAAAACCACGTTGATATCTGTGATAACCCGTAGTTGAAAGATGCTGAACTGCGCCATAAACAGTTGTGTTAGATGCATTAAATGTATAAGCAAAATACAGTGTGGCTGATTGCTCCGCATACAGTGTAAATAAAGGAGAGTCTTGAGAGGGAATAATGCATTCTTCAAGATTCACTTTAAGTTCACGAAAGAAAGTATTTAGGTACTGTTCGAAAAGTTTATAAGACCATGCATCTGTTGTAATAATTGAGTTCATTCTTGTGCCTCTTCTAAAATTGTATCCATTAAGAATCTGTTCAAAATCACCACTAATCCCGCACCTATAAAAAATAGTGAGGTGCAGATTAATGCCGCGGTAATATTGAAAAATGAGTAGGTGAGCGTGATCGTGATTGGGCCAATAAGTTGTCCTAAGACAAAGGCACTGTTAGAAATACCAATCACTTTTCCTTGGCTTTGAGCGCCAGCTTTTAGAGAAATGGTGTGTAAGATCGAAGGAATAAGGGCTGCAAAGCAGAAGCCTTGTATGAGTCGTAATACAAGAATCAGCCAGAGATTAGAAACCCAGATCAATGCGAAAATCGTGATGCCGCAAATTAAGGATGCGTAAATGAAGTTATTAAAAGAATCTCCTTTATCATCATTTCTTTTTCCCCAATAGGTTGCAGCAATAAATGCTGCTCCCCATGAAAGCGCATGAATGGTGCCCGTTAAACTCGCAGCAGATAACAATGAATGAGTGCTTTGGCTTATTTCACTAATGTATAAAACAAAGCATGACACCAAACCAAAGCCGCCCGCTTGAACCAAAATGCCGGCGCTTAACCATGAAAAAATCGTTCTATCAAAGAAAGCTGGAAGCTTAGATTTCTCTTCGGTTTTTGTGGTTTCGGTTTTAACGGGATTGGTTAATACAAATGACGCAATCACAATGAGTGTCATCACAACAAATGCTGTCGCGTTGAGTAATATTTCAACCCGCCATTGATCCATAAATATCCCGCCGAGCACGGGACCACATAGGCAAGCTAGCGCAACACTACTTTGTAATTGCCCCAAAGCGGAGCCACGTTGTTGTTCATTAGAAAGATATGAAACATAGGCATTTAAAATCACGGAAAGACCGCAAAAACCGAGTAAAATTCGCGCGAAAATAAACAGGTATAAATGCTGGGCGCTCGCCATGAGCAGTATTGAAATACAGAAACCAGCCAGAGAAAGTAACAAGGCTTTTTTATGGCCGAATGTGTCGGATAGGTGACCCACAATCGGTGCGGTAAATAAACTGCCAATAGCCGGAGCCGCGAGTGCCAAACCTGCCCAGATAGTGGGAGCACTCATATGCGCCGTCAGTTTTTCCATATAGAGCGGCATGATCGGAATAAGTACCATGAGCCCAAAAGTGGAAAAAAACTGACAGAGCAAAATAATAAAATGATCTAGGCGAGATGAGCGCATGATTTAGATATCCATGGTCTCATAGCTAGAAACAGATAAGCTGTGATAAGGGTTTGGCGTATTTCCGATTTTACTTGGCATGCCTGTAGAGTCGCTTTCTTGCGCAAGTAAAGGCGTAAGTAACTGTTTGAATGGCCAAGTCCTATTGTCGAAAAGATAGGTTTGAATTTGCGATTTTGTTCGCTCTGAAATGGGTTGGGTTTCTACAAAATCTTGAATAATGTCTTGAACCATCTCCCAAAAATCGCTTTCTGTACGATCCGTATATTTCAAGGTGGCTAAAGCAATTGGGTAGAGGTTAATTTGAATCCCTAAAGTAATGAAGTAATTAAATAAGTCTTCATTTTTACTAAAGATAAGATTGTTCGGCGTGCTGGTATCGATGGTATAAACCGGAGGTGTAAAACCATTTTCTTCAATGGCTGTGGTACATATTCTTAAGGTGTCGTGGTCACGCAAAATAAAGCATTTCAACTTATTATTTTCATAACACACCATGGTGTTTTGCCCGTGGCATTCAGGCATGATTCCTTTTGCCCAAAGCGTTAAGAATGTTTGAATAAAATGAACACTTAAGTCTTTTAGTAATGACCATTTGTCACCTTCAACGCCTAAAGCTTCCCATGGGTCGACATAGGTACAGCTTAAAGCTGACATAGTGATTGGCGTGACATTTTTGTCTCGGCAAAAGTCAGGTAAATGTCTGACTTGGCAGCCAATCACCCCTAAATTTTTTACAATCGGCTCTTGTTTACCCAGCACCCACCAATGCGTTTCATTACTCAAAAAGAGGCGATTTTTGATTAAAGCAGTTTGATTAATGACTTCATTTAAAAAATCGTAAGCCGTATGCCCATTCATTAAATAACGGCCTGGCATAGAGCGGATTGCACCTAATGTCTTGGCATTTGTTGAGAGTTTTAAATGCAAAGTAGGGTTTGCATTGTGAATAAGCGTTCTTAAAGAAGAAGTCGGTAAACCAATTCTGGTGACATGGTTTAGGTCAATACCGTCGTACTTATTTTCTTCAAGTTTTAAATAGCGGTGTTGAGTCTTTAACAAAGGTAGGGCTAAGTAATCATCTGAAAGCTCAGCCATTTTGTCAGCAATAAGACTTTCCTCAACTTCTGTTAACAGAAGCTCTTTATGAGGAATCGACTCCATATTATTGATCACGTCATCTTTCTTAAATGCCCACCAGTACACCTCAATTTCTTTTTGAGTTGTGAGTGGTGTAAGTTCACCTTTTGAATGAGCGAATGGATGAAATGGACGATCAGCTACCAGCGATAGCAGTTCACTCGTAATTAAAGGTGAAGAAAATGAAAGGGCTGACTGTAAAATTTGAGGAATTTTTTCAGCCGTTACTAAGTTATCTAGCCAATAATTAATCGCTTTTTGATGGTGTGGTGAAGGCCACCAAGTTGCTTTAGTTAAATAGTTAAAAACTTCAGAGATCGAAATTTTAGAAGTTGTATTACTTAAGAGGTTATGAAGCAAAACTTCGGGTTGGGTAACATAGAAAGGATTTACACCATCTACTTTTAAACAGCTGAAATAGAGTTCCAACTCATCATTGAGAGTAATTGCCAGATAAGGCTTTTTATAGGAAATATGATCTTTAAAATCTCCATAATTCTCCATGTAGAGTGCATCTATCGTTTTTTGTAGTTGTGCTGTGTAAATCCGATCTAACATTTTAATTATTCCTATTCTTATAAAAGCGGTAGAACCGTGCCAACGTTTTGTTCTTGTGCAGCATTGAAGAACCATTTAGCGCAGACAATATCGTCAATCGCCATGCCCATTGGGTTGAGCAAAATGATTTCATCTTCGTGTTCGCGGCCGTTTTTATGACCAATAATGATGTCGCCAAGTTCAGCATGTAGTTTTTCACGGCTGAATAAGCCATCTTCAACCAGCACGTTGATGACTTTCTTTTCTCGGTTTGATTGGTCCCAGTCATCTACAATCACTTTGTCAACTTTTAAGAAGACTTCGGGCTCGATATCCATAATTGAAATGTTTGAAACAAAGCAGCCTTTTTTAAGCCACTCAAATGGAATGTAAGGTTTATCTGAAACTGTGCAGGTAATGAGGACATCGGCTTGTTGAATGGCAGACTTAGCACTGTCATGAATTTCAATTTCTAGATGTGGATATTCCGATAAGAACATTGCTTTGAGTTTTTCAGCTGCTTCAGGGTTCACATCAAATAAATGGATTTTTTTCACTTGAGCATATTGTTCAAGCACAGTCTTAATTTGCATTTGAGCAATCGGTCCGCAGCCAATCACGGTAATGTCTGAAAAGTCTTTTTTTGCTAAATACTTAATAGAAACACCGGTAATTGCAGCAGTTCGCATGGCACTGATGAGGCTGCCTTCCATCACCGCAACTGGATAATTTGTTTCTGAGTCATTTAAAACAATCAGTGCGCTGGCACGCGGAATATTGAATTTTTTAGGGTTATGTTGTCTTGAACCAATCCATTTGATTCCGGCAATCGGGTCGTTGCCGCCTAAATAACAAGGCATTGCGATAATACGGTCTGCAATATGGTCTGCACCTTGCCAGCGAAGATAAGGTTTTAAGGGTTGTACAAACTGTTTATTTGCATGCAGGGTTAAACCTTCAGTAATCGCTTCAATAAATGAATTACTATGATTTGCGCCCAGATTTAATAAATCTGATTGACTTAAGTAGCGAAGGGTAGCCAAATTGCTCATGAATATGTCCTAAGGAGAAGGTTAAACAACATTTTGTAAAGTAAGGTTTTCTTGGCGTCGTACGTTTCGATTGAAGTGCCGCTTCTTGATCATTTCGAACCATTCATCTTCATAAACCAGATCGAGATAACGATCACCGCGATCGGGTAACAGCGTTAAGACGCATGATCCAGCGGGAATGGTTGGAATCAGTTTTTTGATGGCTGAAATAGATGAGCCGCTCGAACCACCTGCAAAAATTCCTTCATGTTCAAGTAGTTCTCTGCAACCGAGTGCCGATTCATAGTCATCTACATAAATGACATCATCAATTTCATCGGGGGAGAGCAGCGGTGGGACTGTACTTGCACCAATACCGGGAATTTCGCGTGGACCAGATGTACCACCGAACAACACAGAGCCGACGATATCGACTGCGATTACTTTTAATTCTGGAAATCTTTCTTTAAGGCGACGAGATACGCCCATAATCGTGCCAGAGGTACTTGCCCCAATCACGAGGTAATCAATCTTGCGATCAATTTGATTTAGGATTTCTTCTGCTTCTCCAAAATAATGGCTTTTCCAGTTATTTGGGTTTGCATACTGATTAATCCAAACAGCATTTGGAAGCTGTTGGCAGAGTCGTTTTACAGTGTCAATTCTGGTTTTTAAATAACCGCCGTTTTGGTCTTTTTCAGAGACCATCTCGATATTGGCCTTGTAGAGCTTCAACATTTGTAAGTTTGCTGAGGCAATTTTTGGGTCAATAACGGCAGTAAATTTTAATCCATATATTTTGCAAGCCATTGCAAGCGCAATAGCTAAGTTCCCTGATGAACTTTCAACAATATGACTGTCTTTATTAATCACTCCAGATTTCAGACCTTCCTGTAGCATGAATAATGCCGGACGGTCTTTAATGCTTCCTCCTGGGTTTAACAATTCCATTTTCGCAATCACTGAGATCGATTGATGCGTGAATAGCCTTGATAATTGTAGTAGTGGCGTTTTACCTATGCAGTCGAGAATATTTTCATGGATCATGGTAGATCTTCTCAGGTTTTTATGTGGTGTGAATGATAATGATTATTAATTTAATTATTATTACCATTTGTGCCATGATTGTTGCGGTTTGTAACTAAAAACAGGAGGGACTTAGAGGATTTTTCACTAATTTTTTTTATCTAATTATTTGAATCGTAATATTTAAGTTTTACAAAAGGATTAATAAATAAATCTTTTTAAATATAATGACATAGGCAATAAATTACTTTAGAGCTAAAAAAATTAATTTAATTAAGACAGATGCGAGAAATTATTTTGAAGAAATAAAATGAAATTTATGACCTCATCCGCGTAATTGATGCATCACTATTCTGTCTTGAGCATGGGTAGATTTAAGGCTTAAAGAAGAGATAAATATTTAAAGACTGACTTAAGATGCTTTGAATAATGAACTGAAATTGATCAAGTGGCAGTTATTGATATGAAAATGTCTGAAAATGATACGCTTAGATAGATATGATCATTTCCATAAGCGCTATATTTTCAACGGATCAGTTGAGCCTAGAAAATATAGTAATGCGTGTTTCGCATTTTGTCTTATGGGTCTTTCAAGCTGTCTTTGTCATAAAAGACAGCTTTTTTTTATGGCGATTTAATAAGTAAAAAAGTTATGAACGATAGCGATGTTTAGCTTGTTCATAAGCCTCAAGATTAATGCATTGAGCACCCAAGCTTGTGATTTGTGCTTGGTCGAGTTGAAGTTCATCCCATTTTTGCATTTGCTCGAGCAGCCAATAAAAGTCTTCAACTTTTGGAAGTGCACTTTCTTTTACTAAATGACGGACAATATCCTGAATCATATAGTATTTGTCGACATGTACTTCTTCTGAACAATGGAAGCGCACAATTCCAAACTCGACTAATAATTTTAAAATTGGAGCAAAATCGTCTAACTCACTCAATTCTTGTTGGGCTTTCATAATTGCCGTGGTGAGTGCAACTAGTGTTTGTGGATGCTGTTCAGCCCATTCTTGAGTTACGGCTAAAACCTTATCAGCCACACGAGGAATAATGTTTTGACTTGAGCAAATCATTTTACTTAAGCCTAAAAGCTCGCCTTGAGTATTCCATGGTTCTCCGACGCAAAAACCATCAATCACATGTTTGTCTAATGCTTCTACCATATAAGGTGGTGGTAATGTTTTAAGCTGGATAGATTGTGCAAGTTCAGGGTTTGCTAAGGCGAGCCACTCTCTTAAACAATAATGGTGAATAGAATGCTTAAATACATGCGCTAAAGAAATGGAGTGACCTTGTTCAAGATAGCTCGCCACTTTTTGGGCTGTTACTTGAGCCGTATCATTTTTTTGAATTGTAAGTTGATGAGTAAGTTTTTGACTTAAGCTAATGAAAGCACGGTTTTCACTTAAAACGAGTGATGTTTGCAGTGGCGTGCCAATTTGATCTGTGCCGACAGCCGCCGCAGGTAACATTGCAGATAAGCAATGCGCTGCATCTAATAGACCAAAAGCAAGACGGTCTCGAAGACTTGCCCAAGATGCTTCTTTAACTAAAGTGACGTCTAAACCGACTTCCTCAAAGAAGCCTCTTTGTTTTGCCCAAAGCAATGCAAGACAATCAAGCAAAGGAATATAGCCGAGTTGTAATTGAGTCTTTTCTAATGTGCTCATTTATTCATCCTTTAGTTGATTGTTGAGTAATTTTTGGGCATCAAGTAACCGCCGTGCCATTTCTCCAATCGTTATACGGTGACTCATGGCATTTTTTCTGAGAAGTTGGAAAGCTGTATCTTCAGGCAGACCGTGGAGTTGCATGAGTAACACTTTGGCCTTTTCAACATCTTTACGATCAGCCAGTTTTGTTTGAGCCTCTTTTAAATCACCTTCGAGTTTTTTGTGTTTTTTATATTGCTCAATCGAGATTTCTAAAATGGTATGTAAACGGGCAGGGTCTATGCCATCTACGATATAAGCCGTTACTCCCGCATCGATGGCTTGTTTGATGGTGTCTTTATCTGAATTTTTAGTGAACAGGACAGTCGGTAGGTCATAGCTACTCACACAACTTTCAATAATGTCACGATGAGGATGATCCATATCGAGCAAGATCACATCGGCTTGTAAATGCTCGAGACGAAAAATATTTAAATGGTCCAAAGTAAGGCAAGCGACCACTTCAAAATCATTTTCAAGCAGACTTTTTCTTATATAGTCTGCTCGCGCATGATCATCATCAATAAGGGCTATTTTGAGTTTTGGCATAAGTTCAGAAAATCAGGCTAAGAAAATGCGCCAATTCGACGCGTTTTTTGTTATCAGGTTTTAAGCAAGATTAGTGCCATCCAAAACTAAACAAAAAATCCAGTTTAAGTGGCATTTCAGCAAGCTAAAGAATGAATGTGGTCAGTCTTGGTGCAAAAGTACGATTCATTTTGTGGCAAGACATATTTTTATCTTAACCATTTAAGTGTACAGCGATGGGGTAAATAGAATAAGACATTATTTTTATAAGATAGCTGGCGAAATTATATCTATATGAAATTAAAAATAAAAAATTTTTAAATTAAATTTATATAAGGATTGGCATGCAAAATGCTTACTTAATTACAGGTCGAAGACGACCATAAGTTTTAAAGACGGCCAACGATGTCCGTTCTGATCGAATTTGTGAGTGCAACTGTGCACACAAAGAATTTACGTTCAGTCGGAGTGAAGGCCATGTCTTTATTTTTATTGCATAAAAAAGTTACATCTGAATTATCTAATTTTTCAGTTCCAGCGATGCGAGCCTTCTCTATGAGGGGGCTCGCTTTTTTTATTTCTTTTTATGACTTTGCTGTGCATTGGGTGTCATTAACGAGTGGGAAAAATGGATTCCAAGCAGCTACATACTTTGTGAGATTGATTCGCTTCTCGGTAGAACACAAGGCAAAAAAACAACGTCTATTTGAGAACGCAATAACGCAGCTTAAAAGCAACGTGATTTGAGGAGAAACACTATGAAATTGGTAATGATTGGTCATGGTATGGTGGGCCACAAATTCATCGAAGCCATTTTAGAAAAAGCAGATGATGAACTGGAAATCACGATTCTCGCGGAAGAACCTCGTATCGCGTATGACCGTGTACATTTAACAGAATATTTCTCTGGGAAATCAGCAAAAGATTTATCTTTGGCGCGTTTTGACTTTGCTGATGCTCATGGCATTGACTTACGTCTAAATACAAAAGCAACTGCAATTGATACAGCTGCACAAACAGTCACAACCAATCATGGTGATGTCATCAGCTATGACAAATTGGTGTTGGCAACTGGTTCGTATGCATTTGTTCCACCAATTCCGGGTAATGACCGTGAAAACTGCTTTGTTTACCGTACGATTGAAGACTTAGACGCGATTCGTGCAGCGAGTCTTAATGCAAAAACAGGTGTAGTGATTGGTGGTGGTTTACTTGGACTTGAAGCTGCAAAGGCTTTACGTGATTTAGATTTAGAAACACATGTTGTTGAGTTTGCGCCACGTTTAATGGCAGTTCAAATTGATGATTTGGGCGGTAAAGTTTTACGCCGTAAAATTGAAGACCTTGGTGTAAAAGTTCATACACAAAAAGCGACACAATCTATCGAATGTGGCAACAGCACTACACATGTAATGAAATTTGCAGATGGTAGCGAGCTTGAAGCAGATGTCATTTTATTCTCTGCGGGGATCCGTCCACGTGATGAGCTCGCACGCAATAGTGGTCTGGCGATTGGTGAGCGTGGTGGTATCGTCATTAATGATTATTGCCAAACTTCAGATAACAATATTTATGCCATTGGTGAATGTGCGCTTTGGCAAAATAAAATTTATGGTTTGGTTGCACCGGGCTATGACATGGCGCGTATTGCAGCAAAACACATTTTAGATGAAGAGTGTCATTGCTTCACCGGTGCAGACATGAGCACCAAGTTGAAGTTGATGGGTGTTGATGTTGCTTCTGTAGGCGATGCACATGCCATGACTCCAGGTGCATTAAGCTATTTCTATGCAGATGAGCATGCATTGGTTTATAAAAAGATTGTTGTAAATGCAGATAAAACCAAATTGCTGGGCGCGGTTTTGGTGGGCGATGCGAAAGAGTACAACGACCTTTTACAAATGATGTTAAACGGTCTGGCTTTACCTGAAGTACCTGAAAGCTTGATCATGCCGGGCTTTGAACAATCAGCAGGTAAGTCTGGTGGTAGCGGTGTAGATTTACTTCCAGACAGCGCAACCATTTGTTCATGTAACAACGTATCAAAAGCAGACATCTGCCAAGCAATTAGCGATGGTTCGACCTCTTTAGGTGCATTAAAGAAATGCACCAAAGCAGCAACAGCATGTGGTGGCTGTGCACCATTAGTGACACAAGTGTTGAAGTCAGAGTTGCAACGTCAAGGTGTGACTGTAAATAACCACATTTGCGAACACTTCCCGTACTCGCGTCAAGAGTTGTATCACTTGGTTCGTGTCAATGAAATCAAAACTTTTGATGATTTGATTCATCAACATGGTCATGGTTTAGGTTGTGATATTTGTAAACCGGCGGCAGCAAATATTTTGGCATCTTGCTGGAACGATTTCGTCCTTGAGCCAAGCCATGCAGGCTTACAAGACAGTAATGACTACTATTTGGGTAACATCCAAAAAGACGGTTCTTACTCGGTTGTACCGCGTATGGCAGGTGGTGAGGTGACTCCAGATGGTTTAATCGCGATTGGTCAAATTGCGAAGAAATATAACTTGTACACCAAAATTACTGGCGGTCAACGTGTTGACATGTTCGGTGCACAAGTTCACGAGCTTCCATTCATTTGGGAAGAGTTAAATGCTGCTGGTTTCGAGTCTGGTCATGCTTACGGTAAATCATTGCGTACCGTGAAATCTTGTGTGGGTAGCACATGGTGCCGTTACGGGGTAGACAACTCCGTTGGTTTAGCGATTGAACTTGAAAACCGCTACAAAGGTTTACGTTCACCGCATAAATTAAAAATGGCAGTGTCTGGCTGTACTCGTGAGTGTGCGGAAGCGCAAGGTAAAGACGTGGGTATTATCGCTACCGAAAAAGGTTGGAACCTTTATGTCTGTGGTAACGGTGGTATGAAACCACGTCATGCAGAGTTACTTGCATCTGACCTTGATAAAGCAACGCTCATCCGTTACATCGACCGTTTCTATATGTTCTACATCCAAACAGCAGACCGTTTACAACGTACCAGTGTATGGCGCGACAACATGGAAGGTGGTTTAGATTATCTTAAATCTGTAGTTGTGGACGATTCACTTGGTTTGGCTGCCGAGCTAGAGCGCCGTATGGAACACATTATTGGCACATATCAAGACGAATGGCGTACTGCGGTGGAAAATCCTGAAGTTCGCAAACGCTTCCAAACGTATATCAACGCAGGTGCAAATGAACAGGCTGATCCGCACATTCAATTTACAACTGAACGTGGTCAAATCCGCCCATTAACTGAAGCTGAACGTTCAGAAGACCGTATTCCAATGGTTGAAGCATAAAGGAGAGTTTCTATGAATATTGTACAAGACAAAAATATGCTTCCTGATGATCAATGGATTGATGTGTGTGCGCTCGATGATTTAACGCCAAACACTGGCGCGGGTGCGCTCGTGGCTGGACAGGCTGTTGCGATTTTCCGTGTAGGACATGAAAAACGTGTTTACGTGCTGAGCAATAAAGATCCGTTTAGCCACGCGAATGTGATGAGCCGCGGCATTATCGGAGATTTACAAGGTGAGCGTGTCATTGCATCGCCAATCTATAAACAACATTTTAGTTTGGCAACGGGCCGTTGTTTAGAAGATAAAGACCAAAAATTGGCGGTTTACCCGAGCAAAATTGTTGATGGCCGTGTTTGGGTCAATGCGGTGCCGCAGAAAACATATATTACCAATACAGGTGTATCACAAGACAAACTTAAACTGGTGTTGATCGGTAATGGTTTGGCAGGGATGCGTTGTCTGGAAGATTTACTTGATATGGCACCAGATCGTTATGAAGTTACGGTGATTGGTGAAGAACCATGGGGTAACTATAACCGTATTATGTTGTCTCCGGTTTTATCGGGTGAAAAAACCATTGAAGATATTATGCTGCACCCACCAAAGTGGTATAGCGATAAAGGCATCAAATTTATTGCAGGTGATAAAGCGGTAAAAATTGATCGTCCTCGGAAAGTGGTTTACACCGAAAAAGGCCAGACAGTTGATTATGATCGTTTGATCCTGGCAACAGGTTCGGCACCATTTATTCCACCAGTTCAAGGTGTTGACCTAAAAGGGGTGTTAACTTTCCGCGATATTTATGATGTTAACACGATGATTGAATACTGTGGTTCAAAAACTAATGCAGTCGTGATTGGTGGCGGTTTACTCGGTTTAGAAGCGGCGTACGGTTTAAAACAACGTGGTATGAATGTCACAGTCCTGCATTTGATGGACCGTATTATGGAACGCCAACTTGATGGTCGTGCAAGCCAGTTATTACGTCATAGCATTGAGCAAAAAGGCATTCAAATCATTACCGAAGCCAATACCGAAGCATTAATTGGTGATGAAAATGGTCATGTGAAGCAAATACGCTTGAAAGATGGCACAGTGTTAGATGCTGACCTTGTGGTGTTCGCTGTGGGTATCCGTCCAAATATTGCTTTGGCACAAAGTGCTGGTCTACGCTGCAATCGAGGTGTGTTGGTGAATGACACCATGCAAACGTTTGACCCAAGTATTTACGCAGTGGGTGAGTGTATTGAACACCGTGGACAGACCTTTGGTTTAGTTGAGCCACTATGGGGCCAAGCCTTTATCTGCGCGACCCATTTGGCTGAACACGGCAGCTTAACCTTTAAAGCACCTACTGTACCCACTCAGTTAAAGGTGAGTGGAGTCGATGTATTCTCGGCTGGTAATTTTGAGCCGAAAGATGATTATGAAGACATTATCCTGAACGATGAAAAACGCCAGATTTATAAGCGTATTATCATTCAAAGCGATCGAGTAATCGGTGCAGTATTGTTTGGTGATACTGAAGATGGCATGTGGTATGCAGAGTTAATTGCAGACCAAACACCTGTTTCTTCATTTAGAAATAAACTGCTATTTGGTCGAGATTTTGCATTAAAAAATGCAGGCTAAATAGGGAAAGGAGCAGTTATGAATAGTATTCCAAGCGTTGAAGTCGATAGCTCCGATCATGTTGCAAAAAACACTAAAACAACATGTCCATATTGTGGTGTAGGTTGTGGTGTTAGCGTAAACGTCCAACAAAAACCTCAAGGACCTGTGGTGCAAGTAGAGGGGGATGCTGAGCATCCTTCCAACTTTGGACGCTTATGTATTAAAGGTAGCCGACTTGCGGATACTTTAGGGTTAGAAACACGTGTTTTACAACCAATGATGGGGCGCAAAGCTGATCGGGTGGTAACGACATGGGATGCGGCAATCAATAAAATTGCCGATAAATTCCAATCTTGTATCGATCAATATGGTCGTGACAGCATTGCATTTTATGTTTCAGGTCAGCTTTTGACTGAAGACTATTATGTGGTGAATAAGTTTGTAAAAGGCTATTTAGGCTCTGCAAATATCGATACCAACTCACGCCTTTGCATGTCATCTGCGGTGGCAGGTCACAAACGTAGTTTCGGTGAAGATATTGTGCCTGCAAGTTATGAAGATTTTGAACATGCAGACATGGTGGTTTTGGTTGGTTCCAATACCGCATGGTGCCATCCTGTGCTGTATCAGCGGATTATGCAGGCTAAAAGCCAAAATCCAGATATGTTTGTGGTGGTAATTGACCCACGTTTTACCAGTACTTGTGAACAAGCGGATTTACATTTACCGATTTTGCCGGGCCAAGATGTCGCTTTATTTAATGGCCTATTCCAATACCTATATCAAAATGGTCATGCCGATCAGGCATTTGTAGAGGCTTATACCGAAGGTCTGCAAGATGTTTTGGCAAGCAGCCACCCAGAAGCCGATATTGAATATGTGGCAAAACGTACGGGAATTGCACTCGATAAATTACAGCAGTTTTTTGAAAAATTTGCACAGACTGAAAAAGTAATCACGCTATTTTCAATGGGTGTGAATCAATCAAGTCAGGGCGTAAATAAGGCCAACAGTATTATTAATTGTCATTTACTAACAGGCAAAATTGGTAAGCTCGGCGCCGCACCATTTTCAATGACAGGCCAACCCAATGCGATGGGTGGTCGAGAAGTCGGTGGCTTAGCCAATATGCTGGCTGCGCACATGGACTTAGATAATCCATTGCATCAAAAAGTAGTGCAAACCTTTTGGGATAGCCCATTTATTGCAACTCAAGCTGGTTTGAAAGCAGTTGATTTATTTAATGCGGTTGAAGCTGGAAAAATTAAAGCGATCTGGATTATGGCAACCAATCCGGTGGTAAGTTTACCAGATGCCGATCAAGTTAAACGTGCATTAGAGAAATGTGAATTGGTCGTTGTATCAGATATCTGTGCCGATACCGATACTACGGCTTACGCCGATATTCTGCTTCCAGCTTTAGGTTGGGGCGAAAAAGATGGAACCGTTACTAACTCTGAGCGTCGTATTTCACGTCAGCGCGCATTCTTACCTGCGCCGGGTGAAGCAAAAGCAGATTGGTGGTCTGTTAGCCAAGTCGCGAAAAAATTAGGCTTTAAAGGTTTTGACTTCACTAGTGCTGTTGATATTTTTAATGAACATGCGGCTTTGTCAGCACAAGATAATGCGGCCATTAAAACACGTGAGCAAACTGATACGTTCCGTTATTTCAACTTAAAAGGCTTAATGAATCTGAGCGCTGTGGAGTACGATGCGCTGCAACCAATTCAATGGCCAGTGTGGAATAAAAACCAAGATGCTAATACCGTTCAACAACTGTTTGGCAAAGGGCAGTTTAGTCATAAAAATGCCAAGGCGAAATTGATTCCGACGGTTGCCATTGATCCAGTTCATGCAGTTTCGGAAGATTATCCGCTCATTTTGAACACTGGACGTATTCGAGACCAATGGCACACCATGACGCGTACAGGTTTGTCGCCAAATTTGACCAGTCACCGTGCCGAACCATTTTGCGAAATTCATCCGAGTGATGCCTTAAAGTTTGGTGTGCGTGATCAAGGCTTAGTAGAAGTTCGTTCGAAATGGGGCAGTTGTGTACTACGTGTGACATTCTCGTCGGGAGTACGTCGTGGGCAAATTTTTGCGCCGATTCACTGGACTGAACAAGTTGCGTCCGATGCTCGCATTGGTAAAGTCGTTAACCCAGAAGTTGATGCAATTTCGGGTGAGCCCGAGTTCAAACATACACCTGTCACGATTCAACCGTTTTATACTACTTGGCAAGGTGTGCTTTATATACGTGAAGGATACGATTCGCATATTCAAGAATCGCTACATCACTGTGCATGGTGGACCAAGGTCAAAATGGTGAAAACTAATCGTTACGAACTTGCAGACCGCCAAACTTTTCATGATACTCAAAAGAATCTGAAAAGCTTTTTGCCATTTGCCGATGAAACCTTTGAATGGTTAAGCATAGAAGATATCTCTTCACAACTGAGCCATAGCGTTATTTTGAAAGATGGCATTGTAATTGCAAGTCTATATATTGCACCGCCAGATTTATTGCCAGACCGTGATTGGGTAGCGAGTCTGTTTAAACGAGAACGTTTGAGCGCCTTGCACCGAAAAGCATTACTGGCCGGCATGCCAATGTCTGCTACAAATAATGACGGACCTTTAGTCTGTAGTTGTTTTAAAGTAGGTAAGAACAAAATTATCGACGTGATAAAAACACAAAACATTACCCATGAAAAACAGGTTACTGCATGTTTAAAAGCAGGTGGGAACTGTGGTTCATGTTTACCTGAGATTCGTGGCTTGATTAAAGCTTGCCAACAAGAGGTGGAAGTGTGAATAAGGGATATCCCGTAACTGATTTAGTCATTTTGGCGGGTGGACAAGCCCGCCGTATGAATGGTTTAAATAAGCTATTGCAGCAATTTGATGGCGATACGCAACTACTCAAAATTCATCAAAAACTAAAGTCTTCTGTATCTGAAATTTGGGTAAATAGTCATCGTGATTATTCGATTTATCAAAGTATTGTGCCTGATATTAAGTGTTTTCAAGATGATGCTTCCGGTTTTTTCGGCCCACTTATGGGCATGAAAAGCGCATGGTCACATGTAAAAGCAGATTATGTTTTGTGTATTCCCTGTGATGTGACGTATATACCTACGCAAGTCGTTGCGAAATTACACAGCGCACTACGCAAAAATAAACAAGCTCAGGCAGCCTATGTTTCAATTAATGGGGATGCTTTATACCCATTTTGCTTATTAAAGCGTGAAAGCCTGATTACGATACGAGAGCAAATTGATAAACAACGATTAAGTTTAAAAGAGTGCTTTAAGCTTTTACATGCACAAGTCGCCGTATTTCAAAAACAAAACTTATTTTTTCATAGCATTAACTCTTTGGATGAGCTCCAACAATATAAACAAATCAATGCTTTTAAAGAGATATTTACCGCGAGTTAAACATTAGATTCTATCAATTTACAAACTAAAGTGATGTTATAAACAAATTTTAAATGATGCATCCTTGACTATCTAATATATAAGTTCTATTTTGGAACTTGTTATTTTAATTCTAGCTAGATGTATAAAAATAAACGGAGCCAGAAAAATGATGGACGCAGCTCAGCAAAGTAAAACAGATGTGACTGCATGTATCTTATGTTCTAGAAACTGCGGTTTAAGTGTCGAAATTAAAGATAACCAGTTTGTCAAAATTAAAGGTGATCCCGAACATCCTTTTTCTCAAGGTTACATTTGCCAAAAAGCTGCCAGATTACAGCATTACCAGCAACACGCAGACCGTTTGACCACACCTTTAAAACGTCAACCTGATGGATCATTTCAAGAAGTGAGTTGGGATGTTGCCATACAAGAAATTGCTGACCGATTAGTGCAGATTAGAGATACTTTTGGCGGAACTGCTTTTGCTTCGGTTGGGGGCGGTGGTCAAGGCAATCATCTTGGAGCAGCGTATGGTCGGCAGCTTTTGTTGGCAATGAAAAGTTATTATGCCTACAACTCACTTGCCCAAGAAAAAACGGGTGATTTCTGGCTTAATGGCCGCCTATTCGGTAGTCAGGCTTGCCATACCACAGAAGATGTTGAACATGCAGACTATGTACTTTTCATTGGAACAAATCCTTTTCAGGCCCATGGCATTCCCAACGCCCGAGACACGCTAAAACATATTAAGAAAGATCCGAACCGAACCATGGTGGTGTTTGACCCGCGTGTTACCGAAACAGCCAAACAAGCAGATTTCCATCTGCAATTAAAACCGGGGACTGATGCTTTTTTAATGTCGGCCATGATTGCGATCATTATTAAAGAAAAGCTTTATGATGCAACATTTATTGAGAAGCATACGCAAGGATTTGACGACGTAAAAACAGTATTTAGCCATGTCCCGATTGAAGACTATATTGCTAAAGCTGATGTTCCAGTCGATTTGATTTACCAAGTCGTTCGAGATTTTGCCAAGGCGAAAAAAGGCTGTATACGTATTGATTTAGGCATTCAACATACTTTAAATACTACATTAAACGGATATTTAGAAAAACTACTGTACTTACTGACTGGAAACTTTGGAAAGCAAGGTACCAATAATCTGCATACTATGTTTATTCCAATCTTAAGCGATACAGATGAAAGAAAGCCTAAATATCGACGTAGTGTTTACCATAAAATGTTCCCCATTTCTGGGTTCTTCCCGCCTAATATTTTACCCGATGAAATTTTAAAAGCAGGGGAAAAGCGAATTCGTGCTGTGTTTGTAGATAGTTGTAATCCGTTATTAACTTATCCTGATACACCTGCTTTTGAGGAAGCATTTAAAGCCTTAGATTTATTGGTGGTAGTTGATGTTGCTATGACAGAAACAGCGAGACTTGCAGACTACATTTTGCCGGCTCACACTCAGTTTGAAAAATGGGAATTTACGGGCTTTAACTTGGAATTTCCTAAGAATGGCTTTCACCTAAGACATCCTGTATTGACCGCTCAAACGAATACTTTACCGGAAGCCGAAATTTATACTCGATTACTTGAAGCTATGCAGGTGATTCCAAAACGCTTTCCAATTTTAGAAAAAATAGCTTCAGTCGACTCGAAAAAAACAGCCTATTTACCGTATTTGTCGGCATTAGGACTCACTTTTGCACGACACAAAAAATATATTCCTTTTGCAGCTTCAATTCTCTATCGCACTTTAGGTAAGCAGTTAGAAAACTCAGCTGGTTCAGTTGCTTTTTTATTGCCGCTCTCTATTCAATATGCTGTGTTACACACCAAAGCGGTAAGTCGTGCAGGTTATAAAGGTAATCCGTTAACACAAGGTGTCAAACTATTTGAACAGATATTAAAGCAACGTTCAGGTATGGTGTTATCGCAACATGAATATGATGAAGTCTGGAAACTGGTAGCTTATAAAGATAAGAAAATACGTCTAGCTATTCCCGAGATGTTAACTGAGCTCACAAATTTAAAAAATCATCAGGTTAACGTTGAAGAATTTCCTTTTATCCTCTTATCAGGTGAGCGACGTAGTTATAACGCCAACCAAATTTACCGTGACCCAGCATGGCGAAAAGTAGATGCTGAAGGAGCTTTAAGAATTCATCCTGAAGATGCAGAAGCCTTAAGTGTAGCTGTAGGTGATCAAATCAAATGTATCTCACAACATGGAGAAATTCAGGTTACTGTAGATTTTGATGAGGGAATGCGAAAAGGAGTTGTTTCGCTTCCACATGGTTATGGCATGCGCTTTCAAGGTGGGGAACCTATTGGACCACAATTAAACATGCTCATTTCTGGTGAGCATTGTGACCCTTTATCTAAAACACCGTACCATAAATATGTACCCATCCGTTTAGAAAAGTGCTAGAAATAAAGTAGGGCATATAAAAGGTTGACGCCGCACTGATTTTGTAAAGCTTTAAAGTTTAAACTAAAACGATACGGCCGAAATTTCAAATACAACCCAAAAAGTTATGGATGATAAATAGAATTGGAACAAATTTTGCAATAAAGATCAAAGCACTACTAAGGCGCAATTTTAAAAGTTTAATTGCTCTTAATGAGTGCTTGCAATATTTGAACTGTTCTCGATATGAGTGCAAATAATGAAACAATATCACTCTGAAACTGCGCCAATGCTTTTGCAAGATCAATATGGGCGTATCAAGCGAAAGTTACGTATTTCAGTAACTGATCGCTGTAATTTTAAGTGTGTGTATTGCATGCCTGAACATCCTGAATGGCTAAATAAACAAGATTTGCTTAGTTTTGAAGCGCTCTTTCAGTTTTGCAGTTTTATGGTGCAACAAGGTATTGAAAGCATCCGTATTACGGGTGGTGAACCATTAATGCGTCAAGGTATTGTTCATTTCGTTCGCGATTTACAAGCTTTAAAAGCATTAGGTTTAAAGCGTATTTCAATGACCACCAATGGACATTATCTTGCAAAATACGCTCAGCAATTAAAAGATGCTGGTCTAGATGATTTAAATATTAGTTTAGATAGCTTAGATCCTGTTCAGTTTAAAGAGCTCACTAAGAAAAAGTTAGAACCAGTTCTTGAGGGTATTCAAGCTGTAAAAGATGCAGGGTTACCTTTTAAAATTAACTGCGTGTTAATGAAAAATAAAAATGACGATCAAATCCTACCTATGGTGAAATGGTCAATCGCCAATCATATTACGCTACGTTTTATTGAATTCATGCCACTTGATGGTGATGCACTCTGGTCAAATAAAGATGTGGTAAGTGAAGCTGAAATTCTACAAGCGTTGCAACCACATTATTCAGTACAAGTGATTGAGCAGCAACATGAGCCAGCGCGTCAATATCTACTTAACAATAGTTACGCGCTAGGCATCATTTCTACCATTACTCACTCATTTTGCCATCAATGTGACCGTATACGACTAACGGCACAAGGTGAACTCTATAACTGTCTCTTTGCGCCGCAGGGTTTAAATATTAAGCCACAGCTTCAAACGCTGGTAAGTAAACAACGTACACCAGAATACGATATGTATATCCAAAATTTAAAGAATTTGGTCCATCCTTATATTTGGCATAAAGCTAAAGGCTTTCATGCCTTACAACATCAACAAACCCGTAAAATCAGTATGCATATGCTTGGGGGATAAATGCAGCAATCTATCCAAATTAAAATCGAATCATTTGGTGCAATTGAAAAATTGCTTCCACAAAATCTTTCGATCGTTTGTCCCATCGATATTTTAGTGAAAGATATCTTAGATCAAATTGTGACTTTACATCCGGAATGCACACAGGCCATGGAAAAATGTGCATGTGCGATAGAGGATAACGTTATAACAAGACAATCTGCCTTAAGTGAACCGTGTACTTTGGTTTTATTATCACCAGTTGCAGGAGGCTAAGCTATGCGAGATTTTGCACGTATTCAAGAGCAGGTTTTAAGCTTAGATATTTTTGATACTATTGAATCTTTTCCAGAATGCGGTGGAATTGATATTTTTATGGGTACAGTTCGTAATCACCATGAAGGTAAAGCGGTTAAGGCTTTGAAATATACCTCGTATAAACCGCTTTCTGAAAAAATGATACGTGAAATTGAACTGGAAATTGAGAAAAAGTATCAGGTATCTTATGTGCGAGTGGTTCATCGGATTGGGCATCTAGATGTCGGTGAAACAGCCATTATTGCAATTGCTTATGCAGCCCACCGCCGTGAAGCTTTTCAAGCATGCGAAGAAGCGGTTGAGCGGGTAAAACATGAAGTGCCTGTTTTTAAAGAAGAGTTCTTTACAGATGGCACGAGTCATTATGTAGAGGGCTGCTGTATTCGTAAGGATGCACCGCACGAACACAAGCATCACCATCATGCCGGCCATGAACACTCACACTGAAATAAGCAAGACTAGGATAAATAATGAAAAACGTAGGAATGAAGCCGGAAAGTTATCGTGTTGCTGAAGCACAAGCTATTTTATATGCACCACCGCACTGTATTGAATTATTAAGACAAGGGAATACGGAAAAAGGTGATGCATTAAAAACTGCACGTGTTGCAGGAATTTTGGCAGCAAAACGTACTGATGAGCTGATTCCTTTATGTCATCCACTGCCGATTTATCGGGCAGATGTTGAATATGAACTAGAACATGATTTTGTAAAGATCGTTGCTGTAGTTGAAACCATTGGTCCAACTGGCGTAGAGATGGAGGCCTTAACGGCTGCCAGTCTCGCAGGTTTAACCATTTACGATATGTTAAAACCACATTGTGAACCAGAAGAACTCTGGATGGACCAATGTAAATTGCTTAAGAAAAAAGGTGGTAAATCACACTTTAAGCGAGTTCTTCGTCAGCCTGTTTCGGCTGCGGTTATTGTGTTGTCAGACACCGTAGCAGCGGGTAGAAAGCCCGATACTGCCGGAAAATCTGTGGTTGAAACTTTAACCGAAGCAGGATTCGATCCAATCCATTACCAAATTTTACCAGATGAAGCGGATACTTTAAAAAACTTAGTGCTTGAGTTGAGCAAATCATATGCTTGCATTATGACGGTTGGTGGAACAGGAATTGGTAAGCGTGACATTACAGTTGATACGCTAGAACCACTTTTAGAACGAAAGCTAGATGGCTTAATGGAAGCTGCGCGTTCATTTGGACAAAAACGCACGCCATATGCTGCAATGTCTCGTGGAGTAGCTGGTTTTATTGATCGTTCTTTAGTGGTGACTTTACCGGGAAGCCGGGGTGGAGCAAGCGAATCAATGGCTGCTATCTTGCCAGCATTAGTGCATATTTTTGATGTTTGCCGTGATCTACCACATCCGGGAGGCTATGAGTAATGACTGGTTGTGGTGCAGAACGTGGATTGATTAGCGTAGATGAAGCAATTGAGCTGATTAGTAACCGACCTAAAAAATTAGGTTCAATTCAGCAACCTCTTCAAAATAGCCTAAGTAGGTATCTTGCTAAAGAAATTTATTCAGAAATTAATTTGCCAAGTTTCTCTCAAAGTGCTGTAGATGGTTACGCACTTTGTAGTCATGCAGAAGATTTAAATACTCTAAAGTTTCAGGTTACTGGCGAGATTCGTGCCGGAAGCGAAAGTCATGACATTTTGAGTGAAGGTCAAGCAATTCGTATATTTACGGGCGGCAAAATTCCTGAAGGGACAACGCATGTAGCGAGGCAAGAAATCGTATCGGTTGTTTCACCTCAAGAGATTTGTTTAACGGAGCATATACGCCCTCAAGCTGATATCCGTTTTACTGGCGAAGAAATCCAGAACGGGCAGTTGCTTGCCCAAGTTGGACAGTTTTTAAATATTGGAAGCTTGGCTGCCTTAAGTATGGCGGGTGTACAAACGGTTGACGTTTACCGTGCGCCGAAAGTCGCTGTTTTAGTCACGGGTGATGAAGTTGCCCAAAAAGCAGAAGATCTAGCTGAAGGTAAAATCTTTGATGCAAATGGACCATTACTAAAAGCTTGGTTTGAAGATTATGGTTTAGATGTTGAACTCATTCATGTGGCAGATGAGGCAGCACAGGTCACACAATATTTCGACCAATTAAAAGATAGCCATGATGTGGTTATAACCACAGGTGGAGTCTCTGTAGGCGACTATGATTTTGTTCGGCCATGTGCTTTTGAAGTTGGTTTTGAACAAATCTTTTGGAAAGTAAAACAAAAGCCAGGTAAGCCACTCTTTTTTGCTGAATATTTTCATCCAGAATCAGATCACCCCTGTTATTTACTGGGGTTGCCCGGTAATCCTGCTGCGGTCTATGTGTCTATGCAGGTTTACGGTAAAGCATTGCTTGACACTTTACAGGGAAACTCGGCAGGACCAGATTGGTTTAGTGCGATTTTAGATAACGATTTAAAAGAAGATACACGCGAGCGTTTTTTACGAATGCATGCCTATTTTGATAATGGTCAACTCAAAGTTAAAAGTCTGGCAAAACAGCAATCACACATGCTCAGTAATTTAATGCAAGCCAATTGTCTGGTCCGAATTCCGGCAAGTGCAAAATTGGAAGCGGGTTATATATTGAAGGGCGTATTTATTTCAAATTAATAACCAGTAATGATAAATATAACTCACTATATAACTGAGTGAGTTATATTTATTAAGCAATTTTAAATAATAACTTTTAATTTTTTATAATGAAAATTCTTTCATAAGCTTGATAAGAAGTTATTTTAATAATGAATGTTGCATAAATCGTGCTAAGTGGTTTAGGGTATAAACAATAGGGCCATTAGGCTAGGAAATATCGAGGAACGCATAAAGATGAAATGGGACGACATCGGTGATCAACCTTGTTCGGTTGCTCGTATGCTATCAGTGATTGGCGATCGATGGACGATGCTAATATTACGTAATGCTTTTATGGGAATACGCCGTTTTGACGATTTTCAAAAGTCATTAGGTGTCACTCGTCATGTCCTTTCGGATCGTTTAAAGCGTTTGGTTGAATATGAAATTTTAGTCAAAGCCCCTTATT
The DNA here is from genome assembly GCF_025514755.1 of Acinetobacter sp. WU_MDCI_Abxc222. NCBI lineage: Bacteria > Pseudomonadati > Pseudomonadota > Gammaproteobacteria > Moraxellales > Moraxellaceae > Acinetobacter > Acinetobacter sp. WU_MDCI_Abxc222. The sequence continues at coordinate 304,393 of NZ_JAHPVG010000003.1, forward strand.
TTGATCGTCAGGAACGCTTTGAATATAAATTGACTGATAAAGGTTTTGAACTTTATCCAATTATTTTGTCTATGGCGAATTGGGCTGATAAATGGATGGATCAAGGTTTAGGCAAACCTTTAGAATATCGCCATAAAACTTGTGGTCATAAATTTGAACCAGTCATGGTATGTTCGGTTTGCCGTGAACCTTTACATGCAAAACAAGTTCAGGTTTCAGCTGGGCCGGGTTATTTTGCATATATGCAGCAAAAACAGAAACAAGCTTAATTTCTCTTATTGCCAACTAAGACTCTTGTTGAATTGCATCAGCCAGAGTCTTATAAATGTGGTCATGATTTGACTGTGTCACATTAAAGCGTATGAATTGGCCAGCATTGGAAGCTTGGCTAAACGCGTTTCCTGGCGCAAGAATAACCTGATGATTAATACAATATTTTGCAATTTCTGAAGCTTCAACTCCCTTTGGCAAATGACACCAAACAAAAATTCCAGCTTGAGGCTTAATCCATGGTTTTATACCCAGAGGTTCTAACTGAGTAATGGTATCGTGCATCGCTTTTGCTAAACGAACCCTTAATAATTCTATATGTTTACGATAAGAACCATCTGTTAAAGCACTTAATAAAACTTCAGCTGATACGCCATTGTGAGAAAAGCTTGTGGCAATTTTCAGGTCAGTGAGCTGATCAATCCATTCTGGTTTAGCAATAACATAACCACAACGAATAGATGCTGATAACGTTTTAGAAAAACTTCCAATAAAGATTACACGTGAAAGATTATCCAAAGCAGCAAGCCGCGGAGCAGGGCTATATTCAAAGTCTGAGAAAATATCATCCTCAACAACAATCAAATTTGATTGTTCAATAAGTTTTAATAATTGATGCGCCGTAGAAAGACAAAGTACTGCACCAGTTGGATTATGAATTCCTGAGTTGGTGATATAAAGACGGGGATTATAAGTTTCAATTGCTTTTTTAAATGCCTCTAAGTCAGGACCTGTTGGTGTGTAGGGAATACCAATAACTTTGACTTGATGGACTTTAAGTAATGCATGAAAGTTGAAATAACAAGGATCATCAATGAGAACGACATCATCAGGCTTTAGTAAAAATCGGCACACTAAATCAATTGCTTGAGTTCCAGAGTCTGTTAAAAGTACTTGATTAAGATTTGCATTGATACCTTTTGCTTGAGCGCGTCTTGCCAGTAAATCACGTAGAGCTGGTAATCCTAATGGCGTTGAATAACCCATTAAACAATCATCTGGGCTTTTCGCGGCGCTCCTTAAAGCTTTACGAATACTGTCTAATGGCATCCAGTCATCAGGTAGCCAACCGCAACCAGGCTTAAAAACATCTGCTTTCGCTTCCAAAGATTGACGTGAAATCCATAATGGATCAACTGAACGATCTAATTTAGGGCCTAATTCACTTAAAGCTAAAGGTGCGAGAGGACCAACGATATAAAAACCAGATCCAGTTCTTGATTCGATTTTGCCTAAAGCAATTAATCTTTCATAGGCTTCTACAACAGTTGATACTGAAAAGCCCAGATCATTTGCTAACTTACGAACAGAAGGCAAGCGTGCTCCCGGCAATAAAGATCGATTTTTTATTTGTCGCTCAATCTCTGAAATGACAATTTCAATTTTTGTTTTTCTCTGGTTCACGTGCTTAAAATCCCAACTGTATTGGTTGTTAATACATAACAGTTATTTTAAATTGTACTGCTTTGTATCTGGTTTTATCACCTTATCACAGCTTAAATTCTTCGTATAGTGACGGAGAAAATTATGAATAGGTTTATGAATGGCTGGGTGAATGGTTTTATTGGCGTGGCTATTTTTGCGGGATCACTACCAGCAACACGCGTAGCCGTAATGGGGTTCGAACCGGGTTTTCTAACTGCGGCACGTGCGGCAATTGCAGGTATTTTAGGCCTTATTCTTATTTTGGTTTTAAAACAAAAAAAACCAGCCAAGCAAGATTGGTGGCCTCTTGCCATCGTTGCTTTAGGCGTGGTGATAGGTTTTCCTCTATTTACAGCGCTTGCCCTCCAATACATGAATGCAGCCCATTCAATTGTATTTGTTAGTCTTTTGCCGCTTGCAACGGCAATATTTGCTGTACTCAGAGGTGGAGAAAAGCCGAATCATTTTTTCTGGATATTTGCAATCTTGGGGAGCGCAGTTGTATTTGCTTATATGTTCTTCATCTCTGGTGATACTTCGCTTGGGATAGGAGATTTTTATATGTTGATGGCGATTATTTTATGCGGTTTTGGCTATGCAGAAGGCGGTGTTCTTTCAAGAAAAATAGGGGGGTGGCAGGTCATTTGTTGGGCGCTAATTTTATCATTACCGTTTATGCTATTTCTGACAATTTTCTATATGCCGGCTTCATTTCAGAGCGTATCTACATCAGCTTTAGTAGGTCTTATTTATGTGTCTTTATTTAGTATGCTGATAGGTTTTTTCTTTTGGTACAAAGGGCTTGCTCAAGGAGGAATTGCTGCGATTAGCCAACTACAACTCTTACAACCTTTAATGGGATTAGGTATTGCTGCGGTCTTGTTACACGAACAAGTAAGTTGGTCAATGTTGGTGGTTACAGCAGCAACGATTTTATGCGTCGCTGCCGCCAAAAAGTTTACCTAATTTTATAAGCAATTTGCTGGTTTAGGGATCCCTGCTAAACGACTTAAGTGACGCGCCACTAAACCAGTATTGAATTGTTGCTGTAAAACTGCATTATTAATATCTGGACTAACTGTTTTCATTAAGAATTTAATGAGAGGACGAGTTGCTGGAGAGTGTCCAAACTGTTGATAAAACTGACGTACAGCTGCTAAAACTTCAAAATGCCAATCGGTGAGTTCAAGATCAAGCGATTTGGCAAGTTCTTGCGCAACTTCAGGATTCCAGATTGTGTAATCAACCAAATGACCATCTTGGTCTAATTCTAAATTCATGAAACCAGCCTAAATATATTATTTAAGAGAAATACAGCGATTAAACGTTAAAACCAGATCAGCAAATTGATCATAATCTAATACCTTTACCTTAGATAAAGTATCTGTATCAAGTAAGTCTTTTTCGATGCTTAAGCATGAAACAGATTCAAATGGTTGAATCATTTCAGCAGAAAGGTGTGCAACTGAATCACCCATAAAAACAATTTGGTCACCTACCTGAAAAAGATTGCGTAATTCCTCAATAATTTTAGGTGTAGTATGGTAAGAAGATTGCACAAGATAAAGTGTCGACGGATTCATTAAACTTACACCTTTATCTACCAATATAGAACATGATCAAAAGATTGAATGAAATCAGCATTTAACTGAACGAATTCAATCTCTTGTTCGGTTTTTTGTACAAGAGGATGCTGCTGATTTTTACTTTCAATCAGAAGAGGGCTCAAGTCATAGAACTCAAAACTTTCGACCATATTTGAGGCCACTTTGAAAGCCTGACGAAACTGATCAAAGCTTAAATCATTTTGCAGAAGACTAAGAGCAGCATCTTTAAATAATACTTTGACTGGTGAGCCAAAGGTTGCTAAAACCATAGTAGCAGAAAGGCTTTCATTGATTTGAAGACTGGTTAAATTGGCTTGACTTAAAATGACGAGTACAGATTTCACACAATATACCTTTTAAAAGCAACAATCTAAGCAAACAAAGTAACTTAAAATTGAATAAGACGAGATGCTGACTGTACTGCATCAGCAAGTTCACCTAACCCGACCAGTTCAAAGTCTTTGGCAAGGTTGTGATGAGTAAGGTGATGGCGACTGGCATTTTCTGCATCTGTAATACCACGAGCGAGGGCAGCACTCACACAAACAGGAAGACGAATCGCAAGCTTTTGCCATTCATGCGTTAAATTACGCTGGTCGTCAGGAACCCATTGAAAATCATTAGCAACCTGCACGCCATCTTGGTAAAAGAATACACGGAAGTCTTCATTTTTACTTTTGAGTGCCTGAGCAAGTCCTAACGCATGCCAAGCATGAATGGAAGTAGGAGCAGAGGTAATTAGTAGTAATGTACTCATTGAGAATTCACTATGGTCATACGTCTAAATGGGCGTAGATACATTAAGAGAAAGGTAAGTATACAATGATTTTAGTGACAGGTGGTTTAGGCTTTATCGGTTCACACATTGCGTTGAGTCTAATGGCTCAAGGGCAAGAGGTGGTAATCGTCGATAATTTGGCTAATTCAACCTTGCAAACTTTGGAGCGGCTAGAATTTATTTCTGGTATGTACGTTCCATTTGTCAAACTTGATGTACGCAATACACCAGCGCTGAATAAGGTGTTTGAGCAATATTCAATTGATGCAGTTATTCATACTGCCGGATTTAAATCAATTGAAGAATCTAACCTTAAACCTCTTGAATATTATAATGATAATGTTAGCTGTATCATGAGTTTACTACGTGCCATGCAACGTACGGGTGTTCGTCACTTCATTCATCTGTCTAGCCTTGCAGCTTATGGGAAATCTGGTTTGCAATTGAGCGAAACAGAAGAATTTAATTATGCTTATCCTAATCCTTATATTAAGTCTCAACAGATGATTGAAGAAATTATCCGTGATACTTATAAAATTGATCATGAGTGGAAAATTGCGATTTTACGATTATCTAATATCGTGGGTGCATTTGAGCATGGAGTGCTTGGAGAGTATGTCGCTCAGCTGCCTAAAAATATCGTACCACTTGCCATGCAAGTCGCTGCAATGCAACGTGATTTAATTGAATTACAAGATCAAGCTGAAACGTCAGATCATACGACTGAACGTAGTTTTTTACATGTTTTAGATTTATGTGAAGCCGTCATCGCGAGCTTACATTGGCTGCGTGAACAAACGCATTGTTGTGAAGCATTTAATATTGCACATGACCAAGTTCATTCAATTCGTCAATTACTCGATGAAATTTCACAAGCTACTAAAGCTGAAGTTCCTACACAATCAGCAATTTATAAACATGTCGAGTTAGATCAAGTTGGGGCTAATATTGAGAAAGCAAAAACCTTATTGCAATGGACACCGAAGCGCCCATTAAAACAAATGATCGAAGATGAATGGCGCTTTTATCAAAATACTTTAAATGGAAGATAGGATAATGATTCTTATTTACAATACTGGTGTGCTTGAGTACGATATTCAAAATTAACTAGCCAGAGCAAACACTTGCTTCAGCCCGTGAGTTCTTTATTGAGATAACCGAGGTTTCTATGCAAACACGAATTGAACATGACACTATGGGTGAGATTGAAGTTCCAAATGAAGCATTGTGGGGGGCACAGACTCAACGCAGCTTACAGAACTTTAAAATCGGGCAAGAACGATTACCCCGTGCCATGATTCGAGCAATGGGTTTGGTAAAAAAGGCTGCTGCAATAACCAATGCTGAACTTGAACAACTACCACAAGATTTGAGTCAATATATTGTGGGTGCTGCTGAAGAGGTCATTGATGGCAAATGGGATTCCCAATTTCCTTTAGTTGTCTGGCAAACAGGTTCTGGTACGCAAAGCAACATGAACTGTAATGAAGTGATTGCCAATATTGCAAACCAAAAGTTAGGCCAGGCGTTAGGTGCTCAAAAGCCAGTACATCCAAACGATCATGTCAATCGTGCTCAATCAACAAACGACTCATTTCCAACCGCCATTCACGTGGCAGCAAGTTTACAAATTAACGAATTACTCATCCCTGCTGTAGAGCAACTTAAAGCGACTTTGCAAAGAAAGTCAGATAAATTTCAAGACATTGTCAAAATTGGCCGTACTCATTTGCAAGATGCTACTCCATTAACCTTAGGCCAAGAATTTAGTGGCTATGTATCTCAGCTTGAGCATGGATTGGTTCGATTACAGCAAGCTTTAACTGGTTTATATGAATTGCCATTGGGTGGAACTGCGGTAGGGACTGGGTTAAATGCACATCCTGACTATGCAGTAAAAGCAGCTGCTCAACTTGCTTTGCTGACGGGCTTGCCATTTGTAACTGCGCCTAACAAATTTGAAGCACTTGCAGGCCGTGATGCGGCTGTTTTTGCATCAGGTGCATTAAAAACTTTGGCTGTAAGCTTAAACAAAATCGCGAATGATATTCGTTGGCTGGCTAGTGGACCGCGTTGTGGTTTTGGTGAAATCCGTATTCCAGAAAATGAGCCTGGTTCAAGCATTATGCCGGGGAAAGTAAACCCCACACAAAGTGAAGCAATGACCATGGTTGTTGCGCAAGTGCTTGGAAATGATACGACCATTAACGTAGCAGGTGCTTCGGGGAACTTTGAATTAAACGTATTTATGCCTGTGATTGCTTATAACTTATTGCAGTCTATTCAATTGCTTGGTGATGCGTGTAATAGCTTTAATGACCATTGTGCAGTAGGAATTGAGCCTAATCGCGACAAGATTGATCACTTCTTGCATAATTCTCTGATGCTAGTTACAGCTTTAAATCCGGTAATTGGCTATGAAAATTCTGCAAAAGTTGCAAAGACTGCTTATAAAGAAAATAAAACTTTGAAGCAGGTAGCTGTTGAGCTTGGTTTAGTTACAGCGGAACAATTTGACGAAGTAGTTAAACCTGAAAAAATGGTTTCTCCAAATAGTAAATAATCACTAAAATAATGTAAGTGTTAATATTTATATAAAAGCCCTCAAATGAGGGCTTTTATATTTCCGAATTTATCGTATACCTCGAGATAGGAATATCTCAAAGTAAGCCGTCTATGTACTCCCAGCCATGAGATTTCATAGCTTCAAACTTCTTTTTTAGCTCTTCTTTTTCGTAGTCATGTGTATCGCGTGCTAAAAGAACATGATACGAGTTGGATTCTGGTTCTATAGTCACTTCAATAATCTCTACTGGTTCAATCACTCCACTCTCAGTTAGACCAGAGTCTATAAAACATATTCCTTTTACAGGAATAACAGTACAGTCATATTCTTTGGAAATAAAATAATTATTTGCTGAAGCGGAATACGTACGTGATGCTCTAACTTTCATGTGTACCTCCTTCAAGCGTAGAAAGGGAATGTTTTAGTCTGGCGTGCTTGTAGAGTTAATACTGTTTAATTTATATAGTGATTTTATTTTTTACTTCAATATTCTAATTATCGATTTTTTATTAGCATAAAATGCTGTTAGCTATAATTTACAAGTAAGGTATTAAAAAACTTATGAATCAAAAGCCACTTTCAGTTGTTTTAATTCCTGGTTATATGCTTGACGAATCTCTGTGGAATGAAGTCATAAATGAGGTGCCTAAAGAGTGGAATATATCTCGAGCTACTTTAAAAGAAGGGCAAACAATAAAAGAGATTGCTCAAAAAATTGGTGAAAATGCGCCTGAGAGCTTTGTACTAATTGGATTCTCACTTGGAGGGTACATTGCGAGATCTATAGTGGAGCAATTTCCTGAAAAAGTTAAGGCGCTTGTTTTAATAGCCTCTTCATTACGTTCAGATACAGAAGAGCAGAAAAATCAAAAGTTAACCGCAATTAAACTTAATTCTGAGAAAACTTTCCATGGGCTAAGCTCAATATCAATTGAAAAAACACTTCATCCATCAAATGTGCAGAATCGTGCTCTTGTAAAAAGAATCCAAGAAATGGGAAAAACTTTGGGTTATGAAGAGTTCGTAAAACAATCGATGTTAGATAGAAGCTCTTATGATATGAGTAAGATCGCATGTCCAACTTTAATTATTTCTGGTGCTGAGGACCAGCTCCGCTCCAAGGAAGAAGCCATAGAATTATTAGATCAATTGCCACATGCAAAGCTTGAGATAATTAAAAATACGGGCCATATGATTCCGATTGAACAGCCGAAAGCATTGGTTTTAGTGATTTTAACTTGGTTAAGTAGTTATCTTTCATGAGGGCCTAACTTTCGTTTTCTTCGTCAGAATCTTGATAATCTTGAAAACTTGATTGCCAAGTTTGATTTTTTGATGAACAGTTGCATGATCAAGCTCATCCCATAACTCAAATGGGAAAAACTCCGAACTATGATCAAATATCCATAACCATTGATAGCTATTGTTAAGGGTATTCTTATCAAAACGAACATCTTGAACTTTGACAATTTTAAACTGTTTATGATGTTCATCTTGAAGAATAACTTCATGATTCTCCATTAGACATCCACGCATTAAAAACAATTTTCAATTGTACTAAAATTAATAGTGTCTGATTAACTTGTTAAGTTGGCATTAATTTACAAAAGATTTCGGGTTGTTAAAGTTTGTCATTTTCAAAAAGAAAATAATCTTTACTTTTGAAATACAAGGTTTTAATTAGGTTACATTGTAAGAAATGTGTGCAAATGTCAGAATGTACAGTGAAATCTATCTTCGAGTATCGCTATGAGTTTAATAGGCTTTATGTATGCAAGTAAAACCAATAGTGAACATAGTCAAATAAAACAAGATTTAATTGATATTCTCACTGAAGCAGTCAAATTCAACTCACATAATGATATTACAGGAGTACTTTACTATGGTAATGGATACTTCTTACAGTATTTAGAAGGTGAGAAAGAACAAGTCGAATCGCTATTTTATAAATTAATTTTGAAAGATTCGAGACATCAGAACTGTGAAATCATTTTTTCAGAACCATCTGAACAACGTCTATTTAAACATTGGAGTATGAAATTTGCTCCCATTAACACGAAAATAAAAGAATTCTTTCATCATCATCATGTTGATGAGTTTAATCCTTATCTGCTTAACACTACATCTATTCCATCTTTTATTGAATTGCTTGTAGATCAACCAAACCATAAAGTTGATCAATATCAAGGTTAATCAAAATCAGGAATTGCAGTAGATTTTTAATTATCCTATGTAAAATTAAGCTCTCTTCGGAGAGCTTTTTATCACGAAGGTTGAAACTTTCACTAATTAATGGCGAATTGGCGTTGAATAAGCCGTCATAATTGTTAAAATGCCCACCTTGTCCTGTTTTTATATTGTTTTTTGTTTTGCATTTATTTCGCAAAGTTAGAGATAAAATTATTAAAAACAGCTGCTTAGTTAAGGATTTTTGAATGCTCTCTATTTATTTGACAGATACCCAACAACACGTGCAATTTAATGATTATCCTAGTGATCAGCCGGTTAAGTTTCTGTTAAATCTTAAAAAGATTTTCCCAAGTACAGCGGATTTATTATTACCAGTTTTACCTGAAGATAATGATTTAGAAAACGTAACGTGGGAATCAACCTCAAAAGATTTTGAAGTCTTTAAAAAGCTATTAGCGGGATGGGGTGTGATTGAGCTTCGTTTAAATGCAATCACTGCTTATAAAGATAAAAACTTTGCAAATGAGCTAGTGAAACAAGCACAGGTAAAACGTAAGAAAACAGCGCAAAAAAATCATCAGCTTTCTTTAGTTGCTTTGGATTATATTTTTATGCACGAAGTTCATGCATTGATTGATGCTGAGCTGGTCACTATTGGTGAAAAATTCTACTTACCAACCTTGCGTGAGCAATGGAAGGGTACGGTTTCAGACCAAGTGCTCAACGGAAAACTCTAATTTTAGTGCAAAAGGTGAATTTATAAAAATTCACCTTTTTTATTGTTAATTAAATCAATAGCTTATATTTTTAAGATTGCTTATACAAAAGTTTACAAGAAAAGAATGCGTTTTTTCTAATGTGGCAGATACATTGCTTATATAAATACAAAATTATTGCGGGAGAGAGGTTCATTAAGAACCCGCCGAAGGAGCAACAAGCCCGGAAACTCTCAGGCAAAAGGACTGTAATAATTAAAAAATCTGGAGAGAAGCTTAGATTTATAAGAATGGAAAACAATAACTTATAAATTATAAACTCACCGAAGGGGAAGATCTAAACGTTAAAAGGTAACGTTGGGGTCGAAACTCTCAGGTACCAATGACAGATGGGCTGTACTGATGAAATGTTTTGCATTTCTGAGGAGTCTGTTATGCCACATGTTATTGTGATAGGTGCGGGAATCACAGGGGTTACCTCTGCTTATGAGTTATCGCAACTGGGTTATCAAGTCACAGTGATTGATCGACATTTATATCCTGCAATGGAAACATCATTTGCCAATGGAGGGCAATTATCGGCTTGTAACGCCGAAGTATGGAACCAAAAAGCTACCGTGATTAAAGGCTTTAAATGGATGAGACAAAAAGATGCTCCGCTATTGTTGAATCCTTCATTTAGTTTGCATAAGTATAGTTGGCTAGTTGAATTTCTATCACATATTAAAAACTATGAGGCGAATACGATTGAGACGGTCCGTTTGGCATTGCTCGCTCGTAAGCGTTTATTTGAAGTAGCTGAAAAAGAGCAGCTTGAGTTTGATTTGGAGAAACGTGGAATTCTCCATATGTATCACAGTAAGGCTGACTACGAAATTGCTAAACAAGTTAATAATGTATTGAACAAAGGTACATTGGAGCGCTATTCGGTTTCACCTGATGAAATGAAAACAATAGAACCATCTTTGACGGGTGACTATTTCGGTGGCTATTACACACCAAGTGATGCGACGGGTGATATTCATAAATATTCAACCTCTTTAGCTGAGAAGACTAAACAATATGGCGTTCAATATAAGTTCGGTCTAGAAGTTATGGATATTAAGTGCAGCGCAGACAAAGTAGTCGTAACTTGTCAGCCAAGTGCTGAGCATCCTTATTTGGTTGAGTCCGACAACATTCAGCTAGAAGGTGATGTACTTGTAGTTTGTGGTGGTGTAGGGAGTTATCAACTTGCCGATATGATTGGTGAGCGAGTCAATGTGTATCCAGTAAAAGGTTATTCAATTACCGTACAATTAAAAGATGAGCACAGTGTAAAGAATGCTCCTTGGGTGAGCTTGTTAGATGAAAGTGCAAAAATTGTGACTTCTCGTTTAGGTAAAGATCGACTGCGTGTGGCAGGGACTGCTGAGTTTAATGGCTATAACCGCGACATACGGGCTGATCGTATTCAACCATTAGTGAATTGGGTTAATCGTAACTTTGATATTTCAACTGAGCATGTGGTGCCTTGGGCAGGGTTAAGACCTATGATGCCGAATATGCTGCCTGTTGTTAAGCAATCTAAACAACCTCGTGTTTTTTATAATACAGGGCATGGGCATTTAGGTTGGACTTTGTCTGCGGCAACCGCAGTTCTAGTGGGTCAGGATATTGCACAAAAATATCCAGCGTAGAAAGTAAAAAGCCAGTGTTTAAACACTGGCTTTTATTTTAAGCGTTAGTCATATAAGCGGTAGATTCCGCTAAAACGTTCACAGCCTTTTTGCTGAGTTTTTACCTTCAGTAAAGCTTTTTGAAAATTAAACTGATATTTACAGTTGTGCTCATTGTCTAAAATTTCACTTTTTTGTTCAGGCGAACTATACGCCATCAATGAAATCGTTTGAGTTTCTTTGCGATTATTTGGGTTGCGGTATGCTATCCCTTCAATCTTGATTTTGTCTTTCGCGAGTTGATGGACTTGAATGTGTACAGGCTGAGCGGCTATATGTCCATCCTCAAACTTAAGATAATGTTGGGTAAGCGTTTGCTTAAGCGACGCATAAAAATTTAAGTCATCAGTACGTAAATCAAACTGTTGTTGAATGCATGTATTGCTCTTGCATTGCTGAGTATGTTTAGACCATAACTTTTGTGTATCCTGTAAAAGCTGTAAGGGGGCATCAGTAACTAAATATGCAGAAAGATATTTATTATTGAGTTGCTTTCTTGATTCACTAAATGTTTTTGAGCAGATTTTAAGCTCAGTTCCAGTATTGGAACAGTCTATTGATTCTGCAAAGACAAGAGGTGAACATAAACAACTCAGTGTCATGACAAAACTTAATCTTTTCAATTGATTCATATCAGTATTAGACAGCATGATCGCTTATACTTTCAGTCTACTTTGCTAGGTGTACTATAGCGAAACAGAAAGGCTGAATACAAGATTTCTTAAGTTTTTATGGAAGGTAATAATTTATATGGTTGCTCAGATTCGTATTGGACAAGGAATAGATGTACATGCCTTTGAAGAGGGGAACTTCGTTACATTGGCGGGTATTCAAATTCCACATACACATGGTTTGAAAGCACACTCGGATGGTGACGTCGTACTTCATGCGCTATGTGATGCTTTATTAGGTGCTTTAGCGCTTGGAGATATTGGACAGCATTTTCCTGATACTGATCCAGAATACAAAGGCGCAGATAGCCGAATATTGTTAAAGCATGTTTATCAATTAATTTTAGACCGCGGATATCAGTTAAATAATGCCGATATTACGGTGGCTTGTGAGCGTCCAAAATTAGCTAAGCATAATTTAGAAATGCGTCAAAGCATTGCTGACGTTCTAAATTTAGATATTAATCAAATTAGCATTAAAGCAACGACAACCGAAAAACTAGGATTTACCGGTCGTCAAGAAGGTATTTTGGCAACAGCGACTGTTTTAGTCTCTCATCACACTAAATGATCGGCCTGTTGCAAAGATTGCTGAAGTTCTAGAGTTGCCTTACGGCCTTGTAGCTGTAAGGTAATACTATGAATGAGTCCAGTCCAAGTCTCATTAGGTTCCCAAATTTCGTGCAATAAATCTTGAGACGTAGGCATATCCATATTCATATAAAACTGTCTATAGACATACATAAGGCAACTTACACGTTTATTTTTGGCACAATGTATCCAAACAATTTCACTTTGCACTAAATGATCAATCAAATCTAAAACTAATAAGCACTGCTCAGCAGAAGGAATCTCCCAATCAATTGGAATATGAATGTAATTTAAACCAAGGTCTAAACAAATACGATCTTCATTTTCAAGATGATTTGAAGCATTAGTTAAAGCAAGGTTAATGACTGTGCTACACCCATACTCTTTAATCAATTTTAGTTGTTCAACAGAAGGTTGGGCTGAACTAAATAAATGTTCATGAATAATCGAAAATGTGGGAATTTGGGATAATGATTGTTCAACGGTTGTCATGATCGCACTCTACAAGAGTAGGCTTAGCTTATTGTGTAGAATGTTATACACGATTCTAGATCAGAGTTGAAATATAGAGTGTTTATATATTCGACAACGTTATCAAAATTTTAAAAATAATTAACTAGAGAACTACAAGTCTTATAAAAATAAAAAAACAGCATCATAAAGATGCTGTTTTTTTCTAAATACTTAAGCTTTTAGATTTTCATTCAATAAAAATTCGACTAAAGCTTTTTGAGCATGAAGACGGTTTTCTGCCTCATCCCATACCACTGCATTTTTATGATCGAGCATGGTTTCCGAAATCTCTTCGCCACGATGAGCAGGTAAGCAGTGCATAAATAAACAGTCTGGGTGAGCAAGACCCATTAATTTTTCGTTAACCTGAAAATCAGCAAAGGCTTTTTCACGAAGTTTTTGTTCTTCTTCTTGCCCCATGCTTGCCCATACATCAGTCACAATGAGGTCAGCATTTACTGCTGCATCTTCCGCATTATCATAAAGCTCAACGCAATGACCAAACTCCGCTAAAAATTCAGGTTTAGGTTCATATCCTTTTGGCGATGCAATCTTGAGTTTGAAACCCATCATGTGTGCAGCTTCAATGTATGAATTACACATATTATTACCATCGCCAATCCAAGCAACGGTTTTGCCTTCGATGCTGCCGCGATGTTCAATATATGTTTGTAAATCTGCTAATAACTGGCAAGGGTGGTGGTCATCAGTTAAGCCGTTAATTACAGGTACTTTTGAATAAGAAGCAAAACGTTCAACAATGTCATGACCAAAGGTGCGAATCATCACAACATCAAGCATACTTGAAATTACACGTGCTGAATCTTCGATTGGTTCGCCACGGCCTAATTGTGTGTCACGAGGCGATAAAAAAATCGCACTACCGCCAAATTGGTTAATACCTGCTTCAAAAGAGATACGTGTACGTGTGCTTGATTTCTCAAAAATCATTCCCAATACTTTACCGACAAAAGGTTGGTAGACCTTATTGTCATGTTGCATTTTTTTAAGCTCGCTTGCGCGTTCCAAAATGCGATTAAGTTCTAGAGTGGATAGATCACGTAAAGTCAGGAAATGTCTTAGAGCCATGTAGCTACTCCATAATAATTGTTTTGAAATATAACAATTATCTGTTGTTGGCTGGGTGGATGTGGAAAAAAAGAAGTCTACTATACTATAAGCATTTTAAAATGCAAAAGAATTAGACTTTATGATGGCCTTTTAAAAAAATATCCACACAATATTCAATGTAATCAAGAGCTTCTTTCTCATCTGGCAAGGCTGGCATACCCATAATCATACGCCATTCAATGTCGCGCAAAATCCCAAAATACATCAGTGAAGAATAATAAGGAGAAGGACATGTGATTTCTCCTGATTTGTCTGCAAACTCTAATGCCTGAGTAAGCGTATTCTGTAAATTGTGTACCCATTTGTCATATAGGTATTGTATGAGGACAGTATTACATTCAGTTTGTTCGATAATAAGTCGTAAAAACGCAACATGCTCTGGTTGAATGATGTGAATATAAACCCGATTGAGGGTTTGAATTAGGTATTCTCTTAAAGTGCTTTTTTCGGGTTGAAATGCAATACAAACATCTTTAAAAAACATTTCACGTTTATAATCACAAATAGCAGTAAAAAGACCTTCTTTGTTGCCAAAATACTTATAAATTGACGCCTTAGAACCGCCTGCATGGTTGACAATATCATCAAGAGATACTGCATCATATCCTTTCTCTAGAAACAGCTCGGTCGCGCTTAACAATAGGGCTAAACGACGTTCAATACCGCGGCGTGTTTGAGGTTTCTCACATGCAAGGTGATGTGAATCCAGGACTGAATCATGCATAAAATTTAATAACAACAACTGACTTTGCTTATCTAGTATAGCAAAACTATCTTTAGTGATGGTTATAACCATTTTTTTAGATCATATGCTGAACAGTAAGTGGCTAATTCAAAAAATAAACTAATACAAAATATAAGCTTAGAGTTGTTTGTGGAAGGATTTGATGATGTAACCTTATGTTTACATTATATTTTAATGAAAAATCTGATTGGAAAACAAAGCGGCTAAGAATGACTTAACCGCTCTGAAGTTAAATAACCGGATTTCTAGGCTTCGGTCTGAGTCACCTTGTGCTCATCTTCTTCGTCATCATCTGCAGAATCCATTCCAAGTTCTTTTAACTTACGTGTTAAGGTATTGCGACCCCAACCTAATAATTCTGCTGCGTGACGTTTGCGTCCACGTGTTTGTTGTAAGGCTGCGTTAATCAACGTGCGTTCAAACATAGGTGTGGCAATATCCAAAATCTTCATTTCACCATTCTTAAGCTTTTGAATAGCCCATTGATTTAGTAGCTCATCCCAATGGTGTAGAGAAATACGCTCAAATGAAGGTGCAGGTTGTCCAGAATCACTATTCTTTTGCAATGGAACTTGTTTAAGCTCTGATGGTAAATCTTCTGGATAAACTTCGCGACCAGTGATCATTACAGTTAACCAGCGGCATGTGTTTTCTAGTTGGCGAACATTACCGGGCCATGGTAACTGTTGCATATAGTCCGTTGTTTCAGTGCGTAAGATTTTTGGACTTACGCCAAGCTCTTTACCTGCACGCGCAAGGAAATGCTGCGCAAGCATTGGAATATCTTCACTACGATGGGCAAGCTTAGGAATGTGAATACGAATCACATTTAAGCGGTGATATAAGTCTTCACGGAAGCGGCCTTCATTTACTAGCTTTTCTAAATCTTGATGCGTTGCTGCCACAATTCGAACATCTACTTTAACGGGAATGTGCCCACCTACACGATAGAACTCACCGTCAGCGAGTACGCGAAGCAATCGAGTCTGAGTTTCAAATGGCATATCACCAATTTCATCAAGGAACAATGTTCCGCCATTTGCCTGTTCAAAGCGTCCTTGATGCTGAGTATTCGCCCCTGTGAAAGCGCCTTTTTCATGACCAAACAACTCGGTTTCAATCAAGTCTTTTGGTATCGCAGCCATATTTAAGGCGATAAAAGGCTTTGCACGGCGTGGGGAGTGCTTGTGTAAAGCATGAGCAACTAATTCTTTACCCGTACCCGATTCACCATTAATTAAAACAGTAATATGAGATTGAGATAAACGACCGATAGCACGGAAAACCTCCTGCATTGCCGGAGATTCACCAATAATTTCTGTTGATTGAAGAGGTGAGGCTGTTTTTGTAGCTTCTTGCTGTTGTAGTTTATTAATATGCAGGATCGCGCGATTGACTAAAGCTAAAGCTTCATCAATATCAAAAGGTTTTGGTAAATACTCAAATGCACCCGTTTGATAGCTTGATACAGCAGACTCTAAGTCAGAATGTGCTGTCATAATAATGACAGGTAAATCTGGATGAGTGTTTTTGA
This sequence comes from Acinetobacter sp. WU_MDCI_Abxc222, assembly GCF_025514755.1. Lineage (NCBI taxonomy): Bacteria > Pseudomonadati > Pseudomonadota > Gammaproteobacteria > Moraxellales > Moraxellaceae > Acinetobacter > Acinetobacter sp. WU_MDCI_Abxc222. Next base: position 320,848 of record NZ_JAHPVG010000003.1, read on the forward strand.
CTTTAGATAAAAAAGTTAAACCATCAATTCCAGGCATGCGGATGTCAGTTAAGATGACATCGGGAGCATCATGGTGCAAACGTTCAAGCGCAGTTTGAGCTTCTTCAAAATTGGTAACATCAAAACCTTCCTCTTTAAAGGTCTTTTCCAATACCCATCGCATGGCGCGATCATCATCAATAACCCATATTTTATTTCGCGACACGGTCTGACTCCCAAGGTAAATATAAGCTAAAAATTGTTTTTCCAGGAACAGATTGGCATTCAATCATTCCGTTATGTTGATGCATAATATTCTGTGCAATACTCAGGCCAAGCCCAGTACCTTTTGCTCGTCCAGTAACCAATGGATAGAATACTGACTCCAAAATACTTTCAGGAATGCCTGGTCCATTGTCCTCTATATCGACTCGCACTGTAGATCGATTCAGCACACCATTAATTGTGACAAGACGTTGTATACGTGTACGTAGAATTAACTCCGGTTCGTGATCTATAAAAAATGCTTTGTTTTCTGTGATGGCTTGAATTGCATTTACACTAATGTTGAGCATGACTTGTATTAACTGATCACGATCGGCATTAACATCGGGTAAAGACAAATCATAATCCCGTATAATTTTAATTTTCTTCTTTGTCTGGTTGGCGATAAGTGAACGCACTCGCTCCAAAGGCTCGTGTACGTTAACATTTTCATAACTTGGAAGTTGCCTAGAACCCAACATGGTATCTGCTAAGTTAGTTAAGCGATCTACTTCATTAATAATGACATCTGTAAATTCAGCATAACTCTTGTCGTTTAAACTGCGAGCGAGTAATTGAGTTGCGCCACGAATACCTGCAAGTGGATTCTTAATTTCGTGCGCTACGCCACGTACAAGCTGCCTAGCGACCTGATGTTGTTGTACCAGATTTTCTTCTTTAGAAATCTTTAACATACGATCAATCGGGTTGAGCTCAATTAAGAGTAATGGGTGATAACTTTTACCAGCATTTAATTGAGAAACTGTGTAATCGACATGAAGATCTTTAAAGTTGACATTAATAACCGCTTCTCGACGGGTATAAGGTTGCCCCGTTTTTATGGTGTTTAATAAAGCTTCATGTGTATTAAAAGTATCATCAGGCGCATGAAGTAAGTTTAAAACGGGCTGTCCTGAAGCTCGAAGCAAACTAATATCAAATAGTGCTTCGCAGGCAGAATTTAAATAAAAAATGTTTAAGTTACTATCGATCAATAAAATCGCAGTAGTTAAGTTGTCTACCAATAGGCGATAGTCGATAGGGTTGTGTTGATCCATTAGCGAATCGTTCCTGTCTTAAAATAGCGCAATGGCATCTTCATTGGTTATCGGATTTTCACCGTTATAGAACATGAACGATGCAAAATGTACGCCAACTTTGTTTATGGGTTATTTTAAAGTTTTAAAGTATTCAAAAACGCGCTTAAATCGGTCTTTATATCGGTTGATCAAAACTGATGGCTTAAATATAGATAATAACATGATCCAACTTGGTGCAAAGATGAGTTTTGGTGCAAATGTTGGTCGTATTTTGGTGCATTACACAAAGAGTGGGCTTTCCACCTATGCTTGAGACAAGAAAAGACATACAATACGCGCATTCAAGTGGAGCGCAGATTCATGAAGACCCCCAAAGTCGGTTTTGTTTCTTTAGGTTGTCCTAAGGCATTGGTAGATTCTGAACGAATTTTAACTCAGTTAAAGACTGAAGGTTATCAAGTTGCATCAGATTATGATGGTGCTGATTTAGTTGTTGTTAATACCTGTGGTTTTATTGAATCTGCGGTACAAGAGTCGCTAGATGCAATTGGCGAGGCCATGAGTGAAAATGGTCGAGTGATCGTTACAGGGTGCTTAGGTAAAGACGAAGACAAAATTCGTCAAATGCATCCAAACGTTTTAAAGGTTACTGGTGCAGCAGCTTATCAAGATGTAATGGAAGCTGTGCATGAATATGTACCGGCACCACCTAAACACAACCCGTTTGTTGATTTGGTTCCTGAACAAGGAATTCGCTTAACACCAAAGCATTATGCCTATTTAAAAATATCTGAAGGATGTAACCATCGTTGTACCTTCTGTATTATCCCAAGTATGCGTGGTGATCTTGTTTCTCGTCCAGTCGGAAGTGTATTGGAAGAAGCCGCTGCGCTTAAAAGAGCAGGTGTTAAAGAAATCTTGGTTATTTCGCAAGATACATCAGCTTATGGTGTAGATACCAAGTACAAACTTGATTTCTGGAATGGCCAGCCTGTTAAAACAAAATTCTTTGATATGTGTGAAGCACTAGGTCAACTTGGCATCTGGGTGCGCTTACATTATGTTTATCCATACCCACATGTTGATGCAGTTATTGACTTGATGGCACAAGGAAAAATTCTGCCATACCTTGATATCCCATTCCAACATGCAAGCCCGCGTATTCTTAAGTTAATGAAGCGTCCGGCTCACAGTGAAAATACACTAGAAAAAATTAAATTGTGGCGTGAAAAATGCCCGGAACTTGTAATTCGTTCTACATTTGTTGTGGGTTTCCCAGGCGAAACTGAAGAAGATTTTCAAATATTGCTCGATTGGTTAGTTGAAGCTGAACTTGATCGTGTTGGCTGCTTTACCTACTCACCAGTAGAAGGCGCTACGGCAAATGATTTACCCGATCATGTGCCTGAAGAAATTAAGCAAGAGCGTTACGAGCGCTTTATGCAAGTGCAGCAACAAATTTCTGCTGCTAAGTTGCAAAAACGTATTGGTCAAACGATGACTGTATTAGTCGATAGTTTGGAAGATGAATATCCTGTGGCTGTTGCACGTTCTTATGCCGATGCTCCGGAAATTGACGGTAATGTCTTTGTAGAAGATATCGATAAGAGCACTATTCAACCAGGCGATATTTTAGAAGTCGAAATCACCGATGCGGATGAATACGACTTATTTGCAAAGTTAATTAAAATTAAGTCGGTTTAATCGATAACGATTCAAAAAAGCATTCAGTTTAAGAGGTTTTGGAGCAAACTCATGGCGGAAACAATTAGCCCCCGTTATTCACGCATTTTATTAAAACTATCTGGTGAAGCATTATCAGGTAACAAAGATATGGGTATTGATGCCCAAGTTCTTGATCAAATGTCCCTTTCAATTGCTCACTTAGTTGGCTTAGGTGTGCAAGTGGGTATCGTTGTTGGTGGCGGTAACTTGTATCGTGGTAGTCAGTTGCAAAAAGATGGCTTGGTTGGTCGTGTAACAGGCGATCAAATGGGTATGCTTGCAACTGTAATGAATGGTCTAGCTATGCGTGATGCATTGGTTCGCCGTAATATCAGAACTCGTCTTATGTCTGCATTACCAATTGGTACAGTAGTGGAGTCTTATTCAAGTCGTGATGCTATTCGTCACTTGAGTCAGGGTGAAGTTTGTGTTTTTGTTGCTGGTACTGGAAATCCATTCTTTACGACTGATACGGCAGCTTGCTTACGCGGAATTGAAATTGAAGCAAATTTAATTCTAAAAGCGACCAAAGTTGATGGCGTATATAATAAAGATCCAAGTAAATACGAAGATGCAGTTAAATACGATCATTTAACCTTTGATCAAGTATTAGACGAAAAACTTGGTGTTATGGATTTGACAGCTATTTGTTTATGTCGTGACCATAATGTGCCATTACAAGTTTTTGATATGAATAAATCAGGCGCGCTATTGTCAGTAGTCATGGGCGAAAAAGAAGGTACACGCGTTACTAAATAATGTACGTGTTGACGAAAGCTCTTTATACTAGCGCTAAATTAAATTTGTTAAAACATCCTTGAATAAATAAGTAAGGTAGATCATATGATTAACGATCTGAAAAAAGACAGCGAACAGCGTATGTTGAAAACTCTTGAGTCTTTGGAACTAGGGTTTGCTAAAGTTCGTACCGGCCGTGCACACCCATCAATCTTAAATGGGGTAATGGTTCCTTACTACGGTTCTGATGTGCCTTTAAATCAAGTGGCAAACGTTGGGGTTGAAGATTCTCGTACACTTCTTGTTCAGCCATTTGAACGTACAATGGTTTCAGCTATTGATAAGGCAATTCGTGAGAGTGATCTTGGTTTAAACCCAATTACAGCGGATGCAATTCGTGTACCTTTACCTGCATTAACTGAAGAAACACGCCGTGATATGCAAAAAATTGCGCGTAGCGAAGCTGAAAATGCAAAAGTTGCAATTCGTAATATTCGTCGTGATGTGTTAGGTGATATCAAAGCATTATTAAAAGAGAAAGAAATCTCTGAAGATGATGAGCGCCGTGCAGGTGATGATATCCAGAAAATCACTGACAAATATGTTGCAGAAGTAGATAAGCGTCTTGCAGCGAAAGAAGCAGAATTGATGAAGGTCTAAATTTTATGACCGATTCAGAAGAGTATCATCTTCCTAAGCATGTTGCCATCATCATGGATGGCAACAACCGCTTTGCAAAAAAAAATCAAATGCAAAAAGGTGATGGACATCGAGAGGGTAAAAATGTTCTTGATCCTATCGTTGAACATTGTAAAAAAACAGGTATTCGTGCTTTAACGGTTTTTGCATTTTCAAGCGAAAACTGGAATCGACCACAATTTGAAGTCGATCTGCTTATGAAGCTTCTTGAAGAAACTATTCATGAGCAAATACCTCGCATGAAGAAATTTAATATTGCTTTGCGTTTCATAGGTGATCGTTCTCGATTACCGTCACACCTAGTTGCCTTAATGGAAGATGCAGAGCAACAGACAGCACACCATAACACGATGACCTTAACTATTGCTGTGAGCTATGGTGGGATGTGGGATATTGCAAATGCAGCAAAACAAGTTGCTGAAGCGGTTTCCCGTGGTGAATTTGGTGCTGATCAAATAAATGTTGATTTGTTCGAAAAATATGTCAGTCTAAACGATCTGCCAGCTGTGGACTTATTAATCCGTACAGGCGGAGATTATCGCATATCTAATTTCTTGTTATGGCAAGCAGCATATGCTGAGCTGTATTTTACTGATACTTTATGGCCAGAATTTACAGTACAAGAATTCGATCATGCATTGAATGTTTTTTCAGGGCGTGAACGTCGTTTTGGCAAAACATCTGAACAAATTCAGCAAGAGAAAATAGAGAACTTATAATGTTAGAGCGGATTGTTACCGCATTGGTACTTGTCGCAGTTGTTTTAGGCTGTATGTTTGCTACGCAATCACATTATCCAATGTTGGTTCTTATGATTGTAGCAGCAGGGGTTGCGGGGTATGAATGGTATAAATTAATGCCCCATGAAACTGTCAATGCTGTAAAGCCAAAAGCTTGGTGCTACGGTCTGCTTGTTGCATTCGTTTCAGGCGTTGCTCTATTTTTCCATGATATTGCATTACTGTTGTGGTCAGCTTCAATTTTGACTTGGCTTGTAAGCGTTTATTGGGTCAAATCTTTTCCTGAATTTGATGGGTGGTATAATGCTACTCTATATGTAATTGGCATTATTTTAGTTTGTGCGGCGGTAACTTCAATTTTTGTTGTGTGGCAAAGTTCGCCATGGTGGTTAATGTATCTGTTCTTACTCGTGTGGGGTGCAGATAGTGGTGCTTACTTTGTTGGCCGTAAATTTGGTAAAAGAAAACTAGCGCCAACCGTAAGTCCGAACAAATCAGTAGAAGGTTTGTATGGTGGTATTATCACGACCATACTGGTAATGTTGGTTGTGCAATATCAGTATCTAAATTTAACTTTAATTCAGCAAATCCTGTTTCTTATCTTGTCACTAATTACAGTATTCGGTTCAGTTTTAGGTGATTTGTTTGAGTCGATGATTAAACGTCGTGCTGGTATTAAAGATTCTGGACGTGTGCTACCTGGTCATGGTGGTGTTTTAGATCGTATTGACTCTTTACTTGCTGCAGCCCCGATCTTTGCAACGGGAATGTATATATTAAAACTTATTGGTGTAGATTTATAAATGACACAATCTGTTTGCATATTGGGCGTAACCGGTTCCATAGGGCAAAGTACCTTAAAAATTTTAAATCAACATCCTGATAAGTATTCAGTATTTGCAGTTTCAGCTCATAGTCGAATTCCTGAATTGGTTGATATCTGTAAACAATTCCAACCAAAAGTCGTAGTTGTTCCAAAGCAAAAAGTTGACGAATTAGTAGCTTTATTTGCAAAAAATGAATTACAAAATATTGCAATTTTGACTGATCAGGAAGGGCTGGTAAGTATCGCATCTCATCCAGATGTTGATGTAGTTATGGCTGCAATTGTTGGAGCTGCAGGTTTATTGCCAACATTGGCAGCTGTAAAAGCTGGTAAACGCGTATTGCTTGCTAACAAAGAAGCTTTAGTTATGTCTGGTGAAATCATGATGCAAGCAGCACGTGATCATCAGGCATTATTATTACCGGTAGATTCAGAACACAACGCTATTTTTCAGTCATTACCTCATAACTATCTAGAAGCTGAAAGAAATGGACAACCACAACAGGGTGTATCAAAGATCTTATTGACTGCTTCAGGTGGACCATTTTTAAACCATTCTTTAGAACAATTAGAAAAAGTTACTCCTGCACAGGCTTGTAAGCATCCCAACTGGTCTATGGGGCAGAAAATCTCAGTTGACTCAGCTACTCTTATGAATAAAGGGTTGGAGTTAATTGAGGCATGCCATTTGTTTTCAATATCTGAACATTTTGTTACAGTTGTTGTTCATCCACAAAGTATTATTCATTCTATGGTGCAATACGTTGATGGTTCGACATTGGCACAAATGGGTAATCCAGATATGTGTACACCGATTGCTCATGCATTAGCATGGCCAGAACGTTTACAGACTAGTGTTCCTGCTTTAGATTTATTTGAGTATTCTCAGCTTAATTTTCAAGCACCGGATATCCTGAAATTTCCAGCACTTGATTTAGCTCGTCAGGCAATGCGTGCAGGAGGGCTGGCACCTACTATTTTAAATGCTGCAAATGAGGTTGCTGTTGCTGCATTTTTAAAGGAACAGATTGGATTTACAAATATCCCACAAGTGGTAGAGCATACTTTGCAAAAATTGGAAAACTCAGTTGCTGATAATATCGAGTCTATTTTAAATAAAGATGAAGTAGCACGACATGTAGCACAGCAGTATATATCAAGTATAGGAGGCTGAAAATGAGCGCATTATTTATGATTGCAGCAGCAGCTCTCTTGCTCGGCCCATTAATTGCAATTCATGAGTTTGGTCACTATTGGGTAGCGCGAAAACTTGGTGTTAAGGTTTTAGTCTATTCCATCGGTTTCGGTCCAACATTACTTAAATGGACATCAAAAAAATCTGGAATTAAGTACCAACTTTCAGCTTTGCCTTTAGGCGGGTATGTAAAAATGCTCGATGAGCGTGAAGGTAATGTTGCAGAGCAAGATTTACCTTATGCATTTAACCGTCAAAAACCATGGAAGCGTATAGCAATTGTTGCGGCTGGACCTTTAATTAACTTGGTTTTTGCTGTTTTACTTTTCTGGATTTTATTTTTACCAGCGCAAGAACAACTAAACACTAGAGTGGGTAAAGTTATACCCAACTCGCCAGCAGCAACTGCTCAACTACAAGTAGGTGATAAGATTATTGCTGTTGACGGAAAAGAAACACAAACTTGGGAAAAGCTTAACTTTGCTTTGATTGACCGTGTAGGTGAAACTGGTACCTTGAATATCGATGTAGATCGTGCAGGCACTGAGAAAAATATTGTTTTACCGATTAAAGATTTTTTAAAAAACCAAAATGAATCAGCTTTAGATGTATTGGGTTTTTTACCCTATCGTCCCATTATTCCTGCTGTTGTAACTGAGTTGACTGCAGATGGGGCAGCAATTCGTCAAGGAATGAAAGTTGGTGATCGTATTGTTTCAATTAATGGTCAAGTAATGAAGGATTGGTTTGATGTTGTGGAAGTCGTACAACACTCACCAGAAAAGTTACTTAATATTGATGTGTTGCGTAATGGTCAACTCGTTCATTTGCAAGTCATGCCTCAAGGAAAGCGTGACAACATGGGGCAAGTGAGTGGGGTTTTAGGCGTAAAAAGCGATGCAGGAAAAATTACAATTCCTGACGAATATAAGCAAACAATTCAATACACTCCAATACAAGCTTTCCAGATGTCGCTCGATAAGACTAGCCAAATCTCTAGCATGATATTGAGTTCAATAGTAAAAATGGTTAAGGGATTGATTGGTCTAGAGAATCTTTCTGGTCCAATTACAATCGCGAAAGTAGCGGGACAAAGTGCAGAAATGGGATGGCAGACTTTTATCTCATTTATGGCTTTAATGAGTGTAAGTCTTGGAATTTTAAATTTATTGCCAATTCCAATGCTAGATGGTGGACATCTCGTTTATTACATTATTGAAGCTATTCGTGGGAAGCCTGTTTCTGAACAAATACAAATGTTTGGTCTAAAAATTGGTATGGTACTGCTCGGTAGTATGATGCTTTTAGCTTTATTTAACGATTTTATGCGTTTGTAAACGTATATGGATTTATAACTTACTGGAAAAACTGGCATGCGGCACACACATTTTTTAATGCCTTTGGCACTTGTTAGCGCTATGGCAGCGGTACAACAAGCATATGCAGCTGATGATTTCGTTGTTCGAGATATTCGTATAGATGGTTTGGTCCGTCTAACTCCTGCAAATGTTTCTACCATGTTGCCAATCAACAGTGGCGATCGCGTTAATGAACCGATGATCGCAGAAGCAATTCGAACATTGTATGCCACTGGACTTTTCGACGATATTAAAGCATCAAGAGATAATGATACTTTAGTCTTTAATGTCGTAGAGCGCCCAATTATTTCAAAACTTGAATTTAAGGGTAATAAACTTATTCCTAAAGAGGCATTGGAACAAGGCCTCAAAAAAATGGGAATTGCTGAAGGCGAAGTTTTTAAGAAGTCAGCTTTACAAACAATTGAAACTGAATTAGAGCAGCAATATACTCAACAAGGCCGTTATGATGCTGATGTAACTGTTGACACTATAGCTCGTCCAAATAACCGTGTTGAACTTAAATTAAATTTTAATGAAGGTACGGCAGCTAAAGTTTTTAATATCAATATTATTGGTAATACTGTTTTTAAAGACAGTGAAATTAAACAAGCTTTCGCAGTTAAGGAAAGTGGTTGGGCTTCAGTTGTAACCCGTAATGACCGTTATGCTAGAGAGAAAATGGCAGCGAGCCTTGAAGCTTTGCGTGCGATGTATCTGAATAAAGGTTATATCAATTTTCATATCAATAACTCACAGCTTAATATTAGTGAAGATAAAAAGAATATCTTTATTGAAGTTGCTGTAGAGGAAGGTAGTCAGTTCAAATTTGGTCAAACCAAGTTTTTAGGTGATGCACTTTATAAACCTGAAGAACTGCAAGCTTTAAAAATCTATAAAGATGGCGATACTTATTCTCAAGAAAAAGTAAATGCTGTTAAGCAGTTGTTATTGCGTAAATATGGTAATGCTGGTTATTACTTTGCAGATGTGAACGTTGTTCCGCAAATTAATAATGAAACGGGTGTTGTTGACTTAAACTATTATGTAAACCCAGGCCAGCAAGTAACTGTACGTCGTATTAACTTTACGGGTAATAGTAAAACTGCCGATGAAGTACTACGTCGTGAAATGCGTCAAATGGAAGGCGCTTTAGCGAGTAATGAAAAAATTGATTTGTCTAAGGTTCGTCTAGAGCGTACAGGATTCTTCAAAACAGTTGATATTAAACCGGCTCGTATTCCAAATTCACCAGATCAGGTGGATTTAAACGTAAATGTTGAAGAGCAGCACTCTGGAACTACAACATTAGCTGTAGGTTACTCGCAAAGTGGTGGTATTACCTTCCAAGCAGGTTTAAGTCAAACTAACTTTATGGGAACGGGTAATCGTGTTTCGATCGATTTATCTCGTTCTGAAACCCAAGACTACTATAACTTAAGTGTTACCGACCCTTACTTCACTATTGATGGGGTAAGCCGTGGTTATAACGTTTACTATCGTAAAACAAAGCTAAATGATGACTATAACGTTAATAACTATGTTACCGATAGTTTTGGTGGCAGTTTAAGTTTTGGTTACCCAATTGATGAAAACCAAAGCCTAAGCGCTTCTGTCGGTGTTGATAATACTAAAGTAACGACTGGTCCTTATGTTTCCACATATGTACGTGATTATTTATTGGCAAATGGTGGTAAGCCGACTGGTAAGTCAACTTGGTGTCCAAGTGGTAAGAATGAGACTGACCCAAGTACACAACAACCAATACCTAATACATGTGAAGGTGGATTTGAAGAATATGATAGTGCTTTTGAAAGCGAATTTTTTACCTATAACTTGAACTTAGGTTGGTCATATAACACATTAAACCGTCCTATTTTCCCAACTTCAGGGATGTCACATCGTGTTGGCCTAGAAATTGGTTTGCCTGGTAGTGATGTTGACTATCAAAAATTAACTTATGATGCTCAAGCATTCTTACCGATTGGTAAATCAGGATTCGTACTTCGTGGTTATGGTAAGCTTGGCTATGGTAATGATTTACCATTCTATAAAAACTTCTATGCGGGTGGTTATGGCTCAGTTCGAGGATATGATAACAGTACACTTGGGCCTAAATACGCAAGCGTAAATTTACAAGAAACCAAGCAAAATGATAGTTCACCAGAAGAAGTAGGTGGTAATGCTTTAGTTCAGTTTGGTACAGAGCTAGCTTTACCATTACCATTCAAAGGTGATTGGACTCGTCAAGTGCGTCCAGTTTTATTTGCTGAAGGTGGTCAAGTATTTGATACTAAATGCGATATTAATAATACTGCCTACGGAACGAAAGGCATGATGATTAATGGCCAGCAAATTGATGATGTTAGAAAATACTGTGAAGATAACTACGGTTTTGATTTAGGCAATATGCGTTATAGCGTAGGTGTAGGATTTACATGGATCACTATGATTGGACCATTATCTCTTAGCTATGCCTTCCCATTAAATGATAAGCCTGGTGATGAAACTAAAGAGATTCAGTTTGAAATCGGTCGTACTTTCTAAGTACGACTTGACTAAACAATGAAATAAGGAAACAAATTAAGATGAAAAAATTAAATATATTAATGTTGGGATTAGGCCTTACAGTTTCTGCTATGACTAATGCAGCTGGGTATGGTGTTATTGATCTTGCTAAAGTTGTTGAAAGTAGTACTTATTTAAAACAACAAAATGCAAGTTTAAATCAATCTGTTAAACCAACAACAACTCGTCTTGAGCAGTTGGGTAAAGAATTAGAAGGTCTTCAGCGCCAAGCCCAAACTCAAGGGCAGAAAATGAAAGAAGATGATATTAAGAAGCTTCAAACTCAATATCAGTCGAAATTAAATGAATTTAATTCAACTCAACAAGGCTTGCAGTCTAAAGTTCAAACTAGTTTGCAAGGAATGAACTCAACTTTTGAGACTCGTGTGAAGCAAGCGGCTGAACAATTACGAAAAGAAAATAATCTTGACTTCATTTTGAATAAAAATTCGACCGTTGCCTATGACGCTAAATATGATTTAACTGATAAAATGATACAAAAGGTTAATTCAATGAAATAAATTAATGAAAGTGCAACATTATCGTTTAGATGAACTAGCTCACCTAGTTGATGGTGAGTTAGTCGGTGCGGGTAGTCTTCAATTTATAAACCTAGCAAGTTTAGAAAATGCTGAACCTTCTCATATTACTTTCGTAAATGGCGAAAAGTATATTGATCAAGCAAAGGCTAGCCGTGCGGGTGCGTACATAGTTACAAGCTCTATTAAAGAACAGCTTACTGATAAACAAAATTTTATTATTGTTGATAATCCATATTTAGCTTTTGCCATACTTACCCATGCTTTTGATAAAAAGATCACATCAATAGGTATTGAAAGTACTGCTCAAATTCATCCTTCCGCAATTATTTCCGATAAAGCATATATTGGCCATTACGTTGTAATTGGTGAAAATTGTGTAGTAGGTGAGAACACGATTATTCAGTCTCATACTCGTCTGGATGATAATGTGGAAATTGGCAAGGATTGTTTTATTGATTCACATGTCACTATTACAGGTGGGGCTAAATTACTTGATCGTGTTCGAGTTCATGCAAGTACAGTTATTGGTAGTGAAGGCTTTGGCTTTGCACCATATCAGGGTAAATGGCATCGTATTGCACAATTAGGTTCAGTTATTATTGGTAATGATGTCCGCATTGGATCAAATTGTAGTATTGATCGAGGGGCACTAGATAATACGATTTTGGAAGATGGGGTAATTATTGATAATCTTGTGCAAATCGCACATAACGTTCATATTGGTTCCAATACAGCTATTGCTGCTAAATGTGGAATTGCTGGAAGCACTAAAATTGGCAAAAACTGTATTCTTGCAGGAGCCTGCGGTGTGTCTGGTCACCTTTCAATCACTGATAATGTGACTTTAACTGGAATGTCAATGGTCACAAAAAATATTTCTGAAGCCGGTACTTATTCTTCAGGAATTGGGTTATTTGAAAATAGTCATTGGAAAAAGACAATTGTACGCTTGCGACAATTAGCAGATGTGCCATTGACCCAAATCACTAAACGACTTGATCATATACAAGCTCAAATAGAGTCTCTTGAATCAACTTTTAATTTGCGTAAATAGAATATTATGACCGAGTCAACTACACCTAAATTTGCCATCCCTGAATTACCAATGCAGATTCAAACGATTCGTCAATATTTGCCGCATCGTTACCCATTCTTATTGGTTGATCGTGTGACTGAAGTTACTGACAATAGTATTGTTGGTTATAAAAATGTTTCTATCAATGAAGAATTCCTCCAAGGACATTTCCCAGAATATCCGATTATGCCGGGTGTCTTAATTGTAGAAGCATTAGCTCAAGTTTCAGGCGTTCTAGGTTTTATTATGAACAATGAGACGCCAAAACCGGGTTCTTTATTCCTCTTTGCTGGTGCAGAAAAGGTTAGATTTAAAAAACAAGTAGTTGCTGGCGACCAACTTGTATTAAAATCTGAATTAGTAATGCAAAAGCGCGGTATCTACAAATATAACTGTACGGCTACCGTTGACGGTATTGTAGCAACAACCGCTGAAATTATGATTTCACACCAAAAAACAGAGCAGGCATGAGCAATCACGATTTAATTCATTCTACGGCCATTATTGATCCATCTGCAGTGATTGCCCCAGATGTCCAGATAGGACCTTATTGTATTATTGGTCCAAATGTGACGATTGGAGCTGGTACTAAATTACATTCACATGTTGTAATTGGTGGTTTTACCAAAATTGGTCAAAATAATGAGATTTTCCAGTTTGCAAGTGTTGGTGAAGTTTGCCAAGACTTGAAATATCAAGGTGAAGAAACTTGGTTAGAGATTGGAGATCATAATTTAATTCGTGAGCATTGCAGTTTACATAGAGGAACTGTACAAGATCATGCTTTAACTAAAATAGGTAGTCATAACTTATTGATGGTTAATACGCATATTGCGCATGACTGTATTGTTGGTGATCATAATATTTTCGCAAATAATGTCGGTGTTGCTGGGCACGTCCATATCGGTGATCATGTCATTATTGGTGGTAATTCAGGAATTCATCAATTTTGTAAAATCGACTCTTACAGTATGGTCGGTGGAGCATCTTTAATTTTAAAAGATGTACCAGCTTATGTTATGGCATCTGGTAATCCAGCACATGCATTTGGTATCAATATTGAAGGTATGCGCCGGAAGGGTTGGTCTAAAAATACAATTCAAGGTCTTAGAGAGGCTTATAAATTGATTTTTAAATCAGGTCTGACTTCTGTTCAAGCAGTTGAGCAGATTAAAAATGATATTCTTCCGAATGTTCCAGAAGCTCAATTATTAATTGACTCTGTTGAGCAATCAGAACGTGGTATTGTGCGTTAAGCCGCGATCTTCAAAAAAAAGACACCGTATATACGGTGTCTTTTTTCTTAACAGTTTTATTTATTAAAAAATTTGGCTTCTTCAGATTTCGGATACTGACTTAAGATTTTAGCTTTATATTGGTTTGCTGAAACAGTATTTTTATCGACATCTTTGGCAATACTGTAGAGTTGATAAAGCGCGCGAGGAGCTTTACTAGAATTTGGGTATTGCGTTGCGACTACATTATAGTTCTTTTTAGCTTCATTATAATTTACGGGATCAGTAGCTAAATTAAACTCGGCTAACCAAAAATAGGCATTCCCTGTATAAACGCTATTAGGATGATTTTTGATAAAGTTTTGCATTGGAGCAATCGCTTTTTTTGCTCCACCTTGTTTATAAGCATCTAAAGCGACAGTATAAGCTGCTTTTTCAAGTTCTAGAGGGTTCGATTGATTTTGCGTAGCTGGTTGTGTTACTTGTGTTTGTGAGGGGGAAGTAACTTGACTTGCAGAAGTTGTAGTACTTGCTGCTTTATTGTCGCTAGGTGGAGCTTCTGAGCTTCCAGTAGCTGTAGCATCACTATTAGTTGTATTGTCTGGTGTTGCACTTTCTGGATCTACTTTTTGATTAAGTAATTCCAAACGCTGGTCTAAATCAGTATAGCGATTAGATAAATCTTTTTTCAATTGTTCAATATCATTCGATTGTTCTTCTAACTGACCGCGCAAGGTGCGTATATCATTTTCTAATTGTTGGTTTTTTTGCATCAATTCCCAATTTAAATTACTAGGGACTGAAGCGTTATTCGATGAAGTGTTAGTTGAGCTACCACCACTTTGACTTAAACCGCGCGATTCAATTGGAATATTGGCATAGAGAGAAGTAGTGCTCATTAAGGCAATAAATAATAAAGAATGCTTCATCAATCGCATGAGTATAGGTCCATAATTTTATGTAAAAGCTAACTTGAGAAGGGAATATGTAAACTATTCACATTAGCTATCTAAGGTTTTAATTGATCATTGCAATTAAAACAGCTAACAATATAAATGCAAGAATAGTTTACAATCTTCAAGCATATTTTATTCAAAATAAGTATCAAGAAAGAATATAAGATCAGAGATTCTAGAACTTTATATGTTTTTGATGATGAATTAATCAATTGAAACATAAACTTGCTTAAAATTGAGAAGAAGGCTTGCAACTCTTTTAAAAATCTCTATACTCTGTTTTGCAATGGTAGCCCCGCTGGTGGCTTCGCAATTGTACTCTGTGAACCCCGCCAGGACCGGAAGGTAGCAACGGTAGCAGATCTATGATGTGCCGAAGTTTTGCTAGTGGGGTTGCCACCATATTCTAATCCGATCTTCGTTGGATTGCCTTCATAATTACATCTAAATCAAATCCTCTATACTGTAAAAATCTCATCTGTTTTGCTTTAAGTTTAGGATCTTTTTCCACTTCTTCACCAAATTTTTTAACTTTAAGCTGATAAGCCTGTTCTACCCAATCAATGTTATGAATTTCATCTGCAATTAAATCATTTTCGATTTGTTTTGTTTTTAAAGCCTGTTTAATACGTTTTGGGCCTTTACCTTTGCGAATTTGGCTAGCCAATGTTAGTTCTGCAACGCGTTGGTCACTTTGGTAGTTTTGCTCAGATAACTCTTCAACAAGTTGCTTAACCTCTTCAGGGTTTTGTGCATAACGATTCAATTTCTCGACAAGTTCTGCTTTCGAATAGTCTCGACGAGTCAATAGCGCGAAAGCATAGGAGCGCAAACGCTGACCTGTAAGCAATGCACGTTGTTGAGACTGTTCTTCTGATCTTTTGAACATATTAAGGTTTCCTTATAAAAAACGCCCCGAAGGGCGTTTTTAAGACTAATAAGCGATAATGATTAAGATTCTAATAGAAGATCTTCTTCTTCCTCTTCGACCTGTACAGCGCCATTAGTGCCTGTAGTTAATAGTTGTTCACGGATAACCTTTTCGATTTCTCCAGCCATTTGAGGATTTTCTTCAAAGTGGCGGATAACGTTGTTTTTACCTTGACCAATTTTATTGCCTTGATACGAATACCAAGCACCTGCTTTTTGCACGATATCTTGTTGTACAGCTAAATCTACAAGTTCGCCAAGCTGGTTTGTACCTTTACCGTATAGGATTTGGAAAATAGCTTCTTTGAAAGGAGGAGCCATCTTATTTTTAACAACTTTAACTCGAGTTTCAGAGCCGATGATTTCATCACCTTCTTTGACTTGACCAATACGGCGAATATCTAAACGTACAGAAGCATAGAACTTCAATGCGTTACCACCAGTCGTAGTCTCAGGGCTACCAAACATTACACCAATTTTCATACGAATCTGGTTAATGAAAATAACCATACAGTTTGAGCGTTTAGCATTACCCGTAATTTTACGTAGCGCCTGACTCATTAAACGAGCTTGTAAGCCCATGTGAGAGTCGCCCATTTCGCCTTCAATTTCTGCTTTAGGAGTAAGTGCAGCAACTGAGTCGACAACGATTAAATCAATTGCGCCAGAGCGAACTAGCATATCTGCAATTTCAAGAGCTTGTTCACCGTTGTCAGGCTGTGATACAAGTAGATTATCAATGTCCACACCGAGTTTACGTGCATATTGTGGATCTAATGCATGCTCTGCATCGATAAATGCACAAGTACCACCAGCTTTTTGACATTGCGCAATTGCTTGGAGAGTCATTGTGGTTTTACCAGAAGATTCTGGACCATAAATCTCAACGATACGACCTTTTGGTAAACCGCCAATCCCCAATGCAATATCTAAAGTCAAAGAACCTGTAGATACAGCTTCAACTGCTTGAACAGTGTTGTCACCGAGACGCATCACCGTATTTTTGCCAAATTGTTTCTCAATTTGACTTAGCGCGGCTTGTAATGCTTTGCTTTTATTCTCATCCATCTCAAAAACCTCAATACTCTAAGTTCATCACGTTTAACCCAAGTGGATGCATTGAATCTCAACTTGTTTCACAGGGCTAATAGTGACAGATTTTTTCTATAGCTTCTATGTGTTGTCTGTGTGTGTGCGACACAACTCGACGTTTTTATTCATCACCATACGACCAGTGTTGATCATTGTCCTGTTTAAACCGATTAATCTGTCTACGATCCTTTTTACTCGGTCTATGATCAGGTCGAGCAAGATTATGCAATTTTCGTTGGGATGCAATCAACTCCCGTCTAGCAATACTTACTTCTGTTTCTTCATAAAGTTGCTGGGCAATTGGCGCTGGACCACGTGTATTCGAAAGCGCTTTTACGACAACGGTTTTTTTATCAAAACCTTGTTGAATAATAAGTTCCATTCCGACACGAATTTCTTTTGAAACTTTTACACGCTCATTATTGTGATGTACTTTACCTCCTTCGATCGCTGCTTTAGCAATTGAACGAGTTTTAAAAAAACGAGCAGCCCATAACCATTTGTCGACACGCATGGTCTCTACAGCATCGTTTTCAAGCAATTTTGACATCATTATCCTTTCTATCAATTTGATTCAATATAGACAGCAATTCTGTAAGTCGATCTAGTGCTTTATATTCTAAATCTTCATGCTTTCTTGCATTCTTTAGACTTGAGGGCTGCAAGATAGTAAACAAGTGTTTGATACCAAATTTTTCAGCTGTTTTTAGTACAGGACCTGTATCGTCAATAAAAATGGTTGCGTCTGGGTCGAAAGGGTGTAATTTTTGGAGATCTTGCCAAAAATGAATATCTTCTTTTGCATAACCAATTTGTTCACTCGATACGATTATGTCAAAGAAGTGTTCAATTGCAACATTATCGAGCTTTAACCGTAAGCTTGCACGATCGGCATTTGTAACTAACCAACAACTATATCCTTGTTCTTTCAGTTCCTGCAGAAGCTCAATACAACCAGACCGAGCTTGAATTTTTGTCTGAAATTCTTTCTGTAATTTGAGTACATCAACGCCTACAGTTTTGGTCCAATAAGCTGATGAATACCAAACAAGCGTATGTCTATGTGATTGATAAAACTGATATAGTGTTTTTTGGCTATGGTCGAGTGGAAGTTGATGTATCTCTGCATGTCGCTTAGGAAGACATTCATTCCAAATGAAATCATCAAAAGCGAGATCTAATAGCGTACCATCCATGTCAAACATTACGATTTTAGACATATCTAAATATCTCCAAAATCATTTAAAGCAAATTTTTTAAGACGCATCTATCATATATCCTTTTTAAAATCATTAATTACAGAAACTTCGAGATATAAAATTAATTTAAAACTCCACCCATTAATTCTTTCAAAAGGTGTTTTGATTAATGTGATGGGTAGGGAGGATAAATGATTTGAAAATTATAGCGTGTAATTTTGCAAACAAAAAACAATAATAAATGCTTTTTAATAGAAAACTTTTCCTGTGTTTAAAGTAAAAATAGGCAGCCAAAGTTTTGCAATTAAGAAATCTTAAAAGTCATCTATATTTATGGTTAATTTTGCTTACATAGGATACGTATTGACATACATTTTATAAATTGAAGGATACTTGTTTAAAGTTATATTTAAAATTAACCCTAATAAGAATTTAGAGAAAGCAATGAAAATTGGATTTATTGGCGGAGTCAATGACGGTATTGTAATCAATGCTGCTGATGGCCTTGATACTTATAAACTTGAATGGCATTACAAAGCAGAAAAGCACTGTGAAGCACAGCCAACATTAGGTCTTAATGGGCCTGAGTATGATTACTACAACCTATTAATACTAAGAAAAAATAAAGAGGCTAAACTCTTTTATGTACTCACTACCATGGGAAAAGATGATATCGCGAGTAAAATCCATGAGTATTGGGAGGGCTCTACATCTGTTGGCTATGATTTCGATGATTAAGAAAATATTTATTAATAATTTAAAATTTTGACTTTAATCAAAAATTAAATGAAGAGCTCGTAATTTCATATAACACATGTGCTTTTAATTGGTGATGGAGAGGAACCTTGGGATGATCAAAGTTTTTAACTTTATGCATTCCAAGTCTTTCCATGACAGCTTGAGAGGGTGTATTTGTGTTAGCGGTAAATGAAACGATCTTATCTAAATTCAGTACATTAAAACCATAGTCTAAAGCTGCTTTTGCTCCTTCAGTTGCATAACCTTGTTTCCAGAATTCTTTTGCAAGTCGCCACCCAATTTCCACGCATGGAGAGAAGTCAAATTGTTCAGGTTGGCTATGTAAGCCAATAAATCCGATAAATTGATGGGTTTCTTTTAATTCTACTGCCCAGAAGCCCCAACCATTTTCATTAATGAGAGATGAAATTTTTTGGATTAAATTATGGCTTTCTTGGGGTGTTAATAGATTTGGGAAAAATTGCATAACATCTTGATCTAAGCCCATTGTTATAAAAGGCTCAACATCACTTTCTTTCCACTGTCTTAAAATTAAACGCTTTGTTTCGATCATGAGATGTCTCTTTAATTAAAAATAAGGGATCAAAGTGGTTTTTGCACAATCTTTTGTAAAATGATTTTGGAATTGATGCTTACTACACCTTTTATTTTATTTAAGGTATTAATGACAAAATGAGAAAAAGAACTCAAATCTTTGGTCGCAACGTGTAAAACATAATTAGATTCACCAGTAATAATATATGCATTAATGACTTCATCAAAATTTTTGATCTGGCTTAAAAAGAAGTTGTGATCATTTTCTGTGAGTTGGGCAAGCTTTATTTCGACAATTGCCTCAATTTTTATACCTAGTTTTTCATAGTTAACTTTCGCTTGATATTTTTCAATTACACCATTGCTTTCTAAAATTTTAACTCGCCGATGACAAGCTGAAGCCGAAAGGTTAACGAGATCGGCCAGTTCTTGGTTACTTAACCTCGCATTATCTTGTAAATACTTCAAAATTTTAAGATCGATTGCATCTACATTCATTTTCGAATTTCATCCATGTTTTTTAATTTTAATTCGAATTTTATACGAAAATAGCAAATTTTAATCAAATATTATCGAATAAATCGAAAGAATTGGCATGATAAAATTCAACTACAAAGGAAATGTTGAAAATAGGTGAAAGAACAAATGATTACTCACGAACAATGCCTCTATTGGGATCAGGAAGATGAACTCAAAAAGTTTAAAGATGAATTTGCACTACCAGAAAATGTCATTTATTTAGATGGTAATTCTTTGGGTGCAAGACCAAAAAAATCATTAGAGGTTGCTCAGCATATTATTGCCAAAGAGTGGGGTGAGGACCTTATTAATAGTTGGAATAAAGCAGATTGGTGGGGCTTACCGACTAGACTCGGAGATAAAGTCGCGCAGCTTATCGGTGCTGAAAAAGGGGAAGTCGTTATTTCAGATTCCACAACATTAAATTTATTCAAAGTTTTATCAGCAGCGGTAAAAATTCAAGCTGAAAAATTTCCAAACCGTAAAATTATTGTTGCAGAAAAAGATGCTTTCCCAACCGATATTTATATTATTGAAGGCTTTATCGATTTGATTCATCAGGGTTATCAAGTTGAGTTAATTGATGGTGCAGATGATTTATCTCGTGTTTTAGAAAAAGATGTAGCGGTAGTTGTTCTTTCTCATGTGAATTATCGGACTGGATATTTCTATGATATGGAATCTATTAATCAACAAATTCACGCTAAAGATGCTTTGATTATTTGGGATTTATGTCACTCAGTTGGTGCGGTGTCTATGGATCTTAATCAGAGCAATAGTGATTTTGCGATTGGTTGTACTTATAAATATTTAAATGGTGGCCCAGGTTCTCCAGCGTTGTTATGGGTAAATCGAAAGCATCGTGATCAGTTCTGGCAACCTCTCTCAGGCTGGTGGAGCCACAAAAAACCATTTGATATGGCCCAGCACTATGAACCAGCTAACAGTATTCGCCGTTACTTGTGCGGAACTCAACCCATCATTTCTATGAGCCTAATTGAATGTGGTGTCGATATTTTCTTACAAGCTGATATGCAACAAATACGCGAGAAATCACTCAAATTAACTGATTTGTTTATTCAACTTGTTCAACAAGAGTGTGCCCAGTTTGGTTTTGAACTGATTACACCTTTAAATCATAAATATCGTGGTAGCCATGTCAGTTATAGACATGAGTTCGGTTATGAAATTATTCAAGCACTGATTGCTCGTGGTGTGATTGGGGATTATCGAGAGCCGGAAGTATTACGTTTTGGAATTACACCTTTATATTTAGGATTTGAAGATATTTGGAATGCCGTACAACAACTTAAGCAAATCATGCTGAATAGTGAATGGAAAAATGAGCGTTATCTGGTGCGTAGTGAAGTGACCTGATTGTTAAAGATCAACATCAGAAAAATGGCTAGGAGGGCCTATGAGCAGTTTTGATGAAATACAAAATCGAGAAGCGGGTTTACATAAAAAATTATCCGCAAAACAGATGGGAATGATTGCAATTGGTGGAGCGATTGGTACAGGGCTGTTCATGGGAAGTAAGTTCGCAATTAGCTTTGCTGGCCCAGCTGTCATTGTGAGTTATGCCATTGGTGGTTTAATCGCATTTGCTATTATGGCTTGTTTGGCTGAGATGACGGTTCAGCATCCTACATCAGGCTCATTTGGAGCATATGCTGAGCATTATGTAAGTCCTCTTGCGGGTTTTTTAGTCCGTTATTGTTATTGGGCGTGTATTGTATTAGCGGTCGGTACAGAAATTACAGCAGTTGCTGACTATATGAAATTATGGTTTCCACATGTAGGTTCTTGGGTCTGGATTGCTTTTTTCTCGCTGACTTTGCTTGTGGTTAATGCATATAGCGTTAAAGCTTTTGGATTGGTTGAATATTGGTTTTCGACAATAAAAGTCTTTGCAATTATTGTATTTATTCTTTTAGCAATTGGTATTTTGACTCAAAGTCATGGAGGAACAGAACAGGTTCTCTCTAATTTAACCGAGCATGGTGGCTTTTTTCCTCATGGTTTTAGTGGGGTCTGGATCGGAGTAATTATTTCAATATTTAGTTATTTAAGTATTGAAATGATCGCTGTTGCGGCTGGTGAGGCTAAAGATCCGGAAAGAGCCGTTAAGAAAGCTTTTAAAAGTACTGCAATTCGTTTAATCCTATTTTATTTACTGTCTTTATTTCTTATTGTGGCACTTGTTCCTTGGGCAACTTTAATTGGAGCCGAAGCGACCAGTCCTTTTGTGATGGTGATGAAAATTGTAGGGATTCCATATGCGGACAGTATTTTAAATTTTATTGTAATTGTCGCGGCCTTATCAGCGATGAATAGTATGCTGTATATCTCAACACGGATGCTATTTAGCTTGTCACGAGCAGGAGATGCGCCAAAACTATTTGGTCGTATTAGTCATAATGGCGTACCAATTAACGCGTTGCTATTGTCAGCGGTCGGTATTGGTATTGCGAGTATTGTTTATACCATTAATCCGAACTCGGCATTCCCGATCATGATTGCTTTATCTATGTTCGGTGCACTGTTCACGTGGGGCAGTATTTTTGTTACCCATATGTTTTTTAGAAGGAATATGGCACAACAAGGCAAACAGTTAAAGTTTAAGGTTCCAGCGAGTCAGTTAATCTCGTTGTTAGGATTAATCGCAATTTTAAGTATTACGATCACAACGTGGTTTACCAATGAATTCAAGTCAACTTTACAGTTTGGAGTCCCATTAGTTGTTGTTCTTACATTTTTCTATTATTTAAAACGTTCATCAGCCAAGCTTGCTTTAAATAGTCATGAAGAATCTTTGAAGTGAGACACCTATGCGACCATATGATAATTCTAGAACCGTAGTGAATGAACATGAAATATTGGCAGAATTTAAAAGAACAAGCTTGTTGAGCTATCAAAAATTTACTCATATTGCAGATATCCAATATGGTAAGCACTCACGGTCAACTTTAGATTTATTTCCATTAGAGCAAGCCAAAAAGACTGTTATTTTTATTCATGGTGGCTACTGGCAATGGTGTGATAAATCAGATTTTGCATTGATTGTACCGTATGTTCTAGCGAAAGGCGCCCAGTGTGTTCTTTTAGAATATGATTTGGCACCACAAAGTAAAATTTCAGATATTGCTTCTCAAGTTAATCAAGCTCTCGATTTTATTCGAGAACAAGGCTGGAAAACTGATGAGGTGGTTTTAGTTGGGCATTCGGCAGGAGCACATCTGGCTGCTTTGTCATTAGATCATCCACTGATATCTGAGATAGTTTTGTTAAGTGGAATTTATGATCTAGAGCCTATACAAAGTACCCATTTAAATCATGCTCTCACGCTTTCAAGCGAAGATATCTTGAAATACAGCCCTGTTTATCAGTCAAAACGAATTACTATTCCATGTTCAATTTTATGTGGTGAACTTGAGCTAGACGAGTTGAAATGGCAAAGCCAAAATTATTTTGAAAATAAAAGAGAGCAAGAGCAGGATTTTGTTTCTTTTAAGTTTATTTCTGGAATTAACCATTATTCTATTTTAGAGTATTACTTTAACTCGATATTAATTTAAGTGTTTGAAATAGAATGTAATTGAGTAAATAAAAAACAGATTAAACTTATTAGAAGATAAAATGTGAGATCAATCACAACTCAACCTGATTTTTATAAAAATTAAGTGTTCTTATTGACCTGACTATAGAACTTAATTAGATTAAAAAGATAGTGCTTTCTCACTAAGCGGCAAAATGTTTAGCTGTTGTTTAGTTGAGTTTCAAGTCCGTAGCTTCCCAAGATACGGACTTTTTTATTTGATTTTTAAAAACAATAATATAAAGCGAATTTTGTTCTTGGATAAGGCGGTAATATCTATTTAATTATTCAAATGAATTAATCACATAGCCCTCTGCTAAATAAAAAAATAGTATTTACTTTTCATTATTTAACTGGAATTATCATTTAATAAATCGATTAATTGAAATGCAAGCTGATTAATCTTCATGAATTTGTAATAAAGATTCGATAAATTAAAAACAGAAAAATAAAACAGAGAATGCTATAACGGATAATTAAATAATATATAGAATTTTTAAATATTTTATTTGGTTAGTCGGCTTTCATGAGTTGGCTTTTTTATTGATAAAGGAGTCTTGATGAAAGTACAGTATTTCGAAGGCGGCATGTATAAACATATGTGTCCTGCTTGCGGATATCTTCATTATATACCTATACATTATCCCTTCTCTAATGGCAATCAGTGGTTTTTTAATGGGGATTTTGAAAAACCTACATTTGATCCAATCATAAGAATAAATGAATATTGTAATTACTTTATCAAAAATGGCTTCATTGAGTATAATATTGATTGTAGACATTATTTGGCAGGATACAAGGTTGAGTTGCCAGACCTAAAATTATAATAATTTTATTATTTATTTTATTTGAAGTATAATTATTTTAGAATTTATCAAATTATTAAACAAAAGAGATTTCTGAAATATATATTTACGTATTTAATACTGAACATGTATAGTTAAAGAAATTGTAAATTTATTCTAGTTGAAGCTAGTATTGAAATTTGCAAGAATTTTTATAACTAACTGTTTGTATTATTATTTATGGATATCTGGAAATTTTTAAAAAGCTTTAATACGACTGGCACATATCTCTTTATTTCTACAATTATATTGTGTTTAATGATTATATATTTTTACATTATACATCCTTCTTAATCTAAATTATAAATAGAGATAAAATAATTATTTGTTTTTTAACTCTGTAATTTGTATGAAGTAGTTCTCATTTTTGATTAAAAAAGATAAGAACATTGTGTAGAACCAAGTTTTATGAAAATATGACTTGGTTATAATACATGGAGAATATAATAAGAATTATTTTTAAAATACCTTAGTCCCAAAATATAAAGACTGTACTGATCATAACAACGATGTCTGAAGTAAAAGATATGGAGATTTTTTATGAAATTTTGCCAAGTTTCGAGTTTTCTTTTAACAATAGCTGTTAGTCATTTCATTTATGCTGCACCAGCTACAACAAATTCTGTATTAAGTTCTTCTCAAGCAAAAGGAATTATTAAAAACCAATATATTGTTATTCTTAATAAAGATGTTGGTCCTTCTAACGAGTTTGCACAAGGTATTGCTAAACAGCATGGTGGGAAGATATTACAGACCTACGATACTGTACTTAAGGGATTTGCAATTTATTTACCCGATGTTGCAGGCACTGCTTTTGTTGAGGCAATGAAAAAAAATCCCAAAGTCGTTTCTGTAGAAAATGACACAGTCATGAAAATTGATGCGACTACGCAAAGCAATCCCGATTGGGGTTTAGATCGTATTGACCAAAAAACCTTACCTTTAAATTCGGCTTATTCATACTTACAAACAGGCTCAGGTACAACAGCTTATATTGTTGATACAGGAATATTGTCTACACATCAACAGTTCTCCGGACGAGTATTAAGTGGCTATACCGCGATATCTGATGGAAATGGCACAAGCGACTGTAATGGTCATGGTACACATGTGGCAGGAACAGTTGGTGGTAGTACTTATGGTGTCGCTAAGAATGTAAGTTTGGTACCTATTCGGATTTTAGGGTGTGATGGATCTGGTGCTTCAAGTAACGTAATTGCAGGCTTAGATTGGATATTGAAAAATGGTAAAAAACCAGCTGTAGTGAATATGTCTTTAGGCGGTGGGACGAGTACATCATTAGATAGTGCGGTTGAAAATTTATTTAATAATGGTTATGTGATGGTTGCGGCTGCAGGAAACTCTAATACTGATGCTTGTAATAGTTCACCGGCAAGAGTAAGCAAAGCAATTACTGTCGCAGCTACAGACAGTACAGATACTCGTGCTAGTTATTCTAATTATGGAAGCTGTGTTGATATTTTCGCACCCGGAAGCCAGATTAACTCCGCATGGATTGGGAGTAATACCACAACTAAAGTTTTAAATGGAACTTCAATGGCTACTCCACATGTGGCTGGTGTGGTAGCTGAAATGTTGCAAAGTACGCCCACTGCAACACCTCAGACAATCTCGACCAATCTTTTAAATCAAGCAAGTAGTAATGTTGTAAAAAATCCTTCTGGTAGCCCAAATCGGTTGCTATATAAATCTCCTCAGTAAAAGCAGTTATTTAAATTAGAAAAGGTCCCGAAGGACCTTTTTTAGATTTTTGCATGAGTACCGTATTTATCAATCATGATCATGATTGAGCTGGCTTCATTTAAACCGCGAACCGTTACCTTAATACCGTTTTTTTGAAATTTATTCACTACTGAATCTAGCATGAAACTGAAATCACATCCCAAATATCAGTATAAGTAAGATTAATATGGACTTTATTTATATTTTTTATGGAAAATGCAATTATTTTTAGGAATTGAGAGAGGTAATTGTAAGTTTTTCCTTTAAGTTGCTTATCTTAATGAGATTCTCTGAGAGAGTTCATCTATTTTAATAGCTACTTTTATGCAACAGAGCCTTTCATAAATTTGGATTTTAATAGTTCTGCTATTCATCATAATACAAATCATATAGAGAACTTGTATAAACCAATCCGTAAAGGTTTAAAAATTCTCGGAAAATTTTGACAATTTATAAGGTGGACTCATGAATAAACATTTACTGGCAAAAATTGCTTTATTAGGCGCCGCTCAGTTAGTTACTCTCAATTCAGCATTTGCTGATGTTCCTCTTACTCCATCTCAATTCGCCAAAGCGAAAACAGAAAACTTTGACAAGAAAGTTATTCTATCTAATTTAAATAAGCCACATGCTTTGTTATGGGGGCCTGATAATCAAATTTGGTTAACTGAGCGGGCAACAGGCAAGATTTTAAGAGTTAATCCTGAGTCGGGCAGTGTAAAGACAGTTTTTCAGGTGCCAGAGATTGTCAATGACGCTGATGGACAAAATGGTTTATTAGGCTTTGCTTTCCATCCGGATTTTAAAAATAATCCTTATATCTACATTTCAGGTACATTTAAAAATCTGAAATCTACAGATAAAGAGCTACCGAATCAAACTATTATTCGTCGATATACCTATAATAAGTCAACAGATACGCTTGAAAAGCCAGTAGATTTATTGGCAGGATTACCATCATCGAAAGACCATCAGTCTGGTCGTCTTGTCATTGGTCCAGATCAAAAGATTTATTATACGATTGGTGACCAAGGGCGTAACCAGCTTGCTTATTTGTTCTTGCCAAATCAAGCACAACACACGCCGACTCAACAAGAGCTGAATGGCAAGGACTATCACACCTACATGGGTAAAGTACTACGCTTAAATCTTGATGGAAGTATTCCAAAAGATAATCCAAGTTTTAATGGAGTGATTAGCCATATTTATACACTCGGGCATCGTAATCCGCAGGGCTTAGCATTCACTCCAAATGGTAAATTGTTGCAGTCTGAACAAGGTCCAAACTCTGACGATGAAATTAATCTCATTGTCAAAGGTGGCAACTATGGTTGGCCGAACGTAGCAGGTTATAAAGACGATAGTGGCTATGCTTATGCAAATTATTCAGCAGCAGCCAATAAGTCAATTAAGGATTTAGCTCAGAATGGAGTAAAAGTAGCCACAGGGGTTCCTGTGACGAAAGAATCTGAATGGACTGGTAAAAACTTTGTCCCACCATTAAAAACTTTATATACCGTTCAAGACACCTACAACTATAACGATCCAACTTGTGGAGAGATGAACTATATTTGTTGGCCAACAGTTGCGCCGTCATCTGCCTATGTCTATAAAGGCGGCAAAAAAGCAATTTCTGGTTGGGAAAATACATTATTGGTTCCATCTCTAAAACGCGGTGTTATTTTCCGTATTAAGCTAGATCCAACTTACAGTACCACTTATGATGATGCGGTGCCGATGTTTAAAAGCAATAACCGCTATCGTGATGTGATTGCGAGTCCAGACGGGAATGTTTTATACGTGTTGACGGATACAGCTGGGAATGTTCAAAAAGATGATGGCTCTGTAACAAATACCTTAGAGAATCCAGGATCTCTCATTAAATTTACATATAAGGCTAAGTAATACAGTCCATTAAAAAACCGATCTATAAAGATCGGTTTTTTTAGCTTCAGTAAAACTATTCTGTTACGACTAATACTGGTAAATGAATTTCTCCTAAAAGGGCTTGAGTGACACTTCCTAAGAAGAATTTTTTAAAGCCTTTTCGACCATGAGAACCAATGACTAACAAGTCTGCTTTTAACTCAGTAGCTGCTTTAATAATTTCTGTATGAATTGTTTGACCTTCAACAATTTTTGTATCAACAGAAATTCCATGTTTGCTAAATTGTTCTTTAGCCTCGTCTAGAATACTCTGAATAGATGCTTTAGCTTTATTAAAATAATCCTGTGCTAATTCTGTACTATCTATAAATTCTACAGAAATGAAAGGATCTATGGTCAGCGCATATACTAGAGTCACTTTACTACCAAAGGCTTTAGCAATTGCTGTTGCGTGATTAACAGCAATGAGTGAAGTAGGAGAGCCATCGACTGGAACCAAGATATGGTGATAACTCATATATTGCTCCTTATTGTCCTTTGACAATGTATGGTGTGGAAACACCGAATTATTATCTTTGTGCTTATATTATGAACAATTTTAAAAGTAATATTGTTTATTTTTAGTATGAATAAAAGCCAGAAAGTTTATTAAATGTTTTATCTTCAGGGATTGTAATGGCTTACCAAGTAAGGTTGATTCTGTTTAAGTATTGAAATGACTTGATTGGCATCTATAGCAGATTCAAATAAGAAGCCTTGACCAATGCTATATCCAAATTGACGAAGTAACTCTTCTTGTTCTGGAGTTTCAATTCCTTCTGCAATGAGTCCAAGTGATAAATTTGGAGCGAGTAAACCAATTGCCTGAACAATCGCGTAAATTGATGGGTCGTGTTGCATCTTTTGTATAAAACTACAATCTACTTTTAAACTGTCAATTGGGTAGTCGCGAATATGTGTTAATGATGAAAAACCAGTACCAAAGTCGTCGAGTGCAATACATACACCATGCTGCTTTAATTTATTAAGTGCACGGATTACATACTCTGAACCACGATCACCTAGCATGTGCTCGGTGACTTCAACTTCAATATAATGAGTCGGTATTTGAAATTGATTAATCTTTTTCAAAAGCCTTTCAGCATAGTTGTCTCTCAAGAATTCAACTGGAGCCGCATTTAATGAAACAGGGAGCGGCTTAATACCAAGATCTATCCATTTGGCTATGTCACGTAAAACTTGGTGTTGCATTGTTTCACCAATTTTACTCGCTAAATTATAATCTTTAAAAGCTTCAGCAATTTGTGCGGGATAACCTCTTTGCGCTGAGGTTGTATGCCAGCGCAATAAAGCTTCAAACCCCACTACACGATGGGTATTTAGGTCTACTTTAGGTTGATAGTATGGCTGGATTGTATGATGACGAATCAACTGGCGAGCTAAATTAAGCTGAGAAGCGACAGTTTCAGTCATTTGCATCATGCACGGATCATACATGCGGATACCACCACGACCACGCGCTTTTAAGTCATGCAATGCCATATCAGCACAACTAAGTAAACCTGACTGGTCTATAGCATCTTGGGGATAAATCGCACACCCAATGCTCATGCCACCATTTAATACATTTCCTAAATAAGTAATTGGCTGATTTAACTGTTGCAGTAAAATTGCTGCTAATTCACGAACATCATTTTCAGATTTGAGGTTATTGATAATAACTGCGAACTCATCGCCACCTAATCTGGCAACAAAGCATCTTTCATCATCCATACAATGACTAAAGCGTTTGGATAAAACTTTTAATAAATGATCACCTGCGCTATGACCCAAAGTATCATTAATATGTTTAAAATGATCGAGATCAATTAAAAGTAATCCCACACTTGTTTGAGTGTCTTTTGAATAGGCTAGGGTACGTTTAAGCTGAAATTTAAATGAGCGTCGATTACATAACCCCGTCAGTTCGTCTCTCTCACTCATATTCCTAAGTTGGTTTTCTGCCAAATGCTGTTGAGTAACATTACGTGAGACACAGAGTATTTGTCCGATTTCTCCATTTTCCCGATGAATAGGGGTAAGCATATTATCCCAATACTCAGGATCTTGATCTGGTAAGCAGCTCATTCCTGCAAATCTGGCAACTTTACCTTGAAGGGCTTTTTTTAAAGCGACCCGTCCGCGTTTACGAATGTGAGGTGGCAATAACTCAAGCCATTTCATTCCAAATTCTGTTTCATCAACAGGGACACCTAAAGCGAGGCATCCTGATTTATTCATATGTGAAACTGTGCCGTCTACATTAAGCACCTTAATGCAATCTACACTGATATCTAACATTTGATTTTGTATTTCAATGTTCTTCTGTAAGTTTTGTTGTTCTTGAATATCGTGATCAATATCTAAAAAGCTAACATACCATTCATTATTTTGAGATAGGCCGCGATACTTAGAAGCTTGGATGGAGAGTTTGCACCATCTATATTTATTTCCAACTTGTAAAAGTCGACATTTAAATTCTATTCTTTTTTGCAGGCGAATTGCTTCGAGCCATCTATTTTTGACTTCATCTAAATCGACAGGATATATAAAATCTAGCCATCGCTGAGGCAATGGAGAAAAGGTATCCAGCCAATATTCTGTACACTCTACATTGCAATATAATATCAAGCCATTTTCATCACTAACCCAGGTGGGTAGAGGAATTTGCTCAACAATAAAATGCTTTTGGGTGTTGTTCGACATTGAAGTCATAACATGCCTAGAAAGATTGCAAGTTGATTAATCTATTTATTAGTCGTTATTGTAATCTTTCTGTAGTAATCAAAACAGCGATAAATAAATTTTAAGTGTGCTTTTTTTGAACTAAAATTGGGAGATTAAAACCAATATATACTTAATATTTAATTTATGTTTTTGTTATTTATTGATTTTTATTCATCTTAAGTAAAAAAAATATTTATGCTTATTTTTGTAAAAAACTTATTAAAACAGAAACTTATAATTATATTTATGTATTTATTTTAACGAAACTAAATGTAATGATGAAAAGTAGTAAATTAAAAAATTAATAAATTTGATTTATCAAATTTTATTCACAATATATAAATAAAGGTATCCTAAACAGAGTTTAAATAAATACAATAAGCACTATTAAGTTTACAAAAGTAATATAAAATAATAGCTTATATTGTCGTAAAATTCTTTTTGTCAAAAAGGATATATATTTCCTTTTTGTGCATTTTATAGCCTACATTTTCCCCAAGATGTAGGTTTTTTTTATTCATAATTTTTAGTTTTTATAAACTAAATCTATATAAAATAAAAAAAAGCCAAAAGGCTTTTTATACGGTTTCTGGTTTTTTCAACTGTTGTTGAATGTACAAGTTCATATAGTATTGTTCGATATAATCATCGGCGTAGTTGTTTGCTAAGGTTTTTGTTGCCACTTGCTCATGTTTTAAATAGCAGTTTGATTCAAGATCTTTCTCGAGTACCCACCAGCTACGGTTAATACGACGTACCTGGAATTTGTCACTTTTGTATTTTCTTTTAGCCATTTTCCGAAATTTGCTATTCAGTTATTGAAAGAGAATTTCTACTGGACTTAAGAGCTCAAGTCAACAGATAGAAGGTTAATTGATTATTTTATGTGGGATGCTATTTCTCTCAATATCAAAGTAGAGACATTAAAATAGTTAAGCTCTCGTAATGAGAGCTTAACTATTGCTTGTAAATAGATTCTTATTTCGTCTTAGCGAGAAAGGTTCTTTAAAAGTAATTTTAAACTTTCCATCATTTTTTCTAACTGCAAAGGAGTAATGCCTTCAAAAGACTGTTCAAGTACTACACTGGTTAGGTCATTGATCTTGTTGATCATTTCAGTGCCTTTTTCTGTAAGTACTACACGAGTAATACGACCATCAGTCTGGCAAGAGTAGGTCTCAACCAATCCTTCATCTTTCAAACGATAAACAATTTTTGTGGTGGTCGACATTTTTGAAATAATCATATCTGAAAGTTCAGAAACACTCGCATGAGGCTTGCTGCTTAAGGCCAACATAATGCGTCGACGTGAGTTATCTAAACCATATTTTTTTAAAGCATTATCAATATTTTGTACATACTGAGCATGTACTTGAGTAATCCAATAATATGGAAAATCTTCAAGAGTAAAAGATTCTGTTGTAGGTAAAAAACGCGCATACTTCTTTGTCATTGACTTTTCCCCATACCTTGGTGGATCGCATTTCTGGTGAACTATCTTTAATAGTTGAAAAATATAGTTTCATCAAGCAAGTTATATCAGGACTTTACTTATTGAGCAAAAGTTATATAGCTTCATTTAACAATGACATGGTTTAACTGTCCTTATCTTTATGAGTGCCACTTTACTTTGCATAGACTGCAATTATTCTTCCTCTATAATCAAAGATTATTCAAGGTTCATACTGCTTATCAGGGCCAGACCTAAAACTCTTTGAACAAATATATGAGATTGCATCTAAACTTGCTTGCTCGTTAATTGAACGATGTTGCTTGCAAAGGCATCGTAGAAAAAAAATTATGATTTGACCGTGGCATTGAACGAGAAAGTTTTTGTCTCTAAAGTCATAACTATGAAAAATTAATATATTTAAATAATAAATATTTATATATATCAATTATTTGAATTGTTTTAATATTGGTAAAATTTACCATACATTTAACATGAAACATCTATTATTTAGTAAAATAAAATTAGCTTTATATTTTAAGTATTTGATTTTTATTTATAAATTTAAAACGTGATTTGAGATGATGAGCTATTGAAATAGAGCTATTTTTATCTATAAATTATAATTTTAATAATATTTATGTTAGTAAATGTTCAATAGTTAATCTAAAGAAATGTATTTTAATTGTTATTTTTTGTTTCATTTATTATAGTGCGCGTTCCAATAAATATTGATAACTCTTTGAGCTTAATGATGAAAAAATTACTACTTAGTTCGTTGATTGCATTAACTGTGGGAATTAATGGTTGCGCAACTATAGTTTCTGGTTCTTCTCAAACACTTACTTTCACTAGTGTTCCAGAGTCTGCGACCATTGAGATTAAAAATCGTAAAGGAATAAAAATCCATACTGGACAAACTCCAGCAACCGTAAGTTTGAAAAAGGGAGCAGGCTATTTTAAACCAGAAAGTTATCAGGTCACTTTTA
The DNA here is from genome assembly GCF_025514755.1 of Acinetobacter sp. WU_MDCI_Abxc222. Taxonomy (NCBI): domain Bacteria; kingdom Pseudomonadati; phylum Pseudomonadota; class Gammaproteobacteria; order Moraxellales; family Moraxellaceae; genus Acinetobacter; species Acinetobacter sp. WU_MDCI_Abxc222. The sequence goes on from NZ_JAHPVG010000003.1 coordinate 354,099, forward strand.
GTAAAGCAGGTTATCAAAGTAAGACTGTAGAAGTTACGGGGACATTAAGTGGATGGTATTTTGGTAATATTCTTTTTGGTGGGCTAATTGGCATTTTAATTGTAGATCCTGCAACAGGTGCCATGTTTAGATTAGCTCCAAAAGATGTAAGCGCAGTTTTAGAATCGCAAAATTTATCTACTAAGTCGCAAAAAGAACCATCTTTAACTGTAATGTTGGCAGAAGAAGTGCCCGCACATATTATGGCAAGAGCTGTTCAAATCAAATGATATAAGTTCTATAAAATGAATGATTATTAAAAAGGGAGAATTTATTTTCTCCCTTTTTAATTATGAAATAGTTGCTGTTTTATCTTCTATTTTTTTCTTAACAATAGCATAGCTTATGCCTGTAACCACACTCCCAGCAGCGATTGCAGCAAGGTATAGCCAAGCATGATTAATTGCATTTGGAATTAAAAGAACAAATACACCACCGTGAGGAGTAACTAACTCACAATGGAACAAGGCAACAAGTGCGCCAGTTACAGCTCCACCTAAAATACAAGTTGGAATAACACGCATAGGGTCTTTAGCTGCAAAGGGAATAGCACCTTCAGAAATAAAACATAAACCTAATACAAAAGCTGCTTTTCCAGCATCTTTCTCTCCCGTGCTAAATTTATTCCTAGCTATGAAAGTCGCAATAGCCATACCAATAGCAGGGACCATGCCGCCAGCCATTGTGGCTGCCATAGGCATATAAGTATTTGTTGTCAGCAACCCAACAGTAAAAGCATAGGCCGCTTTATTGATTGGTCCACCTAAATCAATACACATCATGCTTGCTAATATAATTCCCATTAACACAGCATTTGTTGTACCCATGTTGTTTAAGAAGTCTTTCATTAGCTCAAAAATATGTGCTACTGGATGACCCACCACGTAAAACATAATAAGGCCAACAAATAATGTGCCTAATAAAGGAATAATTAGAATGGGTTTAAGTGCTTCTAAACTTGTAGGAAGTTTGAGTTTTTTTGCAATAAAAAGCGCGATATAGCCAGCAAGAAAACCTGAGACAATACCTCCTAAAAAACCTGCTTGTAACTGAGAAGCAAGTAAGCCGCCAATTAAACCAGGTGCGAGGCCAGGACGATCAGCAATCGAGTAGGCGATATAACCAGATAACATTGGAACCATAAGCATAAATGCTGCGGCCCCAATTTGTTTTAATATGGCTGGTAAGCTGCCTGCTTGCTCAGCTGCATTGAGACCAAAGCATAAAGAGAGAGCAATTAAAAGACCTCCCGCCACCACCATAGGTAACATATAAGAGACACCAGTTAAGAGATGTTTATATACGCCAACTTTTTCGGTTTTATCTTTGTTTTCTGCAGATGTTTGTTGCTTACCTTGTTCTAAAACTTGCGCATTGCTGATTGCTTCAGCAAACGCTTTATCTGTTTGCTTCAGAGCAAAACCTGTACTACATCTATAAACACGTTTACCTACAAAACGGTCTGTATTAACTTCAATGTCAGTCGCAAGAATAACGATGTCTGCATCAGCAATAGCTTGAGGTGATAAGATATTTTTTGCACCAACGGAACCTTGAGTTTCTACTTCAATATCATAACCGTGTTTTTCTGCACCTTGCTGTAAAGCTTCGGCGGCCATAAAAGTATGCGCAACGCCCGTAGGACATGCAGTGATCGCAACAAATTTTTTAGCTGTAGATGCTGATAAGCTATTATCATTTTGCCAGTCTTGAGCAGACTTAAAATGATCTAAAGCAGTTTGAAGAGCTGACTGAGCATCACTTTTGATCTCTTCAATATTAATAAAAGATAAAGGGTGCGTACCAAAAATATTAAGATTTTTCGGGCGTTGTCCAACAACGATAACTTGGTCAAAGCTTTCATTCACTTCGAATTCATCAAGTGAAATAATGCTATTTTGATAACCCTGTTGGGACGCGACTTGTGCAAGCTTACGAGCTAAAATCAAAGCATTGACTTGCTGTTGCGGACTATTAATAACAAATAATAAACGTTTAGCAGTTGGCATCAGATTCACTCAATGAATTGATTGTTGTTTGGGCTTTTAATTGGTTTAGCTTTTCAGCATTAGGAATACGAAAGCCTACTTGTGTTACAGCGTGACTTGCAATTGCTGTAGCAGTTTTTAATGTTTCTTCAGCAGAGAAGCCACTCAATAAGCCATGAATCATACCTGCTAAAAGAGAGTCACCCGCACCAACTGTACTTTTAACTATTACTTTAGGTGCTGTGGCGTGAAGTGGGTGAGTGTCATGTAACCAGTTTACACCGTCTTCACCCATCGAAATAACGACATGTTCAATTTTGGCTAGGTTTTCAAAAAGCTTTTTTTGTTCAGCATAGGTTGTAGCAGGAAGCTGATAACTTTCTACTAACTCATCTGTATTTGGTTTAATCATCCATGGCTGACATTCAATGGCAGCAACCAACGCTTTACCACTTGTATCTAGTGCAACTTTTTTCCCTTGCGCTTGAATGAGTTTAATAAGTTGTTTTAACTCATCAACACTAAATCCCTGCGGAATGCTTCCAGCAATAGCAACCACATCTACCAGAGGCAAAATCATTTCAATTTTTTGGAAGAGGTGCTTCTTATCTAGTTCAGATACGAAAAAACCTTTTCCATTTAAATCCGTCATACGTCCTGAATGTTCAGCAATTTTTATATTTTGGCGAGTTTCACCTTCAATATAAATAAATTCAGATTGAAATTGAGCTTCTTTAAAATGGTCATCGAAAATCTGTCTGTTTGTTGCTCCTAGAAAACCAGAAACAACAACCTTATGCCCCAAATCTTTTAAAACTTGTGCAATATTTAAACCTTTGCCTGCCGCATGTATTTCTACAGATTCTTGGCGGTTTACTTCACCTATCTGTAACTCATTGAGTTGTATAGTCACATCAATTGCAGGATTTAAAGTAATTGTTAAAACTTTAGCCATTACCATTCCTAATCTTTACATTTCTTGTTCGGATAACTGACGTACAACAGTAGCGCTATCACATTCAAGTGCACGCTTTGCAAGCACTTGAGCTTGGCTGTAGTTAAGTGTACGAATTTGGGCTTTAACCAAAGGAATACTATTCGGTGACATACTAAGCTCATCCACCCCTAAGCCCATTAGAATGGGTACAGCTTTTGGATCGGCTGCGAGTTCACCGCATATACCAACCCATTTACCATACTTATGTGCAGCTTTTACAGTTTGATCAATTAATTGCAAAATACTTGGGTGTAGCCCATCTGCTTCAGCCGATAGAATAGGGTGTCCACGGTCAATGGCTAATGTATATTGAGTTAAGTCATTTGTTCCGATACTAAAAAAGTCCACTTCTTGCGCTAGGATAGGTGCAAGTAAAGCAGCAGAAGGAACTTCAATCATGATCCCAACTTGTAAGTCGGCGCATGGATATGTCGCTTTAACTTCATCAAGAATAGCTTTTGCAGCACGCCATTCTTCTACACGTCCAATCATTGGAAACATAATTCTTAAAGGGCGGTCATCTGCAGCTTTAAGCAGAGCAATAAGTTGTTGACGCAACAGCTCTGGCTGTCTTAGCGTTAAACGAATACCTCTCAATCCTAAAAATGGGTTTTCTTCTTCAGCAATTGGAAGGTAAGGGAGTGGTTTGTCACCACCTACATCTAGCGTACGTACTACGAGGGGACGACCTGCAAGAGCATCTAAAACGATGCGATAATCTGCTTCTTGGGTAGCTTCACTCGGAGCGCTACTATGGGCCATAAAAACAAGTTCAGTCCTAAGTAGGCCAATTGCTTCGGCACCACATTCTACTGCATGAGGGGTCGCTTGAACTTTTCCTAAATTGGCAGCAATTTCGATTTGGTGTTGATCCAGAGTAATTGCAGGTTCTTGGCTATGACGTTCAGCTTCTTCACGAATTTTTTTCTGAAGCTCTCGCTCTTGTTTCGCTTGTTCGATTTGTTGAGCATTAGGATTTAAGATAAAAGCTCCGGTATCTCCATTAATTAAAAGAGAACTTTTTTGCTCAATATCTAGTACTTGATCACCAGCGCCAACAATTGCAGGGATACCTAAAGCACGAGCAACAATGGCACTATGAGCGCTTGCACCACCTACGGCGGTCAAAATACCTGCTACACGATCTTTATTAAGGCGGGCTACATCACTTGGTCCGACGTCATACATAATCAATATATAAGGTTCTTTAGGTTCTTCGATGATGACCTCACCGCAGAGTTGAGCCAAAACGCGATCACCAATATCACGTAGGTCTGTAGCACGCTCAGCCAGTAATCGATCTGGTAAAGCTGCTTGCTCTTTGGCTGCTGCTTCAATATGCTCATGCCAAGCAGCAGGAGCAGAAAGATTTAGGTTAATCTTTTGATAAACACCATTAATAAGATCTGGGTCATCAAGCATTTCCAAATGTGCTTGGAAGATTTGCTTAATTTCAGCCACTTCAGATTTTGCAATAACTTGGTGAATATTGTTTTTAACTGCGTGAAGTGCAATATCAAGTTTTTCTTTTTCTGCTTTGACACTTAAGCCCATGCGTTCATATTGGTAAACCTTAGGTTTAATTACATGTACAGGGCCAAAAGCTAAACCGCTTGAAGCAGCAATTCCTGTATTTGCGCTAAGTGGTTTTGAATGGCTTGGGATTTCACTAGATTGCTCTACTTTGATGTCTGAAGATTGTATAGGTTCAACTTCTTCACCTAAGCCTTGTTGCACTGCCAGAATAACTTTATCTAAAGCTTCAACTGCATCCGTTTCTGGTTCAGCAATGAAACGTAAAGTTTGGCCGCGTTTACAACCTAAAGCTAAGAGACGTGTCAAACTTTTAGCTGAAACAAAATTGCCTTCATCTACTGCGACTTGGATATCACCTTGAAAACTTTTTGTTAAGTTTACTAAATGAGTTGCTGGTCGAGCATGTAATCCATGTGCATTAGCGAGTACAACAGAACGGTGGGGCCAATCGGGAATAACATCTGCACCAATGATTTTAGCAATTTCATTTGGTGCTTGTGTTTGGTCTAATTGTGCAACTTGCTCTGGATTAAACAGAATATCAATCAGTCGATTAAATCTCTGGCTATCTAATTGTTCATTGGCAGCTATACAAACTAGCGTATTTAATTTTTGTCCGCCTAGGTCTAAAGCATGGCGGGGCTTTACAATACTGATTGCTGGTTGTTGAACAAACTTACTGCTTGAAATAGACCAGATTTGATCTTGTAGTTGAATAACTTGATCAGGGTCAAGTGAACTTAGAAAACCGCACTTTACGAAATTGTGTTTTTTTAGAATCTGAGATGCAGACCAAAATAAATCTTCAATATCTTGAGATTCAATTTCAGTTTGAATTAAATTTTCATGCAAAGTTAGAGATAATGGTTGAGCTTGTAAGATTTCAATAATTTGTTCAGGTTGTTTAGCATTTTTTACCTGTTCACTTACATCATGCATTAAAGCTCTAGTTAATATTTGTAGAACTTGTAAATGTTCATCAGATTTTGCTGCAATCACGACAGCTAAATAAATTCTGTTTTCACCATCCCATATAATTCCTTCTGGAAAATGAGCTAAACGGATACCTGTTTCTAAAATAAATTCGCGAGATTGGGGGGTGCCGTGGGGAATAGCAATACCTTGACCTAAATAGGTGGCACTTTGCTGTTCTCGATTGATGAGTCCTGTAATGTAGTCAGGTGTAACTAACCCATCTTTTACCAATATATCTACTAGACACTGTAATGCATGCTTTTTATCAACAGCATGTTGATTCATATGAATATGTCGAGGCTCTAGTGCTAGCATACTTATCCTTGAACAATTTCTTTGGTTTAGCTAAACAGAAAAAAAGAAGCTGTTTGTATTAAAAATAGGTTAGTTTAACCGTTTTTAAACAACAGCTTCGTATAAATAACGATAGCAGAACTTTAAAGCTATATCGACGTATTTACGTAAAAAATGCATGTTTTTAATACAAAGGAATAGGTGATTAATATATTTTAATTTTCTATGATAATTATTAGGTTAATAAGGTAACTTTATAAAAAAAGTGGGTATTAATATTAAAAAAAACCTCTATACCGGATTACGGGTATAGAGGCAAAAGTAAAAGATCCATAGATTAGTGTTGGATTTCTTTTTCTAAAAGTGACCATAAATTTTGATGTGATTTTTTAAACATTAGCATGTGCCCAATTGATTTATGCCCAAGTTTCATGGGATTTAGCTCTAGCATTTTTGTGGGTGCATTAGGATAGAGTTTTAATAAATCTTCAACGTTACGCTTGGTTGCAATTTCATCGTCACTTGCCCAAATAGAAGTAATAGGGCAGATAATTTCAGTATGAAAATCATGGTGGATTGTTTTACCAATAGCATTTTTCACATAGCCAGGATAGCTGCAAAATTCTCGCCATTGTTGGGCGACTTTTTTAGGTAAGTTTTCTCCCATTCCAATAAATTGAGTAGCACCATAACCTTTAATAGCACTAGAAATTGGAAAGATGACATTGAACATTACTGGTGCTAAAAACTTGGTTTTACCTTTAAGACCTTTTACATGGCCAGTGGAACCTGCGACCGCGATAACTTTTGCTACTTTATGAAAATTAGGCACAATTCCTAATAACTGTCCGCCAGCACTATGGCCAAGAAGAGTAACTTGCTGTGCTTCGGTTTTCCCCAGTAAAGTATCAATTGCACAAGGGATATCAAGAGTTCCCCAATCATTAATACTTGCAGTACTTTGCTTTAAAGTTCCATGCAATGAATCTCCAATTCCACGGAAATCAAAGCTTAATACATCATAGCCTTGCTGACTTAACCATGATGCAAAAGAATGATAGAAGCTTTTGGTAATGCCTGTTGCGGGACAGATTAATACGGGATTTGCTGACTTTGGGGATTGAGCTGGATAAAAATGTGCTGCAAGTTGATAACCGTCTTTGCAGGTCATCCAAAATGATTCAAAAGTGTTATCCATAATATTAAGTAAAGATTGGTTTATTGATGACTTTAAATTTACATGAGTTCCAAAATGAAACTTGATTAAAATGTGACTGCAAAGTCAATATTTATGTTATATAGCTCATTAAATTTTCAATAAAACGAATAATTGGAAAAAAGATGGATTTATCGAAAGCTGTGCAGCTTGCAATTGTGTTTAGTGGCGTATTTTTATGGATAGGGATGTTAACTGGGGTATGGAAATATTGGCAAATACGCCGTTCAGCATTAAGTCGTGCGCATTATTATGTGGATATCGCTCATCGAAGTAGTTTGCTCTATGCAGCTGCTACCCTAATTCTAGCTGTATTAAGCTATTATACTGTTTTAAATGAAAATATTGCTCTATTGTGTGTATTGGCAAATATTTTATTTTTTAGCTTTTCAATTGTGGTTTATATCATACATGGCTATTTACAGGATACGACAAATCAATTTAAACGTCCGCACAAGTTAGGTCGTTTTAGCTTGCCTCCATGGCTAATGTCTTTGATGATGTTAGGATTGATTGTGACTGAATTAGTAGCTACGGCTATTTTAGTTATCGGAACAATTTTTTTATTTTTAGGTATGTAAAAATGGATGATCGCTCATCCATTTTTTAAGTATTCGAGTTTTGTTGACTAAGACGTCTTTTAGCTAGTTTTCGCATCTTATGATCGACAAAAGCCCACACACAAAATATGAAAGAAACAACCATCGCATACATAAAGTATTCGGGTTTCAGATTTCCTTTAATCATACCTTGAAACAGTAAAGTCAGCATAAGAGCAAGTGGTGTTACTCCATAAACAACTGAATCTTTGCTGTTCAGAGTGTTAATGAAGACTTGTTTGTTGAAATGTAATGATAACATCTCCATCCCTCCTTGTGGTTGCGCTAAAACCGAATGTTTTAGTCAAGAATAAGTTTAATGTTGTACTGCTATTTTTAGTTCAATTCAATAGTCAATAGAAAAAAAATTAAGCAATTTTATAAAAAGCTCTATGTTTATAAATAGTTAAGGTATAAGAAAAGTAAATATTAAATATTTTTGTATAAAATGCATAATATTTTTGAAAAGAGAAATATTTAAGTGAAAATTATAATAATTTCTCTTTTCTGCAAGAATTGGTTTAATTACTTTGTTTTTTCAAAAAAGTATCAATCGCATGTTGAGCAATTTCTGCATCTTCAAAAGATTGAACACCAGAAACACCAATAGCCCCTAGAATTTGGCCTTCATAAATAATTGGTTTTCCACCTTCTAACATTCCTTGCGCACTAGGCATGCTTAAAAAACCTAAGCGTCCATTTTGTAGAAGTTCTTCATAGAATTTTGAAGGTCTACCTGATATTGAAGAACATTTTGCTTTTTCTAAACATAAATGTGAGGATAAAGGCGAGGCGCCGTCTAATCGTTTCATAAATAGTAGAGAACTTGTTTCATCAACAATAGCGATACTGACTTTAAAGTTGTGCTCAATTGCATATTTTTGAGCTTCGTCCATTAAAAACTCTGCATCGGCTTGTGTTAGGTAATATTTACTTTTCATTGTTGCTCTTCTTTCCTAGTAAGCTAAAAATTATTTTAGTGTAATTTTACAGTAAAAAATGATTATATCTATAGTTGATTTGTCATTGAAAGTAGTGTGGAAATAAAATGCCGGTTGGGTAAACTCAGCATTTTATTCAATATATAAAATCATGTTTGGGTAAAACTCGATTTCAAAAGAGACACTAAATTAAATGCTTTTAAATTTAACTTTGTCGATAATTACGGTAATTGCTAGAACAACTAAAGATGGGATCAACCAAGCTAAGTTTTGTTCATTTAAAGGTAAATGTTGAAGAAATTCAGGTAAATAATCTCCAAAACCAGCAACTTTAATACCGTCAATAATACCGAAAATTAAAGCAATACTTGTTACCGAACCGACAATAAAAGAAGGTTTTTGCCAAAATTTCCAAAAGAAGCTCAGCATAATCACAACAATTGCAGGGGGATAAATTGCGCTTAAAACAGGTACTGATACAGCAATAAGTTTGGTTAATCCAAGATTAGAAATAATGAAAGAGAAACCAACTAAAATGAATACTAAAAGTTTGTAAGGCAATTTAGTTAACTGCGCAAAATACTCACCGCAAGCACAAGTTAAGCCAATCGCTGTCACCATACATGCTAGAAAAATTAGGCCAGTTAAGAATAATGAACCCATATTGCCAAAAGCATGTTGAACATATGCATGTAGAATTACTGCACCATTTGCTGCATTTGGCGCAACTTCGTGACTACCTACACCTAATTTGAATAAGCTTAAATAGACTAAAGTAAGACCCGCACCGGAAATAAGGCTGGCAATAATTGCATATTTAGTCACTAATTTTTTATCGGTAACACCACGCGAATAAATCGCTTGAATAATTACGATACCAAATACTAGTGCGCCTAAAGTATCCATAGTGAGGTAACCATTTACGAAACCTTCCGAAACCGGAGATTCAACGTAATGGTTGATTGGAGCAGGAACATAACCCGCAGGAATCATAACTGCTGCAATGCCTAAAATTGCTAAAGCAATAATTTTTAGAGGGGCAAGCACATGTCCAACTGTATCCAATAACTTGTTAGGATAAAGTGAAACTACAGTTACAAATGAAAAATAAATTGCGCTGTAAATTAAAAGGCTACTACTTGATGTTCCAAAATAAGATGAAAAACCAATTTCATAAGAAACAGTAGCTGTACGTGGAGTAGCAAATAAAGGGCCTACTGATAAATAACAAACAACGGTTAAAATCAGACTTGCTACTCGACCAAGAGGAGAGCTAATAATTTCAATGGAACCCTGCATACGAGAGAGTGCCATGATGGTAATTACAGGTAGACCAACTGCAGTAATCAAAAAGCCTATAGCGGCTAGCCATACATGATCACCGGCTTGTTGAGCGACAATGGGAGGAAAGATAATATTGCCAGCCCCAATAAAAAGGGCAAAGGTCATAAAACCTAGGGCAATAATATCTCCGGTACGAAGATGTTGCATAAATTAAAATTAATAAAAAAGAAGGAATTTTAGAGCAAAAGAGAGCATGATCAAGCGGTATTTTATGTGAAAAAGATTTTTTTCGAAGCTCAAAATCCATTAATAGATATTAAAAATATCAACTGGTTAAGGTATGTAATTGAAAAACCATTGAAAGAATCTGGGAAATTATTTTTTATATCTGACTTTTTAAAGAAATTATGCAAGAATAAAAATATAAATTTCTATTATGACTGTTGAATATTTGGGCATATAAAGCTTCCAGCCTATCCTATATCCGTTCTAAAATATTCTAAATTAACTTACATTTTTGTAGGTATTGTAAAAGCAGTATCTACGAGGATAAAACCGAATGAGAGCTTCTACTGTTACAATAAAAACTGAACAAGATCTAGAAAAGTTAAGAGTTTCTGGACGTCTTGCTGCGAAAGTTTTAGAAATGATAGGGGCATATATTAAACCGGGTGTATCTACTGAATATTTAGATAACCTCTGTAATGACTATATTGTAAATACTTTAAAAGTTATTCCTGCGAATGTGGGTTATCATGGTTTCACTAAAACTATATGTACTTCTGTAAATGAAGTTGTTTGTCATGGGATACCATCACCCAATAAAATTTTAAAAGATGGCGATATTATTAATATTGATGTTGCCATTATTAAAGATGGCTATTTTGGTGATACGAGCCGTATGTATTTTGTGGGTAATGTAAATCCACAGGCAAAAAAACTTGTCGAAACAACATATGAGGCAATGGTTGCTGGTATTCATACTGTTAAGCCTGGAGCTACGTTAGGCGATATTGGCTATGCTATTCAGTCGGTTGCTCATCGAGAAGGATATAGTATTGTCCGCGAATATTGTGGACATGGGATTGGTAAGGTTTATCACGAGCAACCCAATATTTTGCATTATGGGCAGCGCGGACAAGGCATGGTCTTAAAGAAAGGTATGGTATTTACTATTGAACCTATGATTAATGCAGGTAGGCCACAGGTAAAAGAGTTAAATGATGGATGGACCGTCGTTACTCAGGATCTTTCACTATCTGCTCAATGGGAACATATGGTTGCAGTAACAGATACTGGCTTTGAACTATTAACGCCTTGGCCGGAAGGTGTAGTAAACTATCCTATAATTTGAATAATAAAAAAGTTCGATAATTGTCGAACTTTTTTATTTTAATTCATTTTAGTGTTCGGAAAGATGTTCTACTAAATAATCAATAAACACTCGAACAGCAGGTAGCAACCCTCGGCGTGATGGATAAACTGCATGGAATACACCATGGGGTGCTTTCCATTCGGGTAAGATTGGTAGGAGTTGCCCAGATTTTACAAAATCTTCTGCTGCGCTCTCAGGTAATAAAGCGATGCCACAGCTTTGACTAGCCAATTGCGCTAACATATGAATATTTGTACCCATTACAGTAGGACTGACTTTGACTTTCTTTTGCTGATTATCAGGGCCATGTAAAATGAATTGTTGATCAAGATGTTCTTCAGATAAACTTAAAATGCGGTGTTCGCTAAGTTGTTCGGGATTTTTTATATCTCCAAATTCATTTAAATATGCCTGACTTGCGAATAGACTTTGTTGTATAAGGGCAAACTGTCTAAGAACTAAACTTGGATCGTCATCAAGTTTTGAACGAATACGTAAAGCAATATCAATTCCTTCATTAATGACATCTACTCGACGATTGCTGACCATAAGTTGCAAACGAATTTCTGGATATTTTTTTAAGAAAGCAGGCAGGATTTTAGGGAGTTGATTTTGAGCAATATCAACAGGAACACTAACTTTTACAACACCTCTAGGTTGAATACTTAGATGATCAACCAGATCGTGAGCAGCTTGTGCAGCATTCATCATGACCTGAGCATGTCTATAAATATCCATCCCAATATCTGTAACAGCAAAGTGGCGTGAGCTACGTTGAATCAGGCGAACTCCTAAATTCTCTTCGAGGCTGTACACGCGACGGCTTAATTTTGATTTTGGTATATCCGTTACACGCTCAGCAGCACTAAAGCCACCATGCTCAACGACGAGAGCAAAACAATAAAAATCATCAAGATCAGTGAGCATTAAAATATCCTATTTCTGCAACAACCATGATTTTACATTATTATTTTTGCAACGATAATTTTTAAACTAAATTTTTTGTAATTAAAACATATACTAACATATTTAGCTTAAGTGAAAAATTAAAATTGCATTGTAATTACAATGCAATTTTAATGTATATTTTCTACTAAGTGTCTATAGCCTTTTCTAGAACTTTTAATTAATTTCTCTTACACTATCATTTTCCTTATTTCTCAAATCTAATGCACTATCAATTGATTGAACTTAACGATGCTTCTGCGAATATTGAATGTCCATTTTGCAAACAAGCGATAATTGACTGGGCACAAGAACAATATGTTCAGCCATGTGAACATACTTTATTTATTGCTATGGACTTAGGGTTTGAATTTATTGCTGATCGATTTGAAGAGTGTATGGATCAGAGTGTAGATGAGTTACATGAAGATCCGAATATGAATATTTTTGAAGCTCTCACAACAACAACTTATGAAAATCTAATTATTTTAAAATCTGATTTAGGTGTGGAAAATTTATTTCGCTATGTCGGGGTAAGTGATCGTTAAGATTGAGAGTATAAAAAAGCCAATCTATTGATTGGCTTTTTTATTATTTACGCTTCTGGCGCTGCGCTATATTGTTCAACTAATGGTTTTAATTCGCCATTTTGGAACATTTCGAGCATGATATCGCTACCGCCAATAAGTTCGCCATTTACCCAAAGTTGCGGGAATGTTGGCCAGTTCGCAATTTTTGGTAAGGTTGCACGAATATCAGGGTTTTCCAAAATATTTACATATGCAAATGGACGACCAATTTGACTGAGCGCCTCTACAGCACGTGCAGAGAAACCACATTGTGGAAACTGTGGAGTGCCTTTCATGTAAAGTAAAACGGGATGCTTCGCAATTTGATCGCGGATTAACGCTTCAGTATCACGTGCTTGTTCAGTCATAAAGAGATCCTCAACTAATCTAGCAGCATTATAGGGGGTGTTTACATCGCTTTGCAAACCACCTGATTACTTAAAGTTGCATTGAATATTCAATATTTTATTGTATAAACCGAAGTGATAGTGGAAAGCGGACGAAATTTTAGATAAATGAGTGATGAGACTTTTCATCAGAGCTAGTTTTTGCTTATATAAACCCTTCCTAAAACCTCATACAGACAGAGTTCGTTATGAATGATATTACCCTAGCTCCAATACAACCTGATCAACCATCACATTTAATGGCTACTTATGGTCGCCAAGCGATCAGTTTTGTACGAGGCCGAGGAGCATATCTATATACCGAAGATGGCACAGAATATTTAGATGCTTTAACCGGTATTGCTGTATGTGGTTTAGGTCATGCGCATCCAGTCATTGCAGAAGCAATTGCTGAACAGGCTGCAACACTGGTACATACAAGTAACCTATTTGAAATTCCTTGGCAAACGGCTGCTGCTCAGAAGCTGGCTGAAGTTTCAGGAATGGAAGAGATCTTCTTTTCAAACAGTGGTGCGGAGTCAAATGAAGGCGCCATTAAAATTGCTCGTAAATTTGGTACTCAACAAGGTATAAGTTCACCAAAGATAATTGTGGCAGAGCAATCTTTTCATGGTCGTACTTTAGCAACACTTTCAGCAACTGGTAATAAAAAAGTACAAGAAGGTTTTGCTCCATTAACCAGTGATTTTATTCGTGTGCCATTTGGTGATGTAGAAGCAATTCAAGAAGCTGCTTTACAGCATCCAGATATTGTTGCGATTTTGATTGAGCCAATTCAAGGTGAGGGTGGTATTAATACTGCGCCTCAGGGCTTTAGCTATCTTGAAGAAGTTCGCATCATATGTAATCAACATAACTGGCTAATGATGCTAGATGAAATCCAAACTGGTAATGGTCGTACAGGCAAGTATTTTGCTTATCAGCACACAAATATTGTACCCGATGTTCTTACGACTGCGAAAGGACTTGGTAATGGCTTTCCAGTGGGGGCTGTAATGACACAAGGTAAAGCTGTTGGCTTATTAGGACCAGGTAGTCATGGTTCTACTTACGGTGGCACAGTACTTGGTTCTCGTGTGGTTTATACAGTAATAGATACCATCCAAAAAGAAAATGCTGTAGAAAATGCGGCAGTCGTTGGTGGTTATATTGTTGATCAATTACGTGCGCAATTGGCAGATAAAAATGTGCAAGTACGTGGCTTTGGTATGATGATTGGTATTCAATTGCCTAAAGACTGTGCTGAACTCGTTGCAATTGCTCGTGATAAACACAAGCTTATTATTAATGTTACAGCTGGTTCTGTAGTGCGTTTATTGCCACCAATTAATATGACTCAAGCACAGGCTGATGACTTACTAGAGCGTTTAGTCGCTTTAATTAATAACTATCTTTAAGTTTTTTATATCAATAAAAAATGGGCATATAAATGCCCATTTTTTTATGCGAAATAATTAACCAGAAATGTACTGTTTTAACTGTTCAATGAGATTTTTCTGATCTTCCATTGCTGCTTTTACTAAGTCACCAATAGAGATAAATCCAACTAGTTTTTCATTGTCTAATACAGGTAAGTGACGTAAATGACGATCTGTCATGAGCTGCAAACATTCTTCAACCGTGTTATTTAAGCTTACCGTAAGTACTTTGGATGTCATAATTTCAGCGACTGTGGTGCTATATGATGAACGTTCCATAAGCGTTACTTTTCGCGTGTAGTCACGTTCAGATAAAATTCCGACAACTTTTTCTCCTTCAGCTACCACGAGTGCACCAATCCCTTTATCAGCCATGATCTTAATTGCTTCAAGGACAGTGGCTTCTGGAGAAATTGTAAAAATATCTTGCTCTGATTTGTTCTTGATTACTTGTGCAACGATTGTCATTTCTTCTGTCCTGTGTTTTATCATTTTGATTTAAATTAGCTTGATTTTATAAAAATGCAAAGACTTGATAGTCATTCAAATGCAAGTTTCACATTCAAGCGTTCAAAAAGCATTCTATATTGATCAGTAGGAAACTAAAGAAAAGTTTTATGCTTCTTGCCAATGCGGATGTTTGAAAAAGAAATGTTGCATTTGCTGTGTAGATAACTTTAATTTTCTATGAGATGAATTAAACAGAGCAGGAGTGACGTTAAGTCGAGTTAAAGTTGGTAGTAAAGACTCATGGAAATCTTTAGGTGTAATTCTTCTTGGTTTGTAGTGGGGCCAATGCTCTTTTGCGTAGCGATGTGCCTGCAACCCATTAAGCCAAAAAGGAAAAATAAAGTCTTCCTGATCTGATTTAATTGCCCATCCTTGATGAAATAATCCCCAAAGAACCCCGCAATACATCATGGTTCTTAAAATATAAATCTTAATCATCAAGTCTCTTGAAACCGGTTGTAGATTACTTAAACTTTTCATTGTGGATTTAAAGGTTCTAACTTGTCTTGCTTATTATAAAAAAATCAGATGACATTTCAGTTTAAACAGGTATCAAATCGTAAACAAATATTCCAACTGTGAAATTCATGTCCTTTACTTAAAGCGGCTAAAGCCTCTGGTGCAATACAATACAAACCAAGTCCGTAGTGAATTATATTTAAAGAAATTTTTATACAGGCATAAAAAAACGCCACCTGAGCCACGATTGAAGTGGCGAAGTAAAGCTTTTGATAAATTGATAAATTCGGGTTTTTACGGGCATAAAAAAACGCCACATAAGTGACGTTTCTTTATGCTTGCATTGTGGCTAACTTTTGCCAATATTGTGCTTTAAGTGAGTCACGTTCAACACGGAAACCTTGATAATACAATTCTGCTAAAAACAGAGCAGCTTTACCGTGCCCAGCACGAGCAACTTCTTCTAACTGTGCAACTGCATCCTGAAAATTCATTTGAGAGTGAATTGTGTTTACTGCAGTTGCGTACACATGTTCTAAATCATGATGAGAGATACGTTGAATCATAGAAAACTCCTTATTGTAATTATGATTACTTTTTCTAAAGGCCACTGCCTTTAAATTAATTTAACTTAGAATTATTAAACTAATATTACAAATTAATGGATTTGTCAACTATTGGTGCATACCAGTTAATTCACTATTAGGATACATGATTAAACATTATTCACAAATAATTTTGAGTAAAATCAATATGAGAATAAAAGACAAGGAGAATAAAATATGACAAATACTATCGATGGCTTTGTTTTTGATACTCCACCAAGAGAGGAACAAATCATAGAACTAGCCCATTATCATCGTAAGCTATTAGACGAAGCGATCTTTCATCAAGAGATCCATTTAGGGGATTATTGTCTTGCTCAGCGCAAAAGGGTATTTGACTTTGCACGGCATTTGGAACCTGCACAAAAAAACTGGTTTTATCAAGTTTATGATGGTGAACTGAGAAAAATTGCCGACGAAGACGAACTGCATCCAGCCGATGCTGAAGAAGGTTTAAGTATTTTTGCGATGTTTTTAGTCTTGGTGATTATTGCAGCAATTTTATACTTTTCCGTTATTCGTTCACTAATAAGCTAAGTATTATGATCCAGTAAGGTATGTTTCTTGGCCTTACTGGATGTTTGATCTTGTGCTTATGAGTATTGAACCCTACACTACACTAATTCGAGGTAGGTCATGCTCATATTCAAACAAAATTTTCTTAAATTAAAGTCTGAGTTAAAAGTTGATCAATGTTTTAACCTATTTGTGGTTATTGTCATTGGTTGTATTTTTGTGCTGTCATATTTAGCATTACTTCGGCCTATTAGTCCGGAACAATATCAACGAATTATACAACTCTCTCATCAGGCTACTTATCCTAAAACTCAGGATATGGCTGAACTGCTAATAGCTCAATCAGAAATTCATAGAGCAGAGTATTTAAAGTTAATGCATGCATATCAATTTGAAGGTGCTCATATTAGACAATATCCAGCACTTGCTCAGGAAGATACTCAGTAAATAGGTTAATCAGGCTAATTCTTGGTTTCCAAAGCTTTTTGAGCACTATTGTGGCAGGCAAAATTTTGAATTTATGCTAAACTTTATCTTTTTAAACGCGCTGCTTTTCAAGGAATCCGCATGGAGCAACAATCGAATATGCAAAATAAATTCTTGATAGATGCTGAGATCGGTGATGACGATGTCACATTACCTAATTTACCTGCTATCGATGTTCCCATCGTTGAATCTCCTGCTAAAGCACAAGAAAATATTGAAGTAGCTAAAGACGAAGTAGCTTCTACAGGAACAGCGGCTGAACAACCAAAAACTGGTTTTTTTGGCCGGATGAAAGAAGGCTTAACCAAAACTCGTCGTAATTTCGCTGATGGTATGGTCAATATCTTGATTGGCGGAAAGGAAATTGACGATGAATTACTTGAAGAAGTCGAAGAGCAATTATTGGTTGCAGATATTGGTGTTGAAGCAACTAAAACCATCATTACCAATTTAACAGAGCGTACAGCTCGTGGTGATTTGATCTATTCCCACTCTTTATATAAAGCGTTACAAGAAGAGTTAGTTGCTTTGTTGGCTCCACGTGTTAAACCATTGCATATTGACCCTAATAAGTCACCTTATGTGATTTTAATGGTTGGGGTAAATGGAGTGGGTAAAACTACAACTATTGGTAAGTTGGCGAAACGTTTACAAGGTGAAGGTAAAAAAGTGATGTTGGCTGCTGGTGACACATTCCGCGCCGCAGCAACTGAGCAATTACAGATCTGGGGCGAACGTAACGATATCTCTGTAGTAGCGCAAGGTCATGGAGCTGATAGTGCTTCTGTTATTTTTGATGCCTTTGAAAGTGCTCGTGCTAAAGGAATTGACGTATTAATTGCGGATACGGCAGGTCGTTTACATAATAAGAGTAACTTGATGGAAGAACTCAAAAAAGTTAAACGTGTTATGCAAAAAATTGATGCAACTGCACCGCACGAAATTATGTTGGTGGTAGATGCAGGAACAGGTCAAAACGCGATTAACCAAGTACAAGAGTTTGATCAAGCTGTAGGTTTAACGGGTATTACCATTACTAAGTTGGATGGAACTGCGAAAGGCGGTGTACTCTTTAATATTGCAAGTCGCACCCATGTGCCAATTCGTTTTATTGGTGTAGGTGAAAAAATAGATGATTTAAGACCATTCTCGGCTAAATCTTTTGTTGCTGCACTGTTTGAAACTGATAAGTAAATTGGTTGGTAACCTTAAAAAGCTTCACTAAATCGTGAAGCTTTTTTATATGTATATCTTTTTTATTGTTGCGAAAATAAAACGAACTGTCATATTTTTAATGCTGATTATGAAAAATGACTTTAATACACTGTATTCATTCCCAAACAACGGCCCTTGGTCAAATCAATAGGTAGGAAATAACAAAATGTCTACTTTCTTAGATAAAATTAAAAACCGTCGTACAATTTATGCAATTGGTAAAAACGTTGCATTAGATCGCACTAAAATTGAAGAAACTATCCGTGAAGCTGTTAAGCACAGTCCTTCAGCTTTTAACTCACAATCTTCACGTGTAGTGACATTATACGGTGAATCTCATGCTAAATTTTGGAATTTAGTTCGTGAAGCGTTGCGTAAAATTGTTCCTGCCGATGCTTTTGCAGGTACAAATGCAAAAATTGATAGCTTTGTAGCTGGTGTTGGTACGGTTTTATTTTATGAAGACCAAGCTGTTGTTAAAAGCTTACAAGAGCAATTCGAATTATATGCAGACAACTTCCCAGTATGGTCTGAACACTCAAGTGCGATTGCTCAATTTGCAACTTGGACTGCACTTTCAGAGCTTGGTTTAGGTGCTTCTTTACAGCACTATAACCCAATTGTCGATGCAGACGCAGCTGAAGCATTTGATGTTCCTGCAACTTGGAAATTACGTGCTCAATTAGTATTTGGTTCTGTTGAAGCACCAGCAGGTGAAAAAGCATTTATTAATGATGCTGATCGTTTCAAAACTTTCAATTAATTTAATTGAAGTTAAAAAGAGCACCTATTTTAGGTGCTCTTTTTATGTTTTTAGAATGAATAGGAGGAATACATAAAACGAAAATTTGTGAAATTCAAATACATATTTCAAAATAATAAATCAAGAAATTAGTCGATAACTGCTTTGTCATAAAATAGTCACAATCATATTGCATATTGCTCATGATTTAATAGCTTATCAAACACAGAGAAAGAGACAGATGACTTTAAGATTAGGTGTTGCTGCAATTGGTTTATTACTCAGCGGTTCGGTATTTTCAGCAGTTACAATTACAGCACCAGAGGAAATTGTAATCCTTGCGGTGAATGGTCAGGAAGTCAACTCTGGGTTATTTCGTTCATCTAAAAATAATTATAAAGTCGATGCTGGTGAAACAAGCTTAAGTGTGCGCTACCAAGAATACTTTGAACATTTAAGCGGGGAGCATGACATTGTTAAATCTGGAGTAGTCACAATTCAAACTCCGGCTCTCAAAGATGGGCAAACTTATAAGCTCGCAATGGTAGATGCACCAAAACAATTTGAACAGGCTAAGAAATATGCTGAGCAACCAACAGTGGCTTTGTACAGCGCAAATAATGAATTAATAGTACAACAAACTGGTGCAAACAATGAGGCAAAACCATGGTTTGCAACTGGCTTGTTGGGTAAAGTCACTGACTTTACGACTAAATCATCTAAATCGCAGCCTGAGGCAGTGTATGCCTCTGCTAAACCTACTTCTGCTCAGGTGGCTGTACCAGCTCCAACATCTATACCTGTAACAGGTGTAGCCCAAACGAATGATCAACGTTTAGTAGAAACTTGGCAAAAAGCTTCTAAAGCTGAGCGTCAAAAATTTATGGCATGGTTAGCTGAACAATCAAATTAATTTACTATTAGTACCTATTAAGTTGGTTGAAATGAAAAAAGACCTCAGATGAGGTCTTTTTGATTTAGGTTAGGAACCAGATGTAATAGCCTAAGAGCATGAGAGGCCAAGCCACCCATGGGCTAAATAACCACTTCCATAACCAGAAGTTGGGTACGAAACCCACTCCGTAAATAAATCCACCAGAAATACCAATCATGACCAGCATAAGCAGGCTATGATTGTAGTGCCCATTAGCATCTAGCATGAGTGAAGGGTAAACCAACAAAATTGCAGCAAGAGGCAATGCCAACAGAAAAGAAAGGGCCATTGCAAATGCTTGAGCTTTTCGATGATTTGATGCTGTCATTGCTTTTGCCATCATTTATTCCTCATCTAAATCTTGATGATGTTCGATATAAAGCGCGCTGAGTACACCCGCAAAACATGCCATCAAAATGCCTAGGATCCATGCGAAATACCACATAGTTTTCTCCTTAATACAAGCTATGCGAGTTTGACTCGATATGTTTGTTAGTGATGACTCCCCACATTTTGTAATAAGACCAACTGGTATAGATCAAAATAAGAGGAACAAAAATGCAGGCAGCAACCGTCATAACGCCTAAAGTAAGGTGACTTGATACAGCATCCCACATTGTCAAGCTAGAGTTAGGATTAATACTAGATGGAAGTAGGAATGGGAATAGGGCAAAACCAGCAGTTAAAATTGCTCCTACAATCATTAAACTTGTACCAGTAAAACTTAGGCCTGCTTTTGCTTTTGAAGATGCAACAATTGCAATGATTGCGCCTAATATGGCAAGAACAGGGGCAACTTTAGTAATTGGATAGGTACTGTAATTGTTCACCCAACCCGGATTGCTATTGGTAACCACTTCTTTAGCTAATGGATTAAGCGCAGCATTTGGATCTATAGCAACAGCATAGCTATAACCTGGCACTTGCCCGAAATACAGCCATGCTCCAATTACAAGGAAACAAATTAAAAAGATAATTGCCATAATTTGAGTGGCTTTGGCGGAACGTTGTTTTAAAGCTTCATCAGTACGTAGCATGAGCCACGCACCTCCATGTGCACAAAGCATAGACAAACTTACTACACCGCAAACTAGAGCAAAGGGGTTAAGAAGAGCAAAAAAGCTGCCTGTATATTCAGAGCGTAATGTGCTATCTAAACTAAAAGGAATACCTAAAAATAAATTACCGAATGCCACACCAAACACAAGCGCTGGAACAGCACCACCGATGCACAGACCCCAGTCCCAAGAGTTACGCCATTTGGTATTTTCAAGTTTAGAGCGATAATCGAAACCGACTGGCCGTAGGAAGAGTGCAAATAGAACTAATAAGAGTGCCCAGTACATGCCTGAGAAAGCGACTGAGTAGACCATTGGCCATGCAGCAAATAGTGCACCACCCGCCGTAATAAACCAGACCTGATTACCATCCCAGTGTGGGGCAATGGTATTGATTGCAGCACGACGCTCGTTATCAGTTTTTCCAACGAAAGGCATAAGAGCCATAGACCCCATATCAAAGCCATCGGTAAGTGCGAAGCCGATGAGTAGTACACCAACTAACACCCACCAAATGACTTTCAATAATTCATATTCAATCATGATAAAGCCTCCCCATTAACAGCTGTTTTCGGCTCTTGCTTTTCAAAATGATATTTACCAGTGTGTAAAGAACTTGGTCCTAAACGAGCAAATTTGATCATTAAATACATTTCAATAATTAAAAGAGCGGTGTAGAACGCTGCTAGCGCAATAATTGAACCCCACACGTCACCAGTACTTAAACTAGAAGCAGATAGATGTGTTGGTAGGATTTCACCAATAGACCAAGGTTGACGACCACCTTCAGCTACATACCAACCAGTTTGTGCAGCAATCCAAGGAAGCGGCAGAGCAAACAATGCATATTTAAGTAGCCAAGGTTTGTTTTCAGCGTTTCTTCTTGCTACGGCCCAAGTCGCTAAAATGAAGAGTAATAGCATCAAGAAGCCAGAGGCAACCATTGCACGGAAAGAGAAAAATAGTGCTGTAACATTTGGAATAGTATCTTTTACAGCAGCTTTAATATTTTGCTCGCTTGCATCAACTACATTTGGTGCATATTTCTTAAGAAGTAGGCCATAACCTAGATCTTTTTGATTTTTTTCAAAAGAGGCCAATAACTCTGGTGAACGATCACCTGCACGTAATTTTTCAAGTTCAGCATAGGCCTGCATACCATTACGAATACGAACTTCGTGCTGTTGCATGAGATCTTTAAGACCAGTAACTTCTTTGGTTGTTGAACGAGTTGCAATTAAACCTAATGCATATGGAATTTTAACTGCGTAATCTGTCCGCATCTCTTCATGGTTTGGTACACCAAACAAAGTAAACGGAGCAGGGGCAGGATGAGTATCCCATTCGGCTTCGATCGCAGCGAGTTTAGTTTTTTGAACATCACCTAGCTCATAGCCAGATTCGTCACCTAACAAAATCACTGAAAGTGTAGATGCGAGACCGAAAATGGCAGCAATTGCAAATGAACGACGTGCGAAAGGAAGATCACGTTTTTTAAGTAAATAATAGCTTGAGATGGCGAGTACAAAAATTGCACCAGTTACATAACCCGCAGATACAGTGTGGACGAATTTCACCTGAGCTACAGGGTTAAAGATAAGCGCGCCGAAATCAACTAATTCCATACGCATCGTTTCGAAGTTAAATGCAGCACCTACAGGGTTTTGCATCCAACCATTCGCCACTAAAATCCAAAGCGCTGACATATTCGACCCGAGAGCGACTAACCATGTTACGCCTAGATGCTGAACCTTACTTAAACGATCCCATCCGAAGAAGAATAAACCAATAAATGTAGACTCAAGAAAGAATGCCATAAGGCCTTCAATTGCTAATGGAGCACCAAAAATATCACCTACATAGTGTGAGTAATAAGCCCAGTTTGTTCCAAATTGGAACTCCATGGTTAAGCCAGTTGTTACCCCTAAAGCAAAGTTAATACCAAATAATTTTCCCCAAAATTTAGTCATATCCTTGTAAATTTCTTTACCGGAAATGACATAAGTGGTTTCCATGATGGCAAGGATAAATGCCAAACCTAGAGTTAAAGGGACGAAAAGAAAGTGATACATTGCGGTCATCGCAAATTGAAACCGCGAAAGATCAACCACGCTTTCAGAAATCATCAACGTGTCTCCTTAATGTGGGAAATGTTATCGCCAGCAATATGCTCGGCGACCTGATTGTCAAAATTTTTGGGGATGGTGGGAGCATCAAACCAAATATGTTTAATCGTTAAGAGGAGCACTATTTTTATTATTAGAATAATAGTGATTTCTTTAACTAAACGACCATTAAGATTTTTAAAATTAAGGCTCATAAATTAAACCTCATTTGATATTAATTTTATTATTAATCAAAATATAATAAAAATAAACATTAAATATATTTTAAATGAATATTTAAATAATTAATTGTTACAAAACAAGCACTTAATATTTTAAAATAAATACTATACTAAAATAGTTTGAATTAATTATTAAATCCTACTAAAACACTTGTAAATAAAAATATTAAGTTGATTAAAATGGTTTGTTTTAATTTAATACCGACCAAAATGGTTGTATATTGTATTTATAAATTATATTCCAAACTAAAATGGTTGGAATAATAAATAATTAATTAAAAAGAAAATAATAAAATATAGACGTAATAAAGCCTGCTAAAAGCAGTAAGTAAATAGAATAGTAGTAAGAATTTAATCGGGGGCGAAAAGATCGTTTGATACAGAAATTTTCTTGGCTACATAATGGCTTTTATGCACTCTGACAAGGATAACCTGAGAGTATAATTCGAGTTCGCCGTATTCTGGTTCGACTTGAACGTAGTGGAGCTGGCCGAATTCATCACGCACTCGCGCTTGGGCAGAAAACCCAGGTCTAGCATTACCACTGGAAACCGTCGCTAATCGTCCTAAAAGATTATAATTTGTATGAGTAAGCTTTGGTTTAATTACTTGGTCAAGGCAGTGAATCATGAATACAGTAAAAAAGATTGCGATGACAAGGGCTGGGACGATTAAATAAAATGGTGAAATAAAATAATGCTGGATTGCAAAGAAAGAAAGCTGTAAAAAATAACCTGCAAAACTGAAGTTGATTAGTAAAAAAACGAAAATTAAGGCTTTAGAAAATTTAACGTTAAGTAGTGGTGAGTTAGAAAGCCAAACAGGCGCAATTTTTTTGAGTAATTGACTTGGACGAAGTCCAATATACATACCAATGGTTTCTACCACGCTGAGTAATATCAAAGCCACTACACTTAAATGGAATGGCATAAGATAATAATTGAAAAAGAAATCAGCCATGGCAGAAACTCTAATGTTGATCGCTTCAGTCTACGATATAGATACCGCCATCTGAATGTACTTTAATCTCAACTTTATTTAAAAAATCACCTAAACATGGTCCTGAGATACATTCGCCTGTTTCCACGGTAAATAAAGCACCATGGGTAGAACATTGAATATATTCTTGGTCCTGATCGAGAAATTGATTTTCTACATATTCAAGCTCTGTTTGCAAATGAGGGCATAAGTTTTGATAAGCATAGAATGCGCCATCACGTTGCGTAATGAAAATAGTAGTTCCTTGTAAAGTGTCAAAAGCTCTAGCTTCACGCTCAGGAACTTCTTCCGTCATACAGATCCTTTCCATTTCAAGCACATTCCTTCTGAAAATTTTCAAGAAGTTTAGCATAATCATTGATCGCTAAACGTGGGCCAAATTGAGAAACAACTTCACTAGAAATCAAGACAGCCAACTGTGCAGCAGCGTTCAAATCTTGATGATGGTTTAGGGCATAAAGGAATGCGCCTGCAAATGCATCACCTGCACCATTGGTATCAACCGCTTCTACGTGGCGACCTGCAACATGGAAATGTTGAGTAGAATTAGAAACCAAAGCACCTTTAGCGCTTTGTGTAATGACTACTGTATGATTTTTAAAACGTAATTGCGCAAGAGCGTCTTCTACAGTTGTTGTATTTGTATACATTAAGGCTTCTTGTTCATTACAAAATAGTAAATCTACGCCATCATCCATAAGTTCTTCTAAGCCTTCGCGAGCGTATTGCACCATCGCAGGATCTGAAAGGGATAAAGCAATCTTAACACCATTTGCTTTTGCAATTTCTCTGGCTTGTTTTACAGCTTTACGCGCTGTTTCACTTGTAGAAAGGTAGCCTTCAATATAAAGCCATTTTGCTGTTTTTAATGGTTCAAAGTCGATTTGATCTTGAGAGAGTTCAGCAGTGATACCTAGATAAGTATGCATCGTACGTTCAGAGTCAGGGCTAATGAGTACCATACAGGTACCTGTCACGCCTTCACTGATTGATTTTGGAGTGGTTTGAATGCCAGCTTCATTTAAACCTTGTAGATAAATTGAACCTAAATCATCGTTACCAACGCGGCAACCATAAAAAGCACTTCCACCTAATGCACTAAAGGCCACAGTCGTATTTGCAGCAGAACCACCACTTGCTTGACCTTTGTAATCTTGATGCTGTTTTAACTCTGCATAAAGAGCAGACTGAGTGTCGCCATCGGACAACTGCATTGTGCCTTTTTGCAAGCCTTGCTGACTAAGAAAATCATCAGACACTTTAAATTCTTGGTCGATTAATGCATTACCAATTGCAAAAAGATCTACAGTTGCCATATGTGTTGTCACAAAATAAAAAATCAGGTTGCTAAGTTTACACCATTGCTTGGGTTTGCTGTAGTTTGTTGAATAAAATTCAGTTAAATCAAAAGTTAGTGGAAAAATATTGTTGTGTGAATATTTTTTAGATTCGAGGTAGGTCAGCCAAATAAAATTGATAAGCTTTTTTATTCAATGTCTATCATATACATAGAATTAAAAGCTTTTGTTCTGGTAGGATAAAACATTCATCGCTATGTGCTTGATATCAAAGCTATGCCGATGAAAACTAATACTCAACAAAAAACATAGTATTTTACTTGGTTTTTGTTCGCCAATCTCAAGCTGACTCAGGCTATAATGAGACTTATTCACTTATCCGATATGTTAGGAGATCACATGACTGTAGATGTCACTGAAACCATTTCTCAAACTGTTCACCCTGCGTTTCAGTTGCTACGTCAGCACCATGTAGAAGCATTAGATATTTTAGTGTCTGAATATAAGCATAAAGTCACAGGTGCGGTGCATTATCACTTGGCAACTGATTATGATGAAAATGTATTTCTTGTTGCTTTTAGAACACAGCCTATGGACTCTAAAGGCACGGCACATATTTTAGAACATACGGCTTTGTGTGGCTCTGAAAAGTTTCCGGTACGTGATCCGTTCTTTTTAATGATTCGTCGTTCTTTAAATACCTTTATGAACGCGTTTACAGCAGCAGATTGGACTGCGTATCCATTTGCTACTCAAAATAAAAAAGATTTCCAAAACTTACTTTCTGTTTATCTTGATGCGGCATTTGCTGCAAATTTGAATCCACTTGATTTTGCTCAAGAAGGTATTCGTATTGAACTAGAAAATGGTCAACCTGTATATAAAGGTGTTGTTTTTAATGAAATGAAAGGTGCGATGAGTGCACCGTCTGACCAACTTTACCATCAGTTGGCTCATCATTTATTCCCTGAAACCACCTATCATTACAACTCAGGTGGTGACCCAAAAGATATTCCTGATTTAACGTATGAGCAGTTAGTCGATTTCTATAAGGTACATTACCACCCAAGTAATGCTGTATTCATGACCTTTGGTAATCAAACAGCATATGAGCTGCAAGACCAATTTGAAAAATTAGCTCTACATAAGTTTTCTGCGGGAACAACTTTATATTCTAAGCCTGAAAAACGTTTAGCTGCACCAATTGAAGTAACAGAGAACTACGGTGTTGATAGTGATGATTTAAAGGATAAAACTTATCATGTTCTATCTTGGTTATTACCAGAAGCAAACGACATTAAATTGCGTTTAGGAATGCGTTTAG
Source organism: Acinetobacter sp. WU_MDCI_Abxc222 (assembly GCF_025514755.1). Classification (NCBI taxonomy): domain Bacteria; kingdom Pseudomonadati; phylum Pseudomonadota; class Gammaproteobacteria; order Moraxellales; family Moraxellaceae; genus Acinetobacter; species Acinetobacter sp. WU_MDCI_Abxc222. The sequence goes on from NZ_JAHPVG010000003.1 coordinate 381,175, forward strand.
TTGAAGGGATTTTATTAGAAAATTCAGCTTCGCCACTACGTCATTACTTAGAAACTTGTGGTTATGCTCAATCTACAGGTCCATTAATGGGCGTAGATGACAGTAATTTTGAAATGACTTTCTACTGTGGCGTTCAAGGTTCAAATCCTGAACATGCTCAAAGCTTTAGAGATGGTGTTTTAAATATTCTGCGTGATGTTGCTGCTAAACCAATTGATAGTAATTTAGTCGATGCAATTTTACATCAAATCGAGTTACATCAACGTGAAATTAATGGTGATGGTACACCGTATGGTTTAAGTCTAATTTTAAATGGTTTAAGTGGTGCGATTCACCATAATGACCCAATTCAAATTTGGGACGTCGACAGCGCAATTGCACAGGTTAAAGAAGAGTTGAAAGACCCAATGTGGCTATCAAATCTGATTCAAACACATTTGCTCGACAACCCTCATCGCGTACAGATGACTTTAGTTCCAGATCCGACCAAGTCTGTAAAAGAGCAGGAAGCGGAAAAAGCTCGTTTAGCAGCTATTGGTGAAAAGCTAACAGAGGCTGATAAGGCTGAAATCATTGCTAAAACCAAGGCTCTAGAGGAACGTCAAGATACTCCTGATAATCTTGAGTTATTGCCAAAAGTAGGTTTGGAAGATGTACCTGCTGACTTGCATATTGTGCAAGGTCAGTTACGTGAAATTATTTGTAATCGTATGGATACGCCGTTGAACTTGTATCATGCTGGTACTAACGGCATTTACTATCAACAAGTACTCATTCAGATTCCTGAAGATATTGTGAAGTCGCCTTACTTCAATTTGCTTTCTATTTTGATGGGTGAAGTGGGTGCAGGCGAATATGGTTATCTTGAGCTACAAAACTTGCAAACCGCTGTAAGTGGTGGTTTAGGGATGGGTGCTTCTTTACGTAGTAAAGTTGATGATAAAGATAAAATTAGCGCTTGGTTGACTTTAACGACTAAATCATTGACTCAGAAATTTGATGCAATTCATTTATTAAAATTAGCATTTGAACAGCTTCGATTTGATGAAAAAGAACGAATTATCGAGTTATTGCAACAACGTAAAACACGTTGGCAATCTCGTCTCTCTGGATCAGGTCATAGCTATGCGATGCAGATTGCTTCTCGTAACATGAGTGCCCTGGCTCAACGTGACTATCAAAACACGGGTTTAGGTGCATTGAACTGGTTGGGTGAGCTTGTTACTAAAATTACCCAAGATGATGCCGCTTACGATGAGCTGATTGCAGAATTAAAACGTATTCATAGTAAGTTGTTGCAAGCACCTAAACAGTTCTTACTAGTGTGTGAAGAACATCAATCTGAACGTTTGGTTGAAGAAATCCAGAATGTTTGGGATAAGTTGAATGTTGATACAGCTACAACTGAGTTAACTCAAGTAGAACAAGCTAATGATAATAATCATGAAGCATGGTTAATTCAGGCAAACGTTCAATTCTGTGCGTCTGCATATCAAGCCGTAGAAGTATCACATCCAGATGCGGCTCCATTAATGGTATTGGCAGCTTATTTACGTAATGGATTCTTGCACAGTGCTATCCGTGAAAAAGGTGGTGCTTATGGCGGCGGTGCTAGTTATGATGGAAATGCCTGCTCATTCCGTTTCTTTAGCTACCGCGATCCACGTTTAGCAGAGACTTTTAAGGACTTTGAAGCAAGCGTGCAATGGTTATTAAATACCGAGCAACAACCTCATCAGCTTGAAGAAGCGATTCTTGGTTTAGTGGCAAGTATGGATAAACCAGGCTCTCCAGCAGGTGAAGCGATTACAGCATGTTATGCATTGTTGCATGCAAGAACACCAGCTTTCCGCCGTACTTTGCGTGAAAGATTGTTGCATGTAACATTGGATGATTTAAAACGTGTTGCTCGTCAATATTTAGTAGAACAAACTCCTGTAAAAGCTGTAGTTGCGCCATTTGCAAAACGTGATGAATTGCAGCAATTAGGTTTTACCATTCAACAAGTTAATTAAAATAAAAATTGGAGATGAACATGGCGTTCAGACAATTTGAACGCACATCTTTACAGCTAAGCATGGGAATCGTGCTTAGCTGTTTATGTGCGTCTGTGACATATGCTGACACCTTGGCACCTGTAACCCCTGCGACAGTTGATGCATGTGTTGCTCTTGCTTCGAATGCCGATCGTCTGGCTTGTTACGACTCTGTATTTAAACCAGCAGCTCTACCTGTTGTTCAAGCCGCGGTAGTACCTGAGCCTGTTAAAAAAATCGATCGGCCTGCTGTTCAACCAACAACATTGAAAGAGAAGGTTGTAGATACGGTTAGTAATATTAAAGTGATTGGTAAAGCGCCTACACTTGAACCGACTACCTCTTTGTTAGATCAACGTTGGGAGTTATCAGAAAAAAGTAAGCTAGGTGTTTGGAATATTCGTGCTTATCAGCCAGTCTATTTACTACCTGTATTTTGGACCAGTGATAAAAATGAATTACCAACCAGTCCAAATCCCAACAATGTAGAAAATACAGCTCAAAATTTGAAATCGACCGAAAGTAAGTTTCAGCTTTCTTTAAAAACGAAAGCTTGGGAAAATATTTTTGGAAATAATGGTGATTTGTGGGTGGGGTATACCCAATCTTCACGTTGGCAGACGTTTAATGCTGAAGAATCTCGTCCATTTCGTGAAACCAACTATGAGCCAGAAGCAAGTTTAATGTTTAGAACGAACTACGAGTTGCTTGGTTTAGATGGGCGTTTGCTTGGAGTTACCTTAAACCATCAGTCAAATGGTCGTTCAGATCCATTATCTCGTAGCTGGAACCGTGTCATCTTTAATGTTGGATTGGAGCGCGGTAACTTTGCTTTAATGCTTCGTCCATGGATTCGTCTTGAAGAAGATAGTAAAGATGATAATAACCCAGATATTGAAGATTACGTTGGTCGTGGTGATTTAACAGCGTTTTATAAGTGGAAGCAGAATGACTTTTCTTTAATGCTGCGTCATTCATTGAAAGGTGGTGATGATTCTCATGGTGCTGTGCAATTTGATTGGGCTTTTCCAATCAGTGGTAAGTTACGCGGACATTTCCAATTGTTTAACGGTTATGGTGAAAGCTTGATTGATTATAACCATCGAGCAACTTATGCTGGTTTGGGTGTATCGCTCTTGAATTGGTACTAAAATTCTATAAAAAAGCCGCTTTTAAAGCGGCTTTTTTATTATCCAATTTGAATATTGGCTTGAGGATGTTTGAGTCGACTCTTTTTCGGAGTAGCGATTAAATAGGCGAGTGTTAAAGGGCCAAGCCGTCCAGCAAACATGAGTAAACTTAAAATGAATAAACTACCATTATGTAAATCTGGTGTGATTCCACGAGATAGACCCACTGTACATGCGGCCGAAACAACCTCAAAAAGCAAATTCATAAAATCTGCTTTAGGCTCTAAAAGCAAAAGAATAAAGAAGCCCATGAAGATGAGGATGCTTGTAATAGCAGTTACCGCTAATGCTTTATAGGTCGTTTCATGAGATACGGAGTGGTTAAATATTCTAATTTCATCTGTACGGCGTAAAAATGAAATTACACTAAGTACTAAAATGACAAAGGTTCCAACTTTGATTCCACCAGCTGTACTCAGTGAACCACCACCAATAAACATCAGTAACATCATCAGTAAGGAACTACTGTTGGTCATTGCACCCGTATCAATGGTATTAAAGCCTGAAGATCGTGGAACTGTTGCCTGAAACCAAGCATTTAATGCTTGTTCACCTGAGTTTAACATCCCTAAAGTTGCCGGATTTTGAGCTTCTAAAGCCCATATTAAAATAAAGGCAACTAGGTTAATAATTGCAATGGTGGTAAGAATAAGCTTGCTATTTGGTGTCAGTTTTTTCCATCTTTTGTTTTGTTTAATATCCATGAGCACTAAAAAACCAAGACCACCTAAAGTATAAAGGATGCTAATGGTTATACAAATAATATAGTTGCTTTGAAAATTCATTAAGCTGTTGGAAAATAATGAAAAACCTGCATTGTTAAAAGAGGAAATACTATAAAAAACCGCATAATATAAACCACGTGCAAACCCGTATGTTGGTGTAAAAGCAGTCGTGAGAATAATTGTACCAATCAGTTCGAAAATAAGGGTATAGGTAACAACTCCTTTAGCAACAAAAGTAACTTTTGATAGACTCGTTTGTCCGAGACTATCTTGAGCCATCATTTGCTGTTTAAGACCGACTTTAGGAGACAAGCTTAATGCCGCCAATATCGCAAAAGTCATAAACCCCAAACCGCCAGACTGGATCAGTAATAAAATAATAGTTTGCCCAAACAGGGTAAAAGACTCATGAATATTTAAAACAGATAAACCCGTAATTGTTACTGCTGAAGTGGCTGTAAACAGCGCATCCATCCAACTGACATTGCCTGTATTGGCAAATGGTAATTTAAGCAATAAAGTGCCAAAGATAATAAAGCCTAAAAACCCTAGCGCTAAAAGTGAAGGCGGGCTTAAATTTAACGTTTTATGGGGCTTGGGATATATAGACATATTCTTGAGTTCGTTTTCTTATATGAAGCAGTTAGAAAGTTTCTTTAACTGAGGTAGGTGACCTTCTAAAATAAGAATATCATGTGTTTGCAAAGTGAAATTTTCTTCAGTCTCAAACAAAATCTGTTGCTGTCTTTTCACGAGCAATGTTTTGACTTGAGGCGCTTGCTGCATAATGCCATATAAATTGATGCCATTAAGTTTATCTGGGATCTCAATTTTAATAATGTAATGATCATCTTCTAAAGACATATAACGGCTTACCATAGGGTAGTTCAGAGCTTGAGCAACTCTTACCCCCATATCTTCTTCAGGATGAATAATCTTATTGATATTAAGGTGTGACAAAATGGTGTGATGAGCTTTGGTCTTTGCTTTAACCCAAATTTTCTCAATTCCCAGATTTTTTAAATTTAGCACACACAAAATACTGGCTTCAATATCTTCACCAATTGCGACTACAACTGCGTCACAATTTTGTATATTCAGTTCGTCAAGCACATGTTCGTCAGTGGCATCAGCAATGACGGCATGAGTTAAAACATCGGCAAGATTTTCAACATTCTTTTTGACCGTATCGATGCCAATAACATCATGATTTAATTTTGTGAGTTCATGAGCAACCGTTGCTCCGAAACTACCTAAGCCAATGACTGCAAACTGTGCCATGTTGGTCCTTTTTTCCGAGTTAGATCATTATTTTTAAGGATATTTTCTTTAAGATAAAGAGAAGCAATGTAAAGATGCCAGAAATATAAAAAGAATTGTATAAAAAAGCCGACAACTATGTCGGCTTTTTATCAAAACTAAAGATTATTTTAAGAAACGTTTATAGCCGACGTTATCAGTAATTTCTGCATACGGATAATTAATCTGCTCGAGTGTTTCAATCAATCCATCAGGGTTTTGTTTCGCATCAGTTGCTTGTAAGCCCACTAACACACGTCCTTCTGCCGCACCATGGTTACGGTAATGGAAGAGGGTAATGTTGTGGGTTGGACCTAAACGAGTTAAGAAGGTTAAGAGCGCACCCGGACGTTCAGGGAATTCAACACGGAACAATCTTTCATCATCTAGATTTGCGTGACCGCCAATTAAATAACGAATATGTAATTTTGCAACTTCATCGTCAGAAAGGTCATCAACTACATAGTTTTGCTGTTTAAGCTGCTCTAAAATTTCATGACGTTCTGCATCTCCACCTTTTAAACTAATACCGACGAATACTTGCGCTTCATCTGTATTATTCGCTCGGTAGTTAAACTCAGTGATATTGCGACCTTGTAAAGCACGACAGAAGCCTAAGAATGCGCCTTTTTCTTCAGATAAGGTAACTGCATAAATCGCTTCACGTTGCTCACCTAACTCGGTGCGTTCGGCAATATAGCGTAGGCGGTCAAAATTCATATTGGCGCCGCAAACAATCGACACCATATTTTTATTACTGATTTTATGCTCGTGAATATATTTTTTGATACCCGCTAAAGCCATTGCTCCAGAAGGTTCAACAATGCTGCGGTTTTCATCAAATGTGTCTTTAATTGCTGCACAGATTTCATCTGTATTCACAGTGACAATATTAGGATCAACAATCGGTCCTGAATTATCAGATTTGCGCAAACGAATAATATCAAATGGTAAAGCACCAATTTGTGCAACAGCTGTACCATCTGCAAATAGGCCTACATGTGGCAAAATTACACGTTCATTTGCTTCTAAAGCTGCTTTTAAACAAGCAGACTCTTCATATTCAACGCCAATAACTTTTACGTGCGGTGCAACTTCACCAAGGTAAGCAGCTACGCCTGAGATAAGGCCACCACCACCTACAGCAACAAACACGTACTCTACATCACGCCATTGACGTAAAATTTCATTGGCAATTGTGCCTTGACCTGCAATGACAAGTTCATCGTCATAAGGTGGAATAAATACAAGACCTTCAACTTCTGCACGTTGTTGAGCATATTTATTTGCGATATCAAAGCTATCGCCATGTAACACGACTTGACCGCCTAAGCGTTTAACCGCTTGAACTTTAATGTCAGGTGTTGTACTTGGCATAACAATAATAGCGGGAATTCCTAGTCTTTGCCCCGACAAAGCTACGCCTTGAGCATGGTTGCCAGCAGAGGCACAAATTACCCCGCGTTCAAGTTGTTCTTTAGGTAATTGACTAATACGGTTATAGGCACCGCGTAATTTAAAAGAAAAAACGGGTTGTAAATCTTCACGCTTAAAACGAATTGTATTATTTAATTTTTGACTAATTCGTGGAGCTGCTTCGAGAGGTGTTTCAATTGCAACATCATAAACCGTTGCTTGTAAAATTTGTCGTACCACACGAGACAGCATGTTCATCTTCCCTATAACAGTTTAAAATAGGAAATTATTGTAGCAAACCCTTGTGCATTTGCGCCGTTTATTGGCGCATAAATGTCAAAAAATAGTTGAGTGATGTAATGAGCCTATATGCAACCCAAGATGAAAAGAAACAAGCTGCTGCGAAAGCTGCTTTAAAACACTTACCCAAAGGTGGCATTTTGGGTGTTGGGACTGGAAGTACCGTAAACTTTCTAATTGATTTACTTCCGGAATTACAATTAGAAGCAGCTGTGGCAAGTTCTCAAGCAACAGCTGATCGTCTTAAAAAGCTTGGTATTGAAGTGGTTGATATGAACCATGTAGGTAGCCTAGATGCCTATGTTGATGGTGCAGATGAGATTGATCGCCATATGCATATGATTAAAGGTGGTGGTGCTGCATTAACACGTGAGAAAATCGTTGCATCAATCGCTAAGAAATTTGTGTGTATTGTTGATGATTCAAAATGGGTTGATCAACTTGGACGTGATTTTCCACTTCCAGTAGAAGTTATTCCAATGGCGCGTTCAGCTGTAGCTCGTAAATTGGTCAGTTTAGGTGGTGATCCGGTTTATCGTGAAGGTGTAGTTACAGATAATGGTAATGTTATTTTAGATGTATTTAATTTGAACATCTTAAACGCAATTGATTTGGAAAAGACCATCAATAATATACCAGGTGTTGTGACTAACGGTATTTTTGCGTTAAATCCAGCAACGATCGCAATTGTTGCGACAAATAATGGTATTGAAGAGCGTACAGCACAGTAATGTCTGTGGAAATGCCAGAGATTAAAATCGTTCGACACGTAAGAGCACGAAAATTGCGCTTACGTGTTGAGCCTGCGTCTATACGACTTACTGTTCCGCTATTTTGCAGTAAGAAGCAAATTCAGCATTTTTTAGCGCAATCTGAACAATGGTTAACCGAAACGTGGAATAAACAACAAAATGTCCAATCGGCATCCATTGAAATTCCTTCAGAAATTTATTTCTTTAATAAAGAACAGCCATTTCAAGTCATTGTTCAAAAGCAGCATCGTGTTTTTCAATTCGACTGGGAAAACAATTTTTTATTTATTAAAGCCACACAGCCATATTTGGCATTGCAAAACGCAGTTATTGCCTATGCGAAACAAGAATTACCAGAGCTTTTAAAAGAATTAAGTGAGCACACTCATTTGGCTTATAGGGAGTGTACAATTCGCCGCCCGAAAACTCGGTGGGGAAGTTGTAGTAGCCAGCATAATATTATGCTACATGCGGGATTGGTGTTGATGCCACACGAAATTGCTCGCTATGTGGCTATTCATGAGTTGGCGCATACCAAACATTTTGACCATAGTCCTGCATTTTGGGCAGAAGTTGAAAAATACGATCCATATTTTCAAAAACACCGCAGACAACTTAAATCAAATCCATTGCCTGCATGGTGGTATGTTTCAGCTTAACTAAAGCTACATTCTAGTTGAGGTGTTTGTAAGCTATCGGGTGCTTTTCGGCTATCTAAACCTGCTGTAGCACTAATGATCTTATTTGCTTTAATAGATACTTGGATAAAGTTGTATTGTTGCGTCGTGTTATTTGGTTCGGCTGAACTTGAATTGAGTAAATAACTTGAACTAGCAGCATCTGTTTGCAATAAATTATCGGTACTATCAGCACTTAAAGCAGCACGATAAATTTGTGAACCTTTACTCAAGTCGATTTGACCGTTCGCACGAAAATTAAGCTGACATCCGGTTGAGGTGTCTTCATAGTGACCCACTAAATAGTCTGTAGCTGGTAGGTTTGGATCTGATAGGTTGATGCTTGTTAAGCCTTGTTTGCATGGATAGTTTGATCCATTACACGTCGCTGTGGTAGTAAACCCAACAGCTCTACGGTAATCTCCAGCACCGTCAATGCGAATGAAGGTAGTGGAATTTACGGTAGGAACAATTCCTGAATATTGTTTCTTGTCCAGTAGATTATAACCTGTTTGATCTAAAGACTGTTGTGAATTAGCCTGAGCCAATTGCAAAGTAGATACTTTTAGGTTGGTTCCAAAGTAATCGCGCGTTACTTTTTGATTAGCTGCAATATCTAACAGCGTATTTTTTAGTGGATCAATATTATCGGGGGCTGGAGTAAAAATAGGGGTAAAGGATGTTTGATCCCCATGAAGTTTTTTCCCATCCAAAAAGCCATCTTTTAAATCAGTTGCTAAACTTTTAACAAGTTCTTGGTAGGTTGCTGCTTCGCCATGAATTGTTGACCAATATTGTAAGTAACCAAAGCTAAGATAACTATCCACATATGTGGTAGGTTGTTTAGTTGAATACTGCTGTAAATTTAAAATTGTTAATGTATTAGCTGGGCTTAAACTAGGAATAGCTGAGTCTTTAAATGCGTTCATTAACGATTTGTAGACATCTTGAGCTGCTAAATCAACATGTAACTGTTCAATACGGGTTGGATCAACAGTCTCTTGAGGGAGTTGCCCTGAGCGGATGATAGCTCTTTGATAAACCGCTTCACTGCTTGGGCTGATGAATTGGGTTTTGTTACTTACCGTATTCGGTGTAATAAATGCATGATAAATACCTGACAAATTTTGATATTGTGAAGTAATTGGGTCAAACACTTGAGATGAACTTTGAGTTGTAATTTCTACGCGATATAGACGATTCAATTTTGTAGTAGGAATTTTGACATTAAAGCTGTTTAAACTCGCAATTGAAGTATCCACTAAAACAGCATTGTTGGTGTTGTCATATACTTTAAGCTCGATATTACGCATTTCTACAGGGGTTTTTAAAGTAACATCAGTTGTTGCTTCAGGTGTGGGATCTACGGGTGCCGGAGTACTTGGTGAGCTGCTTCCGCTACTACCTCCACCTCCGCAACCAGTAAGGGCTACACTTAAAATTAATGTGCTCAAGCCAAGGTAGTTACGTAATTTTCTTTCTTTTGATTGTTGAAGCATCCTAGCTCTCCAAAAATTAATCTGGTATTTATTTGCTGATATTTATGTGATTATGACAGTTCAGTATGTGCTATCTGATTGTCGTTAAAATTAAAAAAATTAAAATTACCAAGCATGAAATGGTTTTGTAAGCTTGGACATCCTGTCATACTACTGCCCAAGTATAGATTCAAAAATTGAGGTAATGCACGTGATTTCTGTCGGAATTGTTGGTGGAACGGGTTATACAGGCGTTGAACTATTACGTATCTTATTACGACATCCTAAAGCGCAGGTTCGAGTTCTTACTTCACGTACAGAAGCGGGCAAACCAGTTGCAGATATGTTCCCTAATTTACGTGGACATACAGATCTTCAATTTTCAGATTTAAACATTGATGCATTAAAAGAGTGTGATGTTGTATTTTTTGCAACTCCACATGGCGTTGCGATGCAGCATGCCAAAGATTTGATCGCAGCTGGAACTAAAGTTATTGATTTAGCAGCAGACTTTCGCTTACAAAATCTTGAACAGTTTGAAAAATGGTATGGCATGGAGCATGCTTGCCCAGATGTATTAAAAGATTCTGTATATGGTCTAACTGAGTTAAACCGTGAAAAAATTAAACAAGCTCAAGTGATTGGTAACCCTGGGTGCTATCCGACGACTGTTCAATTAGGTTTAGCGCCACTGTTAAAATCAGCACAAGCACTGATTGAAACAAAAAATATTATTATTGATGCGAAATCTGGTGTTTCTGGTGCTGGCCGTAAAGCAAGCTTAGGCATGATTTACAGTGAAAATGCAGATAACTTTAAAGCATATGGTGTTGCAGGCCATCGTCATCATCCGGAAATTGTAGAAGCACTAGAAAATATTTCAGAACAAAAAGGTGGGTTTGAAGGACTTTTGTTTGTTCCGCATTTAGTACCGATGATTCGCGGTATGTTAAGTACAATTTATGTAGACTTAACGGAAGCGGGTAAGCAGGCAGACTTACAAGCTTTATATGAAAATTTCTATGCTAATGAAAAATTCGTAGATGTGATGCCTGCGAATAGTTCACCTGAAACACGTAGTGTGCGCGGTGCAAACGAGCTTCGTATTGCTTTGTATAAACCACAACCAAATAAACTGATTATTTTGGCGGCTCAGGATAACCTTGTAAAAGGTGCATCTGGTCAGGCTGTACAAAATATGAACCTGATGTTTGGCTTTAATGAAGACGAAGGCTTACAAGGGATTGGTTTATTACCATAAAAAACTCTTTTTTGCTTCACACACATTTAAATTTCGATTTAAATGTGTGTCTTGACTCTGATCTTGAACACTGAGATGACGATGCAAAACTCTGGACAGACGACTTCGGCAGAAAGTTCGTTGCAAAAGAAAAATTTTTTAAACACCAATAAGCCTTTGTTTATTGGTGCTGCCATTTTAATGAGTGGTTGTTTTGCGCTCGGCTATACAATTGGGCACCGTCAAGGTTTAACTGTTGTTGGTTACGATGCAGATGCGGAGCAATTGGTTGAGGTAGTGCAAAAGCAAAAAACAGCTTTAGATGCAGTTAATAAAAGCCTAAACTCGGCAGTACAAGAGCGTGATGTGGCTGTGACTAATGCAAATGATCTGTTTGAAGCGCTTAATCAAGCGAACGCCGATAAGACTCAGCAAGAAGGTATGAGTAATATCTACCGTGAGATTTTGAGACAGCGCGGTGGTTTAAGCTTAACGGTTCAAAATCTGGCAATTAAGCCTTTACCTGAAAATGCTTATGAATATCAGCTAGACTTAGTGCAAGTAAGTCCAAGTAAACGCCGTGCTTTAGGATCGGTTGAAATAAGATTGATCAAAGATACAGAGGTTTTAGTTGTACCGCTTGAAGCGAAGAACTTTAACTTTACTGACTTTGAGCGTTTGACAGGTCGTTGGACGATGCCTAAAGGTTTCACGCCTCAATTTATTGAAGTGCGTTTAACAGGCGGCTCTGAAACACCAGTTATTAAACGTTTTAGTTGGCAGCGTGGTAAACCTGTCGAAACATCTTCTGCATTCGTGGCAGAAATTCCTCAAGCTGAAGCAAATTCACAATAGTAACATCCTATGCGAACAAATAAGCGTCAAACAAACTTAAAAGATATCAAGGCTTCTTTTCAGCAGTCTGGCTATGTCGATTGGCACTTCCATCCACGCTTAAGTGATTCGCAAAACGAAGATCATGATGGAGAGGTTGTAGTACAAACAGCTCCTCCAGAACTCAAGCGTCCCCCATTATATGCAGTCGTATTAATGAATGACGATTACACCCCAATGGACTTTGTAATTGAAATTTTACAACAATACTTTGCAATGAATCTTGACCAAGCAACTCAAGTAATGCTAACAGTACACTATGAAGGTAAAGGTATTGCCGGAGTCTATCCAAGAGACATCGCGGAAACTAAGGCAAACCTTGTTAATAATTACGCTCGATCGCAAGGTCATCCATTACTTTGCCAGATTGAGCCTAAAGCATAAGGGGGTTACATGCTCAGTCGTCAATTAGAAGTATCATTACGTTTGGCTGTTAGCATGGCTCGTCAAAAGAGACATGAGTTTCTTACAGTTGAACATTTATTATTAGCACTACTCGACAACGATTCAGCCGTGAATGCATTAAAAGCATGTGGGGCTGATATAGTTTCTTTGCGTAAAGAATTAGAAGAATATGTAGAACAACATACTCCTAAGCTTGGCGAAAATAGCGAGCAAGCTCCTCATCCAACAGAAAGTTTTGACCGCATTTTGCAACGTGCTATTTTCCACGTGCAATCAAGTGGCGGCGATCGTACTGTTGAGGGTGCAGATGTTTTGGTCGCAATGTATTCAGAGCGTGATTCTTTTGCTGTGTATTTACTTAAACGTCATCAAATCAATCGTTTGACATTGACTCAATACTTGTCTCATGGGACACGTAAAGATGAAGTGCAAGTTGAAGAAGAAGTTGAAGATATTGAGGGTGAAACTAGCGCAAGCAATGCAGGACCATTAGAGCTTTATACACTGAACCTAAATGTTGAAGCGCAAAAAGGCAAAACTGACCCACTGATTGGTCGTGAAAAAGAAATTGAGCGTACAGCACAAATTTTATGCCGCCGTCGTAAAAACAATCCATTGCTTGTAGGTGATCCAGGTGTGGGTAAAACCTCGATTGCTGAAGGTTTGGCATGGTTAATTGTGAACGGCAAAGCACCTAAACCTTTAAGTCAGGCTGAGATCTATAGTTTAGATATTGGTGCATTGGTTGCTGGAACTAAATATCGCGGTGACTTTGAAAAACGTTTAAAACAATTGCTTAATGCATTGAAGAAAAATCCAAATGCGATTTTATTCATTGATGAGATTCATATGATCATTGGTGCAGGCTCAAGTATGGGCAGCACAATGGATGCGTCAAATCTTATTAAGCCAGCTTTAGCTAATGGTACTTTACGTTGTATTGGTTCAACGACTTTCCAAGAATATCGTCAGGTTTTTGAAAAAGACCATGCGTTATCACGTCGTTTCCAAAAGATTGATGTCAATGAGCCAAGTATTGCTGAAACGATTGATATTTTACGTGGATTGAAAACTAAGTTTGAAGATTTTCACCACGTACAATATGACGATAAGGCTTTGGTATCAGCTGTAGAGCTTTCTGCTAAGTTCATTAATGATCGTTTCTTGCCAGATAAGGCAATTGATGTCATCGATGAAGCAGGTGCTCAACGCCGTTTGAAAGCTGAAACTGATGATAGCTTGATTACTGTTGAGAATATCGAAGATATCGTTTCTAAGATTGCTCGTATTCCACCAAAAACTGTGTCTAAAGATGATAAGTCAGTGCTTGAAAATCTTGAGCGTGATTTAAAACGTGTGGTGTTTGGTCAAGACGAAGCAATCACTGCATTAGGCTCAGCGATCAAGTTATCTCGTGCTGGATTGAAGTCACCAGATAAACCAGTGGGTAGTTTTGTTTTTGCTGGTCCAACAGGTGTAGGTAAAACTGAGGTTACTAAGCAGCTCGCTAAATTATTAGGTGTAGAGCTTGTTCGTTTCGATATGTCTGAATATATGGAACGTCATGCAGTTTCACGCTTAATTGGGGCACCTCCAGGGTATGTGGGTTATGACCAAGGTGGTTTGCTCACTGATGCGATCCATAAAAATCCGCATTGTGTCTTGTTGCTTGATGAAATTGAGAAAGCACATCCAGATGTGTTTAATCTATTGCTACAAATCATGGATCATGGCGCTTTAACGGATAATAATGGACGTAAGTCAGATTTTAGAAATGTGATTATTGTTTTGACTACGAATATTGGAGCGGAAAGTATTTCTCGCGCGAGTATTGGTTTCACTGAACAAGATCATAGTTCTGATAACCAAGAAGCCATGAAACGTGCTTTCTCTCCAGAGTTCCGTAACCGTCTAGATGGTGTTATTCAATTCAAAGCATTACCAACTACTGTGATTGAGTCTGTAGTCGACAAATTCTTAACAGAATTACAAGCGCAATTGGATGAAAAACAAGTTGTTCTTGATGTTGATCAAAGTGCGAGAGATTGGTTGGCTACAAATGGTTATGACCGTTTGATGGGTGCTCGTCCAATGCAACGTCTCATTCAAGAGCACTTGAAGAAACCACTCGCTGAAATGATTCTGTTTGGTGAACTTGCAGATCATGGTGGTAATGTGGCTGTATCGGTGAAAAAAGAAGATGGCAAAGCTGTCGGCTTAAAACTTGAAGTATTTGAAGATCATCATACGGCAGAACCAGCTTAAGTTATGTTAATTGAGAGTTTTACTATAACCCGAATACTGAGCGTATTCGGGTTATTTATTATCACGGCAATTGCTGAAATTCTTGGTTGTTATTTTCCTTATCTGATTTTAAAAGAAGGGAAGTCGGCTTGGTTATGGCTACCTACTATTTTAAGCTTGGCGGTCTTTGTATGGCTGTTGACTTTACATCCGGCAGCTTCTGGACGCATTTATGCGGCCTATGGCGGTATCTATATTTTTACTGCGCTTATGTGGCTACGTTTTGTTGATCAGGTGGGATTAACAAGATGGGATATATTAGGTGGTCTAATTGTGCTTTGTGGAGCTGGTTTAATTATTTTGCAACCTCAAGGGTTGATTCGTTAATGCATCATTGAATCAAATCTTAAGCGAGAAAATAAGAAGTTTTTTTCAAAAAAAAGACTTGTCAAACTCATCAACAATGCGTATTTTAGATTTAAGGAACATTTTTTAATATTTGAGATAAAGATGTTAAATCAATCTGTGAACACTAACGCTTACTATTACTTTTGGCAATTTAGATAGTTGCCTGAGCGTATTCGGGCATGAGAAAGTTGCCCATCACAGTTAATACCTGATCGGCAACCCCGATCAGGTTTTTTTATGCTTTATCTTTTTAGAATCGAGGAACTTAAAATGAACAACATGACTTATTCATACTTTAGCAACTTTTATTGGTTTTACTTTTGCTTACCTTTACCAACGAATAGATCCAAAACGCTCAAATAAATGATCGGACTGAGTAGATTGCAGTCCCAAGGAAAAAACCAATGAATGCCCTAAATACTTTACTGACTCAAACCAATACAAAAGAAACACCAGTTAGTTTACCTATCCAGTTAAAAGCGAAATACCCGCTTGCACACTCTTTCGCACGTCAAGTTGCCGAACACCGTCAAATTATTCAAAATATTCTTAACGGCAAAGATCATCGTCTAATGGTAATTACAGGGCCTTGTTCAATTCATGATCCAGTTGCAGTACTTGAATACGCTGAAAAACTGCAAAAATTACAAGAAAAAGTTAAAGATCAGATTTTTATCGTGATGCGTACATACATTGAAAAACCACGTACCACTATTGGTTGGAAGGGGTTCATGTATGATCCAAATTTAGATGGTTCATCAAATTTACAACTTGGTTTAGAAAAATCTCGTGAACTCTACCTACAGATTATTGAAAAGGGTTTGCCAATTGCGAGTGAAATTTTAAGTCCAATGGCAACTGGCTATTTTGATGATTTATTGGCTTGGGGTGCAATTGGAGCTCGCACAAGCGAATCTCAGATTCACCGTGAAATCTCAAGTCATATGCCATACAGTATTGGTTTCAAGAATGGTACTGATGGCTCAATTCAGATTGCATTAGATGCGATTCAGTCCGCGCAAAATGAACATCAATTTTTAGGAATGAACCAACAAGGCTTGCCTTCAGTGATTCAAAGTGCTGGGAATCCATTACCGCACTTGATCTTGCGTGGTGCGAATCATGGGCCTAATTACGATTTGGCTTCAATTCAGGCGATACGCGAAAAGTACAAACAAAATCTACCTGCACTGGTGATTGATTGTAGTCATGGTAACAGTGGGAAAGATCCGTTGCGTCAGCCAGAAGTTTTACAGCAAATCGTTGCTGAACGTTTAAAAACACAAGTTCGAGGTGTCATGATTGAAAGTCATTTGGTTGATGGTAACCAAAAGATTTCTTGTGATATGACTTATGGCCAGTCAGTAACTGATGGTTGTTTAGGGTGGGAAAAAACAGAGCAGCTTTTATTAAATGTCTCTAAGCAATTAAAGACAAAAGAATTAGCTCATTCCGCTTAATTATTTTTAGATTTTATAAAGGGATCTATAAATAGATCCCTTTATTTTTTAAGAAGCATGTTTGAGTTCGGATAGGAATGTATTGATTTCATGTCCAAACTTTTTAGGCTCGGTTAATAAAGGTGTATGGCCTGAGCGTTCAAAATATATGGCTTTTGCATGCTCGACACTATGTGCAATCAGCGTCTGACCAGTTTCTGGATAAAGTGTCGAATTACGACCAATAAAGAAAGTCGTTGGACATGCTAACTGCTGAATTGCTTCTCGATAATCTTCATTGTGATAAAGATAATTTTCGACATACCAAAACAAGTAATCTAAACGTTGAATAGGTAATAAATATTTTTGTAAAAAAGGCTGTTTTAAAGCTGTTTTAAAAACTAGCGGACTAAAAGGATTGCTACTTTGCAATTCAATAAAATCTACCCATAGACGGACTAGTTCTTGTCGATCTGGAAGTGAGAGTTCATAAAGATATTTGGCGTTTTTATGCTTTAACAATAATTGATAAATATCATTTAATAATTGTTTGAACTGGGTGTGAAGAGGGCCGAATAAACCATATTCCCAAGTCGAATCTACTGATATTTTCGGTGTTTGATCAATATGTAAATAGGCTTTTAACTGCTGTGCCAGTTGCGCATGTTTCATGCCATGCATGGCAGTTGTTGCGCCCATTGAATAGCCCATTAAGATAAAGTTATCGAGTTTTAATTGATCTATTAAATGAGCAACATCTTGCCAATGGCTAGAAATGGCATCTTGCTCGGGAATTGCACAATTCTTTGACCCACCGAAACCACGCCAGTCTGGAATAATAAACTCATATTCTTTGCGGTTTGCATAAATAAACGGTAGCCACTGCCAACTTTGCATGCCAAGGCCAGATAAAACCAAAACAGGCTCACCACGACCAACACGGCGTACAAATAAATTTTCCCGATCGGGCATGGTGTAATACGGCATGGCTATTCTCCAGATGGGTTATCTTGGGCAAAGCGTTTTAATTGAGGGATGACTTGTTCCAACCATTTGATCCATTCACTTTCCATCGTAATTCCAAGTTCTAAGATCATTTTGTGGATGTATAACACACGGTCATTTAGATCATCACTGTCTTTAAAATCTTTATCATAAATACTTTGATAAAGTTTGAGCTTCTCTTGGTGTAAACCAAGATGCCTTAACAGTTCAGGTAATATCTGATTATTGCTCAATTGTGCTTCTGCACGCAATCTAACCATTAAATCATCACGAAGCTGCGCAGGTTCACTTTGTTGAGTCATCCATGAAGCCAGTTCTATACGACCCAGTTGTTCGACCTGATAGGTTTTTTTTCGGCCATTATCCATTTCATTTTCTAAAGTGGAAACCCAGCCTTTTTTAAGCATGTTATTGAGTTCACGATAAATTTGCTGGTGAGTGGCATTCCAGAAAAAGCCCATTGATCGGTCAAAGCGGCGGGCGAGTTCAAACCCTGTACTTGGACGTTCAAGCAAGCTGGTCAATAAAACATGAGGAAGTGACATGGCAATCCAGTTTGTAAGCAAAAGTAAAGTGTGACTCATGAGATTATGCAACATGTTGCATAAAAGTCAAAATTTGATTATAAATTTATGCAACAAGTTGCATTAGCAAGCATATTGCTAGCCATAGGAGAAAATATGTCAGCTTATCCACATTTATTAAAGCCACTTGATTTAGGCTTTACTACTTTAAAAAACCGTGTGCTTATGGGGTCTATGCATATTGGTTTAGAAGAAGCACCGCAAGGATATGAGCGCATGGCTGCGTTTTATGCTGAGCGTGCAAAAGGTGATGTGGGGCTGATTGTAACTGGTGGTGTTTCTCCAAATGATGATGGTGTTGTCTTTAGCCACGGAACCAAACTAGATACAATTGAAGAAGCTGAAAAACATAAAGTAATTACCCAAGCTGTTCATGAAGCTGGGGGTAAAATTGCTATGCAGATTTTACATACGGGTCGTTATTCTTATCAGGCAAATAACGTTGCACCTTCAGCAATTCAAGCACCGATTAACCCGATTAAGCCTAAAGCTTTAAGCTCTGCGGAAGTACAACAAACCATTGATGACTTTGCCAACTGTGCCAAACTTGCTCAATATGCGGGCTATGATGGTGTAGAAATCATGGGCTCCGAAGGTTATTTAATTAATGAGTTTATTGCAGCTCGTACGAATCATCGTGATGATGAATGGGGCGGTAGTTACGAAAATCGTATCCGCTTTCCAATTGAAATTGTAAAGCGTACGCGTGAATTAGTCGGTGAAAACTTTATCATTATTTATCGTCTATCCATGCTTGATTTAGTTGAAGGCGGTTCAAGTTTTGATGAAGTAATTCAGCTTGCAAAAGAAATTGAAAAAGCTGGTGCAACCATAATCAATACTGGTATTGGTTGGCATGAGGCGCGTATTCCAACAATTGCAACCAAAGTTCCGCGTGCTGCATTTACTTGGGTGACTGAAAAACTCAAAGGTGAAGTCTCTATACCTTTAATTACTTCTAACCGAATCAATACGCCTGAAATGGCTGAACATGTATTGGCATCTGGTCATGCTGATATGGTGTCTATGGCACGACCAATGTTAGCTGATGCTGAGTTTGTCTTGAAGGCAAGTCAAGGCCGTAGTGATGAAATTAATACGTGTATTGGGTGCAACCAAGCTTGTTTAGATCATATTTTCTCAATGAAAATTGCAACTTGTTTAGTAAACCCGCGTGCATGTTATGAAACTGAACTGATCTTTAAAGAAGCTCAGGTTAAAAAGAATATCGCTGTTATTGGCGCGGGTCCGGCAGGTTTAAGTTTTGCGGTATATGCAGCAGATCGCGGGCATCAAGTTAAAATTTTTGAAGCAAGTCATCAAATTGGTGGTCAGTTTAATATTGCAAAAACGGTGCCTGGAAAAGAAGAGTTCTACGAAACTTTACGTTACTTTAGTCGTCAAATTGAATTGCGACCAAATATTGAACTTGTGTTAAATCATCAAGCAACTTATGAAGAATTAAGCCAAGCAAATTTTGATGAAATTGTGGTTGCAACAGGTGTAACGCCTCGTCAATTACAGTTTGAGGGAATTGATCATCCTAAAGTACTGAGCTATTTACAGGTTTTAAAAGAGCGTGTGCCAGTAGGACAACGTGTTGCCATTATTGGAGCGGGTGGTATTGGTTTCGACACAGCTGAATATCTTACTCATGAAGGTGAAAGTGGCAGCTTAAATCCAGAAAAGTTTTATGAAGAATGGGGAATCGATACTCAATATGAACATGTAGGCGGTTTAAAACAGCCAAAAGTTGAGGCCTCTGAACGAGAAATCTATTTACTACAACGTAAAACTGCTGCTGTAGGTGCTGGTTTGGGTAAAACAACAGGCTGGATTCATCGCACAGGACTAAAAAATCGTCAGGTCAAAATGTTTGCAGGTGTGCAATACGACAAGGTAGACGATCAAGGTTTACATATTACTGTGGATGGAAAACCAAGTGTACTTGAGGTTGACCATGTGGTGATTTGCGCAGGCCAAGAGTCATTTACTGCAATGTATGATCAATTAAAAACAGATGGAAAAAAAGTTCATTTAATTGGTGGCGCTAAAGAGGCAGGTGAACTGGATGCAAAACGTGCAATACGCCAAGGTGCTGAATTAGCAGCGACACTATAAATTTTTATGGGCATTTTTTTAAAGAGAAATGCCCATTACTTCTTTGGTTAAATTATAGGATATAAAAAACAATGACACTCGAAACAACAAAACAGTCTTTAGAAAAATGGCATGAAATGGTTCAGGCTGGTAACTTATCCGATCTAAATGACTTGCTGGCGGATGAAGTGGTTTTTCGTTCACCAGTTGCTTACAAACCTTATGAAGGAAAGCAGGTCGTTTTCTTTATTCTTACCAATGTGATTCAGGTGTTCGAAGACTTTAGCTATCATCGTGAGTTTTATACAGAAGACGGTGAAAATGTAGTGCTTGAGTTCAGTGCTAATGTCAGTGGTAAATCATTAAAAGGTATTGATATGATTCGTTTTAATGAACAAGGCAAAATTATTGATTTTGAAGTAATGATACGTCCAATGAGTGGCTTAGCTGCATTGGCTGAACAAATGGGTATAAGAATTGCTAAGTTTCAACCTCAATAATTTTAGTAAATAGCCTAAGTAAGATAGAGATCAATAAAATGTGGTTAAAGCTTTCAACTCTAGCATTGCTTCCTGTACTGTTTGTACAGGGAACAAAGGTTCGTAAGAATACACCACGCTTGCTAGAAGCCAGTGGTGAGAGACAAGGCATCGTTGGCAAGGGAAGACCTCTATCATTGCTTATTTTAGGAGACTCTGCCGCAGCAGGTGTTGGGGTAGAAAACCAAAAAGATGCTTTATCTGGTGCAATTATTTCTGAGTTGCAAGATCAATATTCGATACGCTGGAAACTGCATGCAAAAACAGGTGATACAACTAAGCAGGTTTTTCAAGCAGTACAGCATTTAGAGCAACAAAATTACGATGTGGTGGTTACGTCGATCGGTGTTAATGATGTAACAAAATTAACCTCAGCAAGTTCATGGATAAAACAACAAAAACAATTATTTCAATATATACAGGCACGTTTTCAGCCTAAACTCATTATTGTTTCTGGTGTACCACCTATGCAGCATTTTCCAGTGTTACCAAATCCATTGGCTTGGTTGTTTGGAAAATATGCGGAACAAATGAATCAGACATTAGATAAATGGTTACAATCACAAAATCAATTTAGATTCGTTCAATATGATATTGGGCATTTTCAAGCGATGAATCTGCCTATGGCAAGTGATGGCTTTCATCCGAGTAAGGAAATTTATGCAATTTGGGGACAACAGGTTGCAGCATTAGTGCGGCAATCATTTAACTCATAATCAGAGGTAGTGATTGGAAATGGGTATATCTACTTTAAATAAAATTAAAGCTTTCGGTTCAGAATTGTTCGATTCGGTATTAGGTGCCGAACAGCCAAAAATCTATTATGACCCAAATGGGAAAATAAAAGATATTCTGGAGAAATTGCCCCAGCTCAAGCAAAAATATCGGCCCACACCGTGGTTGAGCAACAATCACGTTCATCTTTTGTATTTTGATATCATTAGAAAAAAAACTATCAAACTTGAATATGACCGTATTGATCAGCTCACTATGAAAGATGGTGGCGTAACTGCGATCGCGTGGTATGGCTATGATCTTCCTCCAGATACTCCAACTGTTGTCATTATGCATACCATTACAGGAACACCTGAAAGTATGCGTGAACTTGTGAAAGACATACATCATTATACGGGATGGAGAATAGCACTATGCTTACGCCGTGGGCATGCTGGCTTACCTATGCCTGTGCCACAGATTTCTCTTTTTGGATCAACAAGCGACCTTAAAGAGCAACTTGAGCATATTCAAAAATTATTCCCTAAAACGGATTTATACGCAGTAGGTTCCTCTGCCGGGACAGGGCTACTAGTTCGTTACTTAGGAGAGCAAGGTACTGACACGCCATTTAAAGCTGCTTTTGCAATGTGTCCGGGCTACAACACAGAGATTGGCTTTAAAAATGTTCATCCATTTTATAGCAAAATGATGACCAAAAAGTTATTCAAGTATTTTATTCATCCTTATCAAAGTACTTGGAACCAGGTTGCTTCTTTAAAAAAGGTTCTTGCAACGACAAGTCTGGAAGAGTTTGAGAAAGAATATTTTGAAATGGCTGGCTTTGAAGATTATCAAAGCTATTGCCAAGCCATTAATCCAATTTATGTATTTGAGAATGTAAAAATACCATTAATGATTCTTAATGCTGAGGATGATCCAGTCTGTTCTATTAAAAATTTGGAACCTTACAAAGAAACGATTCAGCAAATGAGTAATATTGCGGTAATCACCACAAAAAAAGGAAGTCACTGTGGCTTTTACGAAGGATGGAAAAGTACCTCATGGGCGGCCAAATTAATATCAAATTATTTTTTGGTCGAACATAAGCAATAATTGTAACTTCGCAATAAGTTAAATAAAGCCCATTCAACAGATGGGCTTTATAATTTTATTAGATCAAGATAAAAGCAATTTAGGATCTTTTAGTCCAATTTTGATTTTTGTGCTAGCCACGAGGTCTTTTTCATCTGTTTGGTTGGGGTGAAAGTCAAATCGATAATAATCAAAAAATTGGGGGATCAGTGTTCTATATTGTTTATTCGCAAAACTAAAGAACTTACGCCAAGATTTGAAATTTAAGAGTTGATGATCCCGTTTCATAAGAACAAATTGATAAATTGTTGAAAAACCAGTAATCAAAAATAGACTTAAAGTAAAGACTGTAATGCGAGGAAGGTATGCGCTTAAGCCACTACCATATAAATGTTGATAGAGATCAAAGGCCACAGCTTTATGTTCAGTTTCTTCAATACTATGCCATAGCCATAAATTGCGAATAGTTGAGTCCGTCATCAATTCATTAACAGATTGCATCATACTAACCACAAGTACTGCGGTGTAGTGTTCTAGACCTACTGTTACAAGCAAATTCCATTTTTTACTAAAAACTTTTTCAATAGCTTTTAAAACGATGCCAGTTACTTTTTCTAAAGATTGAGGATCTAAACCATATTGCTGTGCACTTACATGAAAAGCATGATGTTCTTTAGAGTGCATAGCTTCTTGGCCAATAAAAGCACTAATTTCACGATCTAAAATTTCATTCGACTTTGCTTTAGCACGTAAAGCTCGAACAGAGCGAACGAAATATGATTCACCTTCAGGGAACAATGTAGATAAACCCGTAAAATAATGGGTAAAAGTGGGTTCATTATTACACCAGTAGCGAGGTACATTTTCAAAATTATAGTCCATACGACGGACTGGAAATGAGGCGGGGACACGATTTGATACAGTATTCATTCTAAGCTCCAATCTTCTTTTAATTAAAGTTCCAAAAAGGAACTTGTTAAAAAACTACATCGCTCTAAATTTATCGTCAATGTTTTTTGAAGTGAAAAAAGTAGATTGTCCCTAATTGATATCTAGGGAAACTTTAAAGATAAAATGCGAAGAAAAAGTAAAACTGTTTATTAAATTTAATAATACTTAAAAGCCCAAATTGATGGTTCAATTTGGGCATATGTGTTTACGAACTTAGTTTTTAAGCGCTGGAGTAGCAGCAGCAATTGCAGCAGCAACAGCATCATCTTCAGTTTGAGATGGTTCGGCTGGCTTAGCTGGTTTTGACTGAACCTTTTCAGGTTTTGGCTCTGCTTTTGGCTCAGGCTTAGGTTCAGGTTTTGGTTTCGGCTCTGCTTTAGGTTGCTCAGAAACTGTTGTTTGTGAATTTTGATCAGGTTGGGTAGGGCGAGTTTCACGGCGAATTTCAGTTGTCGTATTCGCTGTTTCTTCACGATGAACTTCAACTTGCGTTGGTTCCTGAGTTTGAGCTTCTTCAGTTTGAACACTTTCTAAAGACTCAAATTTTGCAGGTTCAGCAGGTGTAGGTTCTGAAACAGCAGTTTCAACCTTTTCTTGCTCTTCTTCTTTAGGTGTTTCTTTTTTGACACATGCGGTTAACAATAGTCCAGCTGCAATTGCAGCACAGATTAAAAGTTTTTTATTTGCCATTGTCCTAAACAACATTTAATTGAGGAGCTGGCATTATAACAGCAAAAGAGAATGAAAAAATCATGTGAGATTGACCTAAATTTTTATTAAAAATGCTGATAGAATAGCCAGTTGTTTAATGATCTTTGAATTGATGCGGTTTGACTTTGCTTTATAGGGGCAGAGTACAGTAAAATTGCCAAACATTGTAGGCCGATTTCGGCTTGATTGTACGAGAAACTTAATGACCCATTTTATTTTTGTCACTGGTGGTGTAGTTTCATCGCTAGGTAAAGGTATTTCTGCTGCTTCAGTTGCTGCACTTTTGGAAGCCCGTGGCTTAAAAGTCACAATGGTTAAAATGGATCCCTACATTAATGTCGATCCAGGGACAATGAGCCCTTTCCAACATGGTGAAGTTTTTGTCACAGAGGATGGTGCCGAAACTGATCTAGACTTGGGTTATTACGAACGTTTCTTACGTCGTGCGAAAATGACCAAACTTAATAACTTTACCAGTGGTCGTGTATATCAGGACGTTTTAAATAAAGAACGTCGTGGTGACTACCTTGGTGGTACAGTTCAAGTTATTCCTCATATTACTGACAACATTAAAGAACGTGTACTTCGCGCAGGTGAAGGCTACGATGTTGCTATTGTAGAAATTGGCGGTACGGTAGGTGATATTGAATCACTTCCATTTATGGAGTCAGTTCGTCAGTTAATGGTTGAGCTTGGTCATAAAAGAACCATGCTTATGCATTTAACTTTGTTGCCATATATCAAATCTGCAGCAGAGCTTAAGACAAAACCAACTCAACACTCTGTTAAAGAGTTGCTTTCGATTGGTATTCAGCCAGATATTCTTATCTGCCGTACTGAATATGATGTGGATGTTGATACTAAACGCAAAATTGCATTGTTCACTAACGTAGAAGCGCGTGCTGTAGTGGTATGTAAAGATGCGAAAACGATTTATCAAATTCCACGTACATTCTATGAACAAAACGTTGATGACTTGATCTGTGAGCGTTTTGGATTTAATGATCTTCCAGAAGCAAACCTAGAAGATTGGGACAATGTAGTCGAAGCATTACTAAATCCTGAATACACTTTACGTGTAGCTATGGTTGGTAAATATGTTGAATTACCAGATGCTTATAAGTCTGTGAATGAGGCGTTATTACACGCAGGTATTAAAAATCGCGTAAAAGTACAAATCGATTATGTCAACGCTGAAGAACTTGAAAGCCAAGACGTATCTATTTTAAGTACAGCTGACGCAATTTTAGTTCCAGGTGGTTTTGGTGAACGTGGTACTGAAGGCAAAATGAAAGCTATTCAATACGCACGTGAAAACAAAATCCCATTCTTGGGTATTTGTTTAGGCATGCAATTGGCTGTTATTGAATACGCTCGCCATGTTGCAGGTATGCCAGAAGCTTCTTCTACAGAATTTAACCGCTCTACAAAATATCCACTCATTGGTTTAATTACTGAATGGTTAGATGAGCGTGGTGAATTACAACAACGCAGCCTTGAGTCTGACTTAGGTGGAACTATGCGTTTAGGTGCTCAAAAATCTGAATTGGTTGAAGGCACAAAAACACGTGAAGTCTACGGTAAAGCTGAAATCACTGAGCGTCATCGTCACCGTTATGAAATGAATAACCGTTTCATCGAGTCGATTGAACAAGCTGGTATGAAGATTTCAGGTTACTCTTCAGCACAACATTTAGTTGAAACTGTAGAAATTCCTGAACATCCTTGGTTTATTGCTGTACAATTCCACCCGGAATTTACAAGTTCACCACGTGATGGACATCCATTATTTGCTAGTTTTATTGATGCTGCAAAAACACAGCATCAAAAAAGTAAATAATGCGATTTTAAATAAACTGGGAAAGTTTAAATGTCACAATTAAAACCACAAGAAGTTGTACGTTTAGGCGATATACAAATGGCAAATCATTTGCCATTTGTATTATTTGGCGGAATGAACGTACTTGAATCAAAAGATTTAGCTTTTGAAATTGCAGAAACGTATGTTGATATTTGCAAACGCTTAGATATTCCTTATGTATTTAAAGCGAGTTTCGATAAAGCAAATCGTTCTAGTCTGCATTCATTCCGTGGTCCTGGACTTGAAAAAGGTATCGAATGGTTAGGTGATATTAAAAAACATTTTAATGTTCCTATCATTACTGATGTGCATGAGCCATATCAGGCTGCACCGGTCGCAGAAGTAGCCGATATTATTCAATTACCCGCTTTCTTAAGTCGTCAGACTGATCTTGTCGAGGCGATGGCAAAAACACAGGCTATTATTAATATTAAGAAAGCCCAGTTTTTAGCACCTCATGAAATGCGTCATATCCTGCATAAATGTTTAGAAGCAGGAAACGACAAACTTATTCTTTGTGAACGTGGTTCAGCATTTGGTTATAACAATCTTGTTGTAGATATGCTTGGCTTT
Source organism: Acinetobacter sp. WU_MDCI_Abxc222 (assembly GCF_025514755.1). NCBI lineage: Bacteria > Pseudomonadati > Pseudomonadota > Gammaproteobacteria > Moraxellales > Moraxellaceae > Acinetobacter > Acinetobacter sp. WU_MDCI_Abxc222. The sequence goes on from NZ_JAHPVG010000003.1 coordinate 407,811, forward strand.
GACACAATGAAAGAAATGAATGTGCCAGTTTTCTTTGACGTGACACATGCGTTACAAACCCCTGGTGGTCGTGCTGACTCAGCAGGTGGTCGTCGTGCTCAAATTACAACTTTAGCACGCGCTGGAATGGCAACTGGTTTGGCTGGATTGTTCTTGGAAGCTCATCCAGACCCAGAACATGCAAAATGCGATGGACCTTGTGCATTACGTATGTCCCAACTTGAACCATTCTTGGCACAAATAAAAGAATTGGATACTTTAGTTAAAGGATTCAAAAAGTTAGACACCCATTGAGTTGTTTTATAACCCTTACGCTGCTTTAACCGCAGCTCATATTCATTCAAAGAGGAATTGTTCATGAGCCAAATCGTTGACATTCGTGCACGTGAAATTTTGGACTCTCGTGGTAACCCAACCATCGAAGCAGACGTAATTTTAGAATCTGGGGTTGTTGGTCGTGCATGTGCACCATCTGGTGCTTCAACTGGTTCTCGTGAAGCTTTAGAACTACGTGACGGTGATAAATCGCGTTACTTAGGTAAAGGCGTTCGTACAGCAGTTAACAACGTTAATACGTTGATTCGTGATGCTTTGTTGGGTAAATCAGTTTTTGAGCAAAAAGACATTGATAATACAATGATCGCGCTTGACGGTACTGAAAACAAAGAGAAATTAGGTGCTAACGCAACTTTAGCTGTGTCATTGGCTGCTGCGCGCGCTGCTGCTGAAGAAAAGAAACTTCCTCTTTTCCAATACATCGCAGATCTTCGTGGTCAAACAATTTTGACAATGCCTGTACCGATGATGAACATCTTAAATGGTGGTGAGCATGCGGACAACACTGTTGATATTCAAGAGTTCATGATTGAGCCTGTAGGTTTCACTTCATTTGCTGAAGCTTTACGTGCTGGTGCTGAAGTATTCCATTCTTTAAAATCAGTTTTAAAGAAACAAGGTTTGAATACTGCTGTGGGTGATGAGGGTGGTTTTGCTCCTAACTTACGTTCTAATGAAGAAGCAATTCAAATCATTTTACAAGCAATTGAATTGACTGGTTACAAAGCTGGTTCAGACATGATGCTTGCGTTAGACTGCGCATCTTCAGAATTCTACAAAAACGGTCAATACGTTTTAGAAGGCGAAGGCAACCGTGCATTTACAAGCCATCAGTTTGCAGATTATTTAGCTGGTCTTGTAAATCAATATCCAATTATCTCGATCGAAGATGGTCTTGATGAGTCTGATTGGGAAGGCTGGAGCTACTTGACTTCAATCCTTGGTGATAAAATCCAATTGGTTGGTGATGACTTGTTCGTAACTAATCCTAAGATTTTACAACGTGGTATTGATGAAAAAGTTGGTAACTCAATCTTAATCAAATACAACCAGATCGGTACTTTGACTGAAACTTTAGATGCAATCTATCTTGCTAAAGCAAATGGTTATTCGACTGTTATTTCTCACCGTTCTGGTGAAACGGAAGATTCTACTATTGCTGACTTAGCAGTAGGTACAGCTGCTGGTCAAATCAAGACTGGTTCACTTTGCCGTTCTGACCGTGTTTCTAAGTACAACCAATTACTTCGTATTGAAGAATTGACTAAAGCTGCTTACCGCGGTAAAGCTGAATTTAAAGGTTTAAACTAATCTTTAAATAAAAAGTTAAAATTAATTTTTTAACATTTGAAGGTGCTATTTCCTGTTTTTAATAGGAAATAGCACCTTTTTTATTATCCTAATCGGCGTGTTTTTAAAGACTCAGCCCAACTGTGATGTTGACATCGGCTACATTCTTGGTCGATTTTATTTAAAATTTTAGTTTCACCACATTTCATACATGAATAAAAAGTATTAAGTTTAAGTACATTGGCTCTGCGGTAAGCGTCAGGGAATAATGGTAGGCCCCATTTTACGTCCTCATCTTCAAAATAAAGCAGACTAAGAATACCATCAGACTCTAATAAAGCTGTTCTCACTTGTCCAAGATGCTCAACATGTTGTTGCCGCATTTCTGAGAAAAACTCATCATGAGAATATGATTGTTTTTGGAAATCTTTGTAGACTACAAGACCATCCTTAACAATACAAAGCGCTTTTCCTTCAAGTAAATCTTCAATTTTTTTATGCTTTACCATGCTCCATGTAGCAAATCGATAAAGAAAAAGAATAACGATAAACACAACAAAGGCATGTGCAATAGGTATATCCTCAGTAAACATCGGATCGCCAGCTGCTGACCCTAAACATAAAATGATTGCGAGTTCAAAAAGGGAGAGCTGACGTACACCTCGTTTACCAGATAATCTTAAAAAACTAATAATGATGATAAACATCACGGTACATCGAACTAAAACTTCTAAAACAAAGTTCCAGGTTGTATCACCTATAAATATATTAATAAAATCCATTTTTCACCTTTCTCCTTATTAAAATATTGAGAGAAATCCTTATAAAATTCTTAACAAATTAGAAAATAAAAAAATATACTTTTTAGGTAGTTATTGGTTAAAAGAGTGAAGCATATGTGAATTTTTATAAATTTTATTCGTAACTAATTCTGTGTGAATAAACTTAATATAGTTAGTCTAATTATGTGATGTACTATTCAAAAATAGATCTATTAAGAGATGATGCTATTCCCAAAAGGGAAGGCAGTATTAAAAGATATATCAACAAAGACATTCTTATTAGGTAGATTAGATTTAATAATGATGCAAGCTATAAAAATAACTGATATTAAGATTTAAAAAAATAGTTTAATGACAATCAGGAGTATAAGGAATCTCATCTAGACGTTTTTGAAAAACTTGAGGATCCATAACATTTTTATACATTTGTTGATATGTTTTTTTGTGATCTTCAATGTTGTGATAATCAATAACTTCTTGGAGTTTATCTTTATATTCTATATGACCAGCATGGAACATTGCTGCATAATGTCCCCATAAAGCATATTGATATCGCAAAGCAGCTTTAGGAATTAAATTTATCTCATTTAAATAACTATTCGCGGTTTTTTCATAACATGCTTTTATTTCATGAGCATCTTTCTTCATTTTACTGAGGAAAATACATTGCATCTCTTGTAATTTTGAATTTTCTGATTTAGCTAGTATTTTTTCGGTAATGCGATAAGCTTCATTAAGACAACCTAAATGTACGAGTATTTTACGTTTAGTTTTTAAAATGTTTAAGTTGTTATCGTTAGGTGGCATCTTTTTTAATAAACGTTTTAATTTCAAATGAGCTGTCATTTGGTCTTGTTCAGTATTTAATTTATAAATAATGTCATTAAATTCATATGTATAGGTATTAATAGGTCTGTTTATTTTTTGGGAGTCCTCCACATTAATTATTTTTGATGGACTATCATCAGTATGATTATTACAAGCGCTCAAACCTAAGCTTACTAAAGAAAATGCTAAAACTTTATGCACTACAAGTTGTACCTTTATTCTCTATGATGAGATTTTAGAAGAATAATAAAATATAAAAGAAAATACTGTTTAGTTTGTTATTTTTGAGTTAATCGTAAGACAATTGCATAACATTTTATTAATTAATTGGAGCACGATAAATTTAACTGGCCTGATGATCCGAGTGTGGGGTTGGATGGGAAAGAAATACATCAATAATTAAAATTACTGATAACCCACTCTAAACAAATAGTAGTGATTATTAATATATTGTTGATAACAATTATCATTCGTGTTAATTTTTGTGCCGACTTTTTCTGCTTTGTAACAAGGAACAAAGTAGTAAAAGGGTAAGGAATCTCGCACAGCACATTAATTATTATGGAATTTTCTTATGTACACTTCGCCCTTTAGAAAAGTATTTAGAGCTCATCCTTTAGCATTTGCTATGGCTTTAACTGTTCCTTCAGTTGGTTATGCAGATGAGAAAAATGGAACAGCCACCTTAGAAACGATAAGAGTACAAGCAGAACAAGAAAATTCCACTGTTACCGAAGGTTCGGGCAGTTACGCAGCAAAAAGCGCAAATACTTCTACAAAATTAAATTTATCTCTTCGTGAAACACCACAATCGGTGAAGGTTTTAACCCGTGAATATTTAGATGATCGTAAAATCGATTCTTTTCAAGATTTAATGAACAATATTACGGGTGTTTCGACTTCACGTACTGATGAGCGTCAGAAAGTTTATGCACGTGGTTTTGAGGTAGATTATTACTTAATAGATGGAATACCGAGCACGATTAATTTAGGTACAGGAGACCTTGATTTAGATATTTATGATCGCGTCGAGGTGGTGAAAGGTGCTAATGGCCTAACCACAGGTGCGGGCAATCCAGCGATGGCGCTGAATATGATTCGTAAACATGCAAACTCAAAAGAACTTAGTGGTAATGTCAGTACATCATTAGGCTCATGGAACTCTTGGAGCAGTTCGGCAGATATTTCTACACCGCTTAATGCTGATGGTTCATTGCGTGGACGTATGTTTGTGAAGCATTCTGATGAAAATTCATTTATGGATTTTTATGAGAAAGAACGGAATGTATTTTATGGTGCTCTTGATTATGATCTGAGCGATAAAACAAGTATGTCGTTTGGAGCTACTTATCAAGAATTGCATCGTGACGGTATTCGCTGGGGTGGTACACCTGCTTTTTATACTGATGGGACCCGTACCAATTTTTCTAGAAGCTTAACAGTAAGTGCACCTTGGACTTACTGGGATGTGAATACAACGGCAGTGTTTGCGAACTTAAAACAGAATTTATTTAATGATGTCAATTTAAATGTTGCTTATACTTTCCGCAAAGAAGATACGGACTCTATGTTGTTATATACAGCTGGAAAAGTAGATAAGGCAACCAACACCAGTCCACTAAAAAATATAGATGATAATAAAAAGGATAATGTTTCTGTATATGGCGCCAAAGCTGCGAGTGAAGAAAACAATATTGATGTTTTTATCAATGCCCCATTTACGCTTTTTAATCGTCCACAAGAAATCATTATTGGCGGATCTTGGAATAAGAATGAAAAGACAAAAGATATTTTTGGTGGATCTAACAAAAACCAAGACATTGAAAAATATTTAGGTGGTCCGCTTAACTATAATGATATAGCTCAAGAGTTGCTTCAGCCTGTTATTTTAAACGGCAAAAATGCGCTGAATGAAACCACACAAACTGCGGCATATATTGCTGGAAAATTTCAAATTCTTGATCCTTTAAAAATTATTGCTGGTGCACGTTTATCTAACTGGGAATATAAAGCTGAGAATGATAAAGGTAACCGTGAATTTAACAATGAATTAGCACCTTATATTGGCGCTATTTATGATTTTGCCCAAGATCAGTCTGTGTATGCGAGTTATACGGAAATTTTCAAACCTCAAGATCGTAAAGATGTAAATGATCAATATATTGATCCGATTACAGGTAAGAGTTATGAGGCTGGCTTAAAGAGTGAGTGGTTTGGGGGGCGTTTAAATACAGCATTGTCAGTATTTCGAATAGAACAATCTAATTTTGCTGAATCGATACCTGGAGTATTTATTGTCCGTAATGGTACACAAACTACAGAGCAAGCTTACCGTGCTGTAGATGGTGTTGAAAGTAAAGGCTTTGAGTTTGAAGCTGATGGGGAAATTAACGATAACTGGGCTGTTAATTTTGGTATTGCTAATTTTGAAGCAAAAGATGCAAAGGGTACGAAGGTTAATACGACAAACTCTCGAACAACTTCAAATTTATTTGTTAAGTACAAACTTAATCAGTGGAGTGCAGGACTTGGCTTAAATTATAAGAGTAAATACTATACGGGTAGTGGAAGCTCTCGTATTGAGCAAGATGCTTATGTTTTAGCAAGTGCGATGCTTGGCTATCAAGTAGATAAAAATATTAAACTTCAATTTAATATCGATAATATTTTTGATGAAAAATATTATGAAGGTATTGGTGAAAACTCAATGAATTGGGGAACACCACGAAATGCAACGCTGAGTGTTCGTTATAATTTTTGATACAGACATACTCATATAAGTAACCGATTTATAAAAGCCCTTAAAAGAGGGCTTTTTTGTGCGTAGATTGATTTATAAGCAGTTGTACTTATAAATATTATTTCCCTTTCAAATTCCATTCATTTTTGACAAAATGAAACATGTCACAATGGTCAATTAAAGTAATATGCCCATTAATAATTTTGCTTAAATTTTTGCAGGAATTTCGCATGCTACTTCTTAATTACTATACAATACAATCTCTTAACGAAAGTTTTTAATTAAAAATCTTAATGATATGTTAGAAGTATTTCGATCCACTTCAAGCAAACTGATATTACTACTGGTTATTGTTTTGGTAGCCATACTGCAATATCAATTTTGGTTAGGTGAGGGTGGCTATCTCCCTCATCAAGCTCTCATGCAACAAATTCAGCAACAAGCTGAAGTAAATGAAGAGCTTAAAGAGCGAAACCGTATTTTGGCAGCAGAGGTTTTTGACCTGAAAAATGGTACAGAAGCAATAGAAGAACATGCTCGCCTTGATCTAGGTTTAGTTAAACCACATGAGACATTTGTTCAAATGAGTACAATTAGTACCCATTACAAGCCTATTTATATTGACCCGAACGCTAAAGTTGATTTGGAAACGAATGAGACACCTGCATCCCCAGATATCCCAGACTAAATTATGGGCAGTTATTCCAGCTGCAGGTTCAGGAAGTCGATTTTCTAAAACTGAATTGAAACAGTATCAATATATTCAGAATACGACTGTTTTAGAACATACTGTTCGGCGCATAAGTCAACTTCCATTAAATGGTTATGTTCTGGCAATTGGTACCCAAGATACCTTTGCTCAGACGCTCGCATTTCAAAATATAGATAAGGCGCATTTTTGTATAGGTGGGGCTGAACGAGTCCATTCGGTATTAAATGCTTTAAATCATCTTTTAACTTTTGCTAATGAAAATGATTGGGTTCTTGTACATGATGCAGCACGGCCTTGTGTAACAATTGATTGTTTAAATACCCTTGTTGAACAAGCAATTGAATCAAATCATAGTGCTATTTTAGCGATTCCTGTTCGTGACACTTTAAAACAGGTTGCGGCAAATAATCATATTAATAAAACGGTAAGTCGGGATTTATTATGGCAGGCTCAAACGCCTCAAATTGCTAAAATTGGGAAGCTCAAAAAAGCAATTGAATACGCTTTAGAAAATAATATTGCTATTACCGATGAGGCAAGTGCACTTGAATATATCGGGGAAACTGTGCAGGTTGTAATGGGGCGTTCTGATAATATTAAAATTACTTATCCTGATGATTTAGAGCTTGCACGTTTAATTTTACAATCACAGTCTTAGGATAGATATACATAATAATATTTTGTAGTTTTATTTGAGAAATAGCCTAAGTAAATATTTCATTTCTACATATCTATTTATAAGAATTAATATTTTTTTGCATCCCAACTCTATAAGATTAGTTGAGTAATTTACTTAGATAATGTTCGATCATCGAACAAAATATATTTATACCGAACAAAACTGTATGTAGCTTACTAGATCAAAATACGAAAATTATCAAAAATGTTTAAAAGGGAAAGCTAAGGGAAACACTCGGGATTGAGTGAAATATTTATCTATTCTTCTCGCCTCAGTGTGCCTAACTCTCTTACCTATCTCTTCTTCAATGAGCACAATGGAGTTGTCTAATGATTGACAAAAGTAAGTCCTCACTAAGCGAGGTTCTATCGCAGATTAAAGATGGTGCAACCATTCTGATTGGTGGTTTCGGTACCGCAGGACAACCCGCTGAACTCATTGACGGTCTTATTGAACTCGGTGTTAAAGATTTAACCATCGTCAGCAACAATGCCGGTAATGGCGACTATGGTCTGGCGAAACTACTTAAAGCTGGTTCGGTTAAAAAAGTCATCTGTTCTTTCCCACGTCAGTCAGATTCTTATGTGTTTGATGAACTGTATCGTGCTGGAAAGGTCGAGCTTGAAGTGGTACCGCAAGGTAATCTGGCGTGTCGTATTCAGGCAGCAGGTATGGGCCTAGGCGCTGTATTTACCCCAACAGGCTTTGGAACTCTTTTGGCCGAAGGTAAAGAGACTCGTGAGATTGATGGGAAAGATTATGTACTTGAATATCCAATCAAGGCTGACTTTGCCTTGATTAAAGCCTACAAAGG